>JAQYWF010000152.1 GCA_030145105.1 Desulfosarcina sp.
CTTTATCTCCACGGCAGCTCAAATCGCCGATCCCTATTTGGTCAAGCTCGGCGACAACGCCTGGATTACCTCGGGATGTCAACTGCTGTGCCACGACGCTTCGGTGATCATGATCAATATCATGCGCAGCGGCCATCGTGACCGTGTCGGCCCGATCGTTATCGGGAGCAACAGTTTTCTCGGCAATAACGTGATCGTGCTGCCGGGAACCGGCATTGGATCAAAAACCATTATCGGAGCCGGTTCGGTGGTGTCGAAGGATGTCCCCGACAACGCCGTGTGGGCCGGCAATCCGGCCCGCTTCATTTGTCCGGTTGATGAGTACATCGATAAAATTGAAATGGAGACCCAAACCTACCCCTGGCTGGAACTGCTGCAAAAACATGAACGGCATGTTTTTGATCCCGGGCTGGAACACCAGCTGCGGCAGGAGCGGGTGAAGCATTTTTTCGGTGGTCCGCCCGATGCTGACGACCATGACCGGACGCGAAACCATTCCTAACCATCCGAAGATATATTTGTGAACCTTCGGTTCAATACAGCGGAAACGAATTATGCCAAATATCAAAACCAGGTTCCAGGAAGCCGTCCGGCGTCACTTGAAATACTCGACCGCCAAACCCATAGAAAGGGCCGGACGGTATGACTGGTTCCAGGCGGTTTCCCTGGCCGTGCGCGAGTTTATGATCGATGGAATGCTGGCGACCGAAGCACGCTGCCGCGAAACCGATGCCAAGCGCCTGTATTACCTGTCCATCGAATTTCTGATGGGTCGGACCCTGGGCAATACGCTGCACAATCTCAACCTGTACGACCTGTGCAAAGAGGCCCTGATCGAAATGGGGGCCGACCTCGAAGAAGTTCAGGAAATCGAAACCGATGCCGCCCTGGGCAATGGCGGCCTGGGGCGATTGGCGGCCTGCTTCCTCGACTCGCTGGCCAGCCGGGGCTTGCCCGGTTATGGTTACGGAATCAACTATGAATTCGGGCTTTTCAAACAGCAAATCATCAACGGTCACCAGCGCGAAAAACCCGACTACTGGTCCGGCATATCGTCACCCTGGTTGATTGAACGCCCCGAACGAGCCTGTCTGGTGCCCCTCTACGGCCGGGTTGAACATGCCGCCGACAAACGGGGACAATACAACCCCATGTGGCTGGACTGGCAGCTGCTGGTCGGTGTGCCCTACGACATGCCGGTGGTGGGGCACGGCGGCCGGACCGTGAATTATCTGAGGTTGTTTTCGGCCCGGACCTCGGAAGAGTTTGACATTCAGATCTTCAATGACGGCGATTATTTCCGGGCGGTGGAACAGAAAATTCAATCCGAGAGCGTGTCCAAGCTGCTCTATCCCTCGGATTCTGTGACGGCCGGCAAAGAACTGCGCCTGATTCAGGAATATTTTCTGGTGGCCTGCGCCCTGCGCGATATCATGCAACGCTACCTGCGGGTCCACCAGAACCTGGAGGCCTTTCCGCACAAGGTGGCTATCCAGCTGAATGACACCCATCCGGCGCTAGCCGTGGCGGAGTTGATGCGCCTGCTGATCGACGAACGTAACCTGGAGTGGGAAGATGCCTGGCGGATCACCCGCTCGACCTGTGGCTACACCAATCACACCCTGATGCCCGAAGCGCTGGAAACCTGGCCGGTATCCCTGCTGGAGCGGGTCCTGCCCCGGCACATGCAGATTGTTTTTGAAATTAACCGGCGTTTGCTGGAGACGGTCAGCGACCGGTGGCCCGGCGACCCGGGGCGTCTGCAGCGCATGTCCATCATCGGGGAAAGCGATCCACCGCAGGTGCGCATGGCGCATCTGGCCATCACCGGCAGCCATTCGGTCAACGGCGTGGCCGCGCTGCATTCACAGCTGGTAAAGAGCGAACTGGTGCCGGATTTTTATGACATGTGGCCCCAAAAATTCAACAATAAAACCAACGGCATCACCCCCCGGCGCTGGCTGCTGAAGGCCAACCCGCCGCTGGCGGCACTGATTACAAAAACCATCGGCGACGGTTGGATCACCCGCCTCGAGCGCCTGCAGGAGCTGGAGGCCGCCGCCGCGGACCCGGAATTTCAGCAGGCGTTTTCAGCCGCCAAAAAGACCAACAAACAAACCCTGGCGGGTCTGATTCAACGGGTCTGCGGAATCACGGTCGATGTCAACACCCTGTTTGATGTCCAGATCAAACGAATCCATGAATACAAACGCCAGCTGCTCAACGTGATGCACATCATCCATCAGTATTTGAGCATCATCGAAGATAGCCGGTTCCCGGCCGCGCCCCGCACGTACATATTCGCCGGCAAAGCCGCTCCCGGCTATGCCGCGGCGAAACTGATCATCAAACTGATCAACAGTGTCGCGGAGGTCATCAACCATGACGCGCGGGTCAGGGACCGGATCAAGGTGGTGTTTATCCCGGACTACCGGGTGTCTCTAGCTGAAAGAATCATTCCGGCCGCCGATTTGAGCGAACAGATTTCCACCGCCGGAATGGAAGCCTCGGGAACCGGCAATATGAAACTGGCCTTAAACGGGGCGCTCACCATCGGAACCATGGATGGTGCCAATGTAGAGATACGCGAAGAAGTCGGTCCGGAAAACTTTTATGTCTTCGGGCTGACGGTCGACGAAATCCGTCAAATGCGTTCCGCGTATAACCCCCGGAGCTACTATGATCAGAATGACGACATCAAACGGGTCGTCGACGCCATCGACTCCGGCATGTTTTGTCCCGCTGAGGCCGGACTTTTCAGGCCGGTGCGACAAAACCTGCTCGATCACGGCGATTATTATTTCCACCTGGCGGATTTTGCGGCTTACCTGAATTCCCAGCAACGCGTATCCGAAGATTACCTGAAACCTGCCGGCTGGGTCCGCAAATCCATTCTGAATGTGGCCCGCCTGGGAAAGTTTTCCAGCGATCGAACCATCAATGAGTATGCCCGGGATATCTGGCATATTACCAGGCCGGCGGATGCCACCGCGTCCGGGCCGGGCGGGCGGAGCCCCGTCGGACGAAGCGTTAACCGCCGCTAAAAGGGCGCAGGAAACCTTATGGAAAACGGGTCGATAGATAAAGAAAACCTGGCTCAAACACTGTCGCGCAACTCACTTTTTACCGTAATCTACAATGTCTGGTACCTGGGATCGCGGTTGGTTCTCACACCGATCATTTTATCCTATGTCACGATCGAGGAATACGGACTGTGGTCTTATTGCTTTGTGATTCTGAGCTATCTGGCAACGACGGCCTTCGGATTTAACAATACATACATCCGCTACACCGCCGATTACCGCTCCCGCAACGAAAATGAAAAGCTCAACGAGCTGCTTTCCACCGGCTTGATCACGATGACCGTTTTTTCGGCGGTAATTTTCTGTGTTCTTTGGCTGCTGATTCCCAGCTTATTGACGCTGTTGGGCATCGACACGGCCTTGCTCGAAACCGCGCGTAAGCTTTTATTGGGGACGGCCGCCATTTTCGTGCTGAACTCCAGCCTGGCGGGATTTCAATTCATTCTCGAGGGTGAACAGAGAATCGTCCTGGTGCGCAAGATCCTTCTGGCTGCCTCGGTTATCGAAATCGGATTGATCCTGGTCTTTTTTGAGACGGGATTCGGCGTCTTTGCATTGCTCTGGGCATTTGTGGTACGTTTGGTGGTTACCATACTTTTGTGCATTTTCTTTGCCTATCGTGTATTTCCCTTCCTCCGGATCAGCTTGAAACTGTATCGTAAGCAAGCCCTCAAATCATTCGTGGGATTCGGCAATCAGATGAACCTGCTGGGCTTGCTGGTGTTGTTGATCAACTCCCTGGACAGGATTTTCATCACCAAAATCCTTCACCTGCAGGCTGCGGGTATCTACGAGATTGGCAGGAAACTGCCCAATATGGGCCTGATGCTGCCGGGTGCCATCGCCGGCACCTTGATGCCGGCCGCTTCACATCTCGAAGGCAGCTCCCAGCAGCAGCGGCTGAAACGGCTTTACCTTGCCTCGACACGCTACCTGATGATGTTTTCGAGCATACCCTATGCATTTTTGATTTTTTTTTCACCCCAGATCATCGAAACCTGGGTGGGTACAGGCTATGATGAATCCGTATACGTCATGCAGATCCTGGCTGTCGGTACGTTTATCAACCTGTTCACCGGAATTGGAACCGCCTGTGTGCGCGGAATCGGAAAACCCAAATATGAAATCCAGTACATGACCTTGTCGATGTTTCTCATATTGGCGACAGCGGTTCCCTTGATCTATCGGCTGGGCATTGCAGGGGGCGCCTGGGCCTATTGCATCGGCCAGACGGTGGGTTCCCTGTATTTTCTGTGGCGTTCCAATCGCCTCTTCGAGGTTTCCTGGTCGCGGTTTTTACAAAAGGTTTTCCCGCCGGTGGTGATGATGTTTGCTTTGGGGCTGCCGGCCAAAATGCTGTGCAATTTTTTATGGCCGGCGGCGGAACCGTCGCGATGGCTGAAACTGGGTATCCTGGCGGGTGTCGGCCTGTTCTATGTTGCCCTTAGCCTGCTGATATTAAATATTTTCCAAAAATCCTTTTTTTCCGGTGAAGAGCGCCAAAAAATATCCTCGCTTCCAATCCCCGGCGCCCTGGGCGGCATTTGGAAAAGGCTGTGGAGGACGGCATGAAGCACACCTTGATGAAAATGATGGGACTGCCGATTGTCCTCCTGTTCAAACTGGCGCACCCCCTGCGCAATACCTGGCGGCGGATCTATTTCACGGCACGCCTTTCAGCGGGCATCAGCGATATGGATTTTTCGGTCCAATGCGACGGACGGGTGCACGTCAGCGGCACGGCCAACATCATCCTGGGAAAGCGGTGCCGCCTGGGGATGGACGTGGAGCTCAGAACCGTTGAAGGCGGCCGCATTCAAATCGGCGAGGATACCCGGCTGAACCGGGGCTGCACCCTGACCTCTTATGCGCAAATCAGTATCGGCGATTTTACCATCATCGGTGAATATGTCTCCATTCGCGATGCCAATCACGGGCTGAAGCGCGGCGAACCCATGCGCTATCAGCCCCACACCTGCGAGCCGATTCTAATCGGCCGCGATGTGTGGATCGGGCGCGGCAGCTGCATTCTGCCCGGGGTTACGATCGGTGAGGGAGCCGTGATCGGCGCCAACAGCGTGGTCACCAGGGATGTTCCCGACTTTGCCATCGCCGCCGGGGTTCCGGCCAAGGTGATCAAAATGAGGCAATAGACAATCCTGCTTTGGGGGGAAACTCAAGGACGATCCGATGAAATGGATGATTGCGGCAATTCTCCTGATGGCCCTGCCGCCGGCGGCCATCGGCACAGACGAACTCGACCGGCTCCGGGACCACTATTCCCGGGCCGGATTTCAGTGGGTTGCCAACCACGAGAGCGCTGACTTCAGCGAATACTTCTGGCGGCACCCCGACACTGCATGCGGCTGGTTGATGGCGATACCCGATCCGACAGGCTCGGGGCGCGGGTATGTCTCCGAGAGCCAGATTTTTTGTTCTGCGGGCCAGAAGGGGATTCACCGGCTGTATCCCACCCTCAATCTTGAAAAGTGCCTGTACGGCAGCTATTACTCATCTTTTGACGTCTGGCTGTCGGCGCCGCCGGCTCAAGAACGGGGCTGGGTCAGCCTGGCTACCTACACCAATGTCAAAAACTGGCAGGACCTGTTCGGCGTGAACCTGGACACCGAGGACGGGCAGCCGGTGCTGGTGCTGTTTCATGTGCCGAAATTCGGCCAGGGCCGATTTAAACGCTTAGCCCGTCTTGCTTTTCCGATGAAACAGTGGGTGAGAATAGAAGTCGTGGTCAGTGAACAAGGAACCATCAATGTCTTCCAGGATGAAAAATTGGTGCTGCAGGCCGTCAAGGATTGGGGGTCGGCGGGACCGTCCATTTGCGAGGCGCACTGGGGGCTGTATGCAGAAGGGAAAACGGATTTTGCCCATCTGTTAAACGACGACATCACGCTGAGGTCCAACGGTCATCCGAAATAACCCCTGCCGCCGGCCCCGGGTGTGCGCCGTTGCCACACCCATAAAGGCAGGCGATAATCTGATATTCATTATTTTTGAGGCTCTCAAAATAAGACGGTTTGATCCTTATTTTCTATCAATTTGATAGATCGGCGGTTGTCTCACTCATTTTAGTATCAGAGCAATTTCTAAAAATTACAGAATGTTATTCAAAAAAATATATCTGGCACGCTTTTAGCTTTCTATGTGTTAACTGATAACGGCATTTTTTATGTTCCGCTGAAAATTTGACGAAAGTATTGACACAATGAAGAATCGATTAAAAATTGCTTATCTGGCACCTGAAATTCCGGCCCTCTCGGCCACCTTTGTCTATAACGAAATTTTGCGACTGGAAAACAGCGGCTATCAGGTGGTGCCTTTGTCCGTGCATCTGCCGCATTCCCCGGCCGAAGGGGATGCGCTCGGAGACCTTGGATCCAGAACCGAATATCTTTACCGGACACCCAAAAGCAAAGTGCTGCGGGACAATCTCTACCTGCTGGCCAGGCGGCCCGTCCGGTATTTGCGCGTCCTGGCGTCCGCGGTCGGCGACGCCTGCCGGATGGGACTGTTCAACCGCGTCGGGGTGGGGCTGCTTTACCGCTTTCTTGTCGCTGCGGGTGTTGCCCGGATTTTGCTGGATGAAAACTGTACGCACCTGCACGTGCACTTTGCGCACATCCCCACCGACATCGCCATGTACGCCGCCGGTATGTCCGCCATCCCATTCAGTTTTACCGCCCACGCCAACGATATTTTTGAAAGGGGCTGGCTGCTGGACCAAAAAGTGCGGCGCGCCAAATTCGCGGTAACGATATCCGAATACAACCGGGAGTTTCTGATCCAAAAGGCCGGTTCGGGGCATAAAATCCATGTCGTCCACTGCGGGGTCGACCCCGGGGCGTTTGCCGCCGGCCATGCCCGTCCGCCCCATCCGATACCCAAAATTGGCACTCTCGGCCGGATGGTGGAAAAAAAAGGAATCGATGATTTGATTCGGGCCTGCCAAATACTTAAAGATCAAAACAGGGCGTTTCATCTCGAAATAGCCGGAGACGGCCCGATGCAATCCGAATTGCAGGCGCTGGTCAGCGACGGGGATCTGGCGGAGCAGGTGCATTTCAAGGGGCCGCTGGCGCACGAGCAGGTTCCGGAGTGGTTGCAGGGCCTGGATATGTTCGTTCTGGCCTGCAAAAAAGACCGCTACGGTGACATGGACGGCATTCCGGTGGTCCTGATGGAAGCCATGCTGGCGGGTGTGCCGGTGATATCCTGCTGGATTTCGGGAATTCCGGAACTCATCGAAGACGGTCAAAGCGGTCTGCTGGCCGAACCCGAAGATCCAGCTGAACTCGCCCGGGCCATCGCCCGGCTGCTGTCCGATGACAATCTTCAGAACGATTTTCGAACCAATGCCATGGCAAAAGTTCAAGCCGAATTTGAACTTTCCAAAAATGTGGCTGTTCTGGACAAATTATTCAGAGAGGTAACCCGATGAATGCAAATACCCCCCGCTACGTTATTATTTCTCCGGTGCGCGATGAAGAAAAATATCTTCCCCGAACCATCGAGAGCATGATCAATCAAACGGTTCGCGCCACCGAATATATCCTGGTCGATGACGGTTCCACCGATCGGACCGCCGAGATTATTCAAGAAGCCGCGCGAGAGCATCCCTGGATCCGCTACGTCAAGCGTCCCGACCGCGGCGTACGCGCAGTCGGCCCCGGGGTGATCGAAGCCTTTTACGACGGCTACAGCCAGATTCAAACCGATGATTATGACTACATCGGTAAGATGGACGGCGACCTGTCCTTCGGGCACCAATATTTTGAAACCATTTTTGCAAAATTCGATCGGGATCCCTATCTTGGTGGTGCCAGCGGCAAGCTTTTTCTGGACCTTGGAGACGGCCAGCTGACCGAAGAGCGGCATGCGGATGAAATGGTCGTAGGAGGGATGCAGTTTTATCGGCGTAAATGCTTCGAGGATGCCGGTGGATTTGTGCGCCAGGTGATGTGGGACGGCATCGTTTATCACCGCTGCCGCATGGCCGGCTGGCGCACCCGCAGTTTTCAGGATCCGGAAGTAATGATATACGACCACCGCCTGATGGGCTCTTCTTACAAAAGCATATATCACGGCCGCATTCGCTGGGGTTGGGGGCAGTATTTTATGGGCACCCACCCCATTTACATCCTGGCGGTGGGGGTATACCGCATGCGGGAGAGACCGTTCGTGGTGGGGGGTATGCTCATCGTTCTGGGGTATTTAAAAGGCTGGGTGACGCGCACACCGCGCTATGATCACCCGGGATTTCGTAAATCCCTGCGGGCCTGGCAGTTTGAGCGGCTGAAACTGGGAAAACGGCTGGAAAGCATCCCCGCCGCGCCCCTGGAAAACGCCTAGCGCCGATTATTGCGACAATTACATTGGAGGAGACATAAATCGATGCGAGCCGTTATACCGGCCGACCATTCCGATCGCCAGGCGGATCAATTACCGGCGCCGGCAGGCGGGACTTGCTTTAACCTGCGCCTGCCCCTCGGGATACTCAAAAAAAGACATTGGCTGCGGTTTTGCGTGGCAAAAGACACCGATTCCGGCAGACCTGAATCACCAGCATCGCCTTTCAGGCAGGTGATCCTTACGCTCACGACAAAGGTCCTTATCGCAACGCTGCTGCTCATTGTACTGGTGGAAGCAATTTTTATTCTCTACCTGGTCAAGTGTTTATTTGGCATTGATTTTTTTCCAGACTTTCATTTATTGAGCTGAATGCCATACACCCGGAGATGACTCATGCCCCATACATACCGGTCCGCCGACGATAAAATCATTGATGTTTCAATGGTGATCGTTTCTTTCAACACAAAAGAGGTGACGCGCCGGTGCCTGGAACATGTGCAGCAGCATGCGGCCGAAATCCGGCATGAAGTATTCGTCGTGGATAACGCCTCCACGGACGGGTCGGCCGATATGGTGCAAACGGAATTTCCCGGGGTGCAGCTGATACGGCTGGATCAAAACAGGGGGTTTGCCGGCGGCAACAACCCGGCCATGGAAAAAGCCACCGGGCGCTACGTATTGCTGCTGAATTCCGATGCATTTCTGGCCGCAGGTGTTCTGGAAAAGACCATTCAATACATGGATGAGAACCCGGGCATCGGTGTGCTGGGCTGCAAGTTAACCGACCCGGACGGAACCATGCAGCCCTCCGCCCGCATGCAGCCGGGGCCATTGAACAAGACCCTTCACATCACGGGCCTGGCAGCGCGTTTCTCCAAATCGAAATTCTTCGGCCGGGTGGATTACACCTGGTGGGATCACGACCAGCCCAAACAAGTCGGATGGGTGGTGGGTGCTTATTTTTTGATCCGCCGCGAGACCATGGCGACCATTGGTGTGCTGGACGAGCGCTATTTTCTTTATTTTGAAGAAATCGACTACTGTTTTTCGGCCAGCCGGGCGGGCTGGGAGGTGGTGTTTTACCCGCATGCCGGCGTGATTCACCTGGGCGGACAGAGCAGCGTCAAAACCGGTGAGCGGGTCTCGGCCAAGGGCCGCCAGATGATCGGCATTCGGATTACCAGCGAATACCGGTTTTATCGTAAATTATACGGCTGGCTGCATGTCCTGCTGGCGGCAGGCATCGAACTGACGTGGAACGCCGTCGTGTACCTGCGAAACGGGCTCTCAACCTCATCGAGCGCCGGCCGGAAAAGAGAAGAAGCCAAGACCATTATGCAACTCATCATCAAAACGCTACGCGAAGACAGGTGGGGACAGGGTATTCCCCAAAAGCGCTAAGTTATTTATATGCAACAAAAACTGATAATATGAACATCGAACGTCCAACATTGAACATCGAATAATGACGTCGCTTCGCTCAACAATTTAAGTTTATTTCTTATTAAAAACAGAAATCAATCCTTTTGCTTGTATCGCAGCCGGTTTGCCGACGGCATACGGCAAAAGAACAACTGATATTAATTGAAAGGAAAAAATTATGGACCCGAACGAGGAAAATACAAGCAACGCCGGATTGCTGGAATCGATCCACAACCGTTCAGCAGTTGTCGGCATCATTGGTCTGGGCTATGTGGGCCTGCCGCTGGCCATTCAATTCGGCAAGCAGGGTTTCAAGGTAATCGGCTTCGATCTGGACACCCGCAAAATTGACCGCCTGCTGCACGGTGAATCTTACATTAAACATGTTGCCGCCGAACCGATCCGGGAAATGATCGAAAGCAAGCAGTTTGACGCAACCATTGATTTTGGACGCCTGGCGGAAGCCGATTGCATATTGATCTGTGTGCCGACCCCGCTGACGGACAAGATGGAACCGGATTTGTCCTATCTGGTGGAGACCACGAAGAGCATCGCCAAGAACCTGCGCCAGGAACAGCTGATTGTGCTGGAAAGTACCACCTATCCCGGAACGACCGAGGAAATGATGCTGCCGCAGCTGGAAACCGGCCGACTCAAGGTCGGCGAAGATTTTTTTCTGGCCTTTTCGCCGGAAAGAGAAGATCCCGGCAACGCTAAGTTCAACAGCGGCAATATCCCAAAGGTCGTGGGCGGGGTGACGCCGGCCTGCCTGGAAGTTGCCGCCGCGCTATACAACTGCATCACCACGTCGGTAACGGTA
>JAQYWF010000406.1 GCA_030145105.1 Desulfosarcina sp.
AATTTCGCAGGCTCTTGTCTGGCGTGAAGACTGGCGGAATGTACACGTTGATCATTTCAATTCTCTCAATCAATCCGGCTTTCTGCGCGCGTTTTTCAAGTGATTGAATCATCTTCTCCTGCACCAGATCCACAATATTAGTATAATTACCGTATAAATCCCAAAAAAACTATTAAGGTGGAGGGTTCCATGAAAAGAAAACCAAAAACAACTATTATCTTTTTGTGTATGTTTGTCATTTTAGCGGGAGTGCAGGCTCAGGGACAAGAAACGGCACCGCCGCTTGTAAGACAACTCTACAACGGCAATTGGCCGAGTGCGGAAGAGGCGCAGCAGCTGCGTGACAAACTGTTCTACCAGCGGGCGATTCACGCCTACATGACCATGCTGCCGGCGTTGAATGTCATCGGCATGCGTGACGGCTCCGAGGCGGCATTCGGCAAAGGCTACAACGTGCTGCCAATCTGGAAGGACCGGATGGACTCCCGCGCATGGGTGCCCACGCCCAATGCGGATGTCATCTATTCGATGAGCTATTTGGACCTCAGAGAGACGGGGCCGCTGGTGGTCGCCGCGCCGGCCAACGTAATCGGCATGTTCACCGACTTCTTCCAGCGCACGATCACCGATGTCGGGGCGATCGGGCCCGACCGGGCGCGCGGCGGGCTCTACCTGCTGCTGCCTCCCGGTTACCACGGACATGTTCCGGACGGGTATTTCACCTTCACCTCTTCCACCTATCACGTCTTTCTGTTCTTCCGCACCGTTCTGGTGCCCGGCGAGAACGGTCCGGACACCGGCCCCGCCGTGGCAACTGCCGAGAGAACCCGGATCTATCCTCTCTGGGAAGTGGAGAAGAACATCCCAGTCATGCAGTTTCCCAATGCCTCGGGCAAGCGCGTGGACATGATGTATCCCACCGACTTCTCCTACTGGGAGAAGCTGAAGGAATTTGTGGACTATGAACCCTACGATGCAATCACTCCCGAACTGCGCGGGGTCCTTGCCTCCATTGGGATCATCAAGGGCACGCCCTTCACCCCGTCGGACGGGCAGAAAAAACTGCTGGTGAAGGCCGTGGAGACCGCTCCGAAGATGATCCTCGCCAACCGCATGGCGCCACGTGCTGACGGACGGGACCTCTACTACAAGGACCGCCAGTATGTCCGCGCGTGGGCAGGCGCAACCGCCGAGTTCATGCAGGATAACTATCTCGATGTCGATCAGCGTGCCGCGTTCTTCCAATACGCCTACTCATCGGCGCCGGCCATGGTGATGCGGACCATCGGTGCCGGTTCCAAATATCCGGTCACCTTTCGCGACAAAAACGGTGACATCCTCAATGGCAGCAACCAATACAAGCTGCACTTACCTGCCGGCATTCCTGCCAAGGCTTTCTGGGCGGTGACGCTCTACAACATCACCGACGGAACCATGCCGGAAACCCCTCAATTGATGCCATCGACGAACGGCTACGAGAAGGTCACCAAGAACCTCGATGGTTCGATTGATCTCTACTTCGGACCGGAACGGCCGGAAGGGGTGGCCGAGAAGAACTGGATCCAGACCGTGAAAGGCCGGGACTTCATAGCGGTCATCCGCCTCTACGGAGCCGACATCGAGTTCTTCGACCAGACGTGGAAACCTGATGACGTCGTGAAGATCAAGTAAGACAGAAAGGAAAAGAGCCATGAAGAAAACACTGAATATAATGTTCGCCATCGTGTGTGCTATCGCCCTCGTGACGGCAGTGCAGGCGCAGGCGGAAACCATAAAAACCCGGATCGGTGACCTGAGTTTCACCCACGATTTCG
The DNA here is from genome assembly GCA_030145105.1 of Desulfosarcina sp. Lineage (GTDB taxonomy): Bacteria > Desulfobacterota > Desulfobacteria > Desulfobacterales > Desulfosarcinaceae > Desulfosarcina. Next base: position 1,815 of record JAQYWF010000406.1, read on the forward strand.
CCAACGGGTATCCGACGGATGCGACCGTTAAAAAGCTTTTTGACGAGATGGATTTCCAGCGGGCGGTTCAGGCTTACATCTGGTCGATCCCGATTGTCTCGATGGCGCAGTGGCAATACGCCCACAACCAGCAGTTGGGTGCCAAGAACGGGCAGATCATGTTCGTAGAAAGCTACGATGACAAAGTGGGTGGACTAACCTACAACGCGACGACACCCTATGTGATTCCTTTCATTGATCTGGCTGACGGCCCCTGGGTGATCGTGATGCCGGAAGGGGAGGTCCGCGGTGCTGCTCACGACATGTGGCAGATCGGTATCACGAAGATGACAGAGCCGGGTAAATACCTGTTTGTGGGTCCGGGCCAGGATGTGCCCGATAGTGCCAAGAATGAGGGATACCGAATCTTCCAGTCCCCCACTATGACGGTGATGCTTGGAATCCGATTGATGTCGCCGGATAAAGATGTACGCATGGACATTCTGAAGAAGATCGCCATCTATCCGTACGCGGAGCGAAAGGACCCCAAGCCGCGAGGCTACATTACGCCGAACGGGAAACCCTGGCTGGCGGCTCATCCACGGGGCATGGAGTACTGGGAAAGGCTTGCCGATGTTCTCAATCGCGAACCGATCGCAGAACGGGACCGCTTTTTCATGGCCATGTTAAAGGAACTCGGTATCGAAAAAGGGAAACCTTTCCGGCCGACAGAACGCCAAAAGGAAATCCTCACGGATGCAACCCTGGTGGGTGAAGCTATGGCCAAAGCGAATGACTTTGCCAAACGCATGGAAGACGCCCATTATGTGGACGGCTCGCACTGGGACTTCGCCACCGTGGCCTATCCCGACCAGAGAGAGGAGTACTACGACCAGCTTGACGAGCGTGCCGCCTGGCTTTACGAAGCGGTGACAAACGATCCGGCCATGCATGGCCAACGAACCGGTGAGGGGCAGATCTACATGGCGGCCTACAAGGACAAGGACGGCGACTGGTTGGATGGCGGCGTGAACTACGCCCTCCATGTTCCGCCGGATGCCCCGGCTGAGGCGTTCTGGTCGATCACGCTGTATGATGTTGATACAAGGTGCCTGATCATAAATAAACAGAAAATCGCCGACCGTTCATCCCGCATGGATCTGATCAAAAATACAGACGGTTCTGTTGATATCTTCATGGGGCCGGATGCGCCCAAGGGCAAAGAGAAGAACTGGATCCCCACGGTGGCAGGCAAGGCTTGGTTTCCCTATTTCCGCCTCTATTCACCAAAGAAGGCATTTCTTGATCGGACATGGGTGCTGCCGGATATCGAAAAATCCGAATGAATCTTTAACCTCTCCGACTGGGAACCCCAACTGCCTATTATCCCCCGGACTTATCGAATGAAAAGCGTGGATTGAGGTTAAAAGTCCACGCTTTTCTTATTTGCAGCCTATACTACATATTGAGGTGGTGGTATCTGGCACAAAACCTGTGATTTCTCCAAGTGTGCCACGAGCGCACTTTTAACATAAAGTGTGCGTAACTGCACAGAAGATGAGGGTGGGTCCCTCGGAGTCGGCTTGCAGGAGCAGGCTTCAAACCACCTTAAGCTGCGCTGGTAAAGAGCCAGGGTGGTAAGCGTTAAGGAAAAGGCATGGCAACGACCGTGTCAGGTATGGATCAAGGAGATGAGCGCAAGCGAACCATTGATGAGGTGTCGTAACATCACGGATGGCGTCAAAACTGCGGGTGCTTGGAGACTTGCAGGATAAGTTTAGAGGGAGCCTGTGTATTGTCTGGGCGGCGTCCGGCATAGAGATGGCATGACCTTGATTCGGGCTTTTGTGTGGAACGTGGGAAGCTGTCGTTCTGATGTTAAGGGAGAAACGCAAGTGGCGGTCCCATGAGCGTGAGAGTACCGATGCGGAACACAGTGGCGGACCAACTCGTAGTAGCGTTGAAATCTCTGTAATAGAGATGGAGCCAAGGGGTTGGCTTATCCGGTTTTATGATCAGGTCAACCAGAAATGGGAGGAACTTGAGTATAAAGCAAGGTTGCTGGTGTAAAAGCCATCAACTGGATAAGAGGAGCCGTGTGAATCGAGAGATTCACGCACGGATCTGTGGGAGCGTGGGGGTGAAATTCCCCTGCGCCACCCGACCTCATCAACGGTGTAGGGGGCTTTTGAAAAATTGTGATGTCATATTGTCAAGCGTAGTCCATGATCTCATTCCAGTTTTGTCAATTCAAGTATAGGTCAGGACAGATAACCTGATCTACCGCCTCCTCCTGAGCCAACTATCCAGCTTCCTGAACAGCAGCTTCACAGCCAAGATGATGCCTCCCAGCAAAGCAATGTAGCCAATATACCTGCCCATGGACTCCTTGAACGGGCCTAAGTCAACCATGCTGTGCCTCCTTTTCGATAACCGGCAACAGGCTTCATCCAAAATGAAGCCACGCCAGTTATTTGGTAGGCTCGTCGGTAAATACCATCTTATCTTGGTC
>JAQYWF010000184.1 GCA_030145105.1 Desulfosarcina sp.
ATCCAGCGTAACCTATCGAACAGCCACAACACCGGACTGACAACCATGCGGTTTAGATGAAGTTCGACAATGTCATGGACGTGGCTGTGATAGTGGGTCCCCTTTGGAAACAGGCCGGTGATCGGCGGGTGGTTTTCCTCGAGCGGGGCCGCCGGTTTGAAAAATGCCAGGATCGACGCCGCATAAGAAGATCCGGTGTACTGCATTCGCGTTGTCGGCTGGGTGAACCCGCAGCCCCAGGTTCCGCCGCGTCCGATGGTTTTGCCCTGGTAAAAAAATCGGCGCAGGGCAAAGATGATCAGTAGTACGGCCAGAAAGAGGGTTGCCCCTAAGGTGATGTTGGCGGTCATGTTGGCAAAGGGTTCCATGGAGACGCGGCCATAGTCCAGGCCCAGTGCCGCCGACCCTTTGACGGCCATGAACATGAAGGCGCCAGGATAGATGCCGATGACTGCACAGGCACCGGCCAGGATCACCATGGGCAGCAGCATGGACGGGCCCTTTTCATCCACCTCCTGTGCCGCCTGGGTTCTTGGCTCGCCCTGGAAAACCACGCCCACGACCTTGGTGAAGCAGGCCAGCGCCAACCCCCCGATAACGGCCAGGCTGACAATGGCCAGCAGGCTGAGCACAAAGGTCGGCGTTTCTAAAGCGACCCCCCTGAAGCTGCCCATGTAGATGAAAAATTCACTAACAAAACCGTTAAATGGCGGTAGGCCGGCAATGGCCAGGGACCCGATGAGAAAGGTCACTCCGGTGATTTTCATATTTTTGAGCAGTCCGCCCAGGGCGTCGATGGTGCGGGTGCCGGTTTTATGCAGCACCACGCCAGCACCCATAAAGAGCAGTGATTTGAAGATGGCATGATTGAGTACATGCAGCAACCCGCCGGAAAACCCCAGTACGGCCATGATCGGATTGCCTGCTTCCACGCCGAGCATGCCGATACCGATACCGATGAGGATAATGCCGATATTTTCCACGCTGTGGTAGGCCAAAAGACGTTTGAGATCATGCTGGCCCAAGGCGTAAACGACGCCCAGAACGCCGGAGACCATGCCGAAGACCAGAACCAGGATTCCCACGGTCGGCGTGTGCAGGTCCAGGATGCTGTACATGCGGAGAATGCCGTAGATGCCCGTTTTTATCATCACACCTGACATGACGGCCGAGATGTGTGAGGGTGCCGCCGGGTGGGCATGGGGCAGCCAGACGTGAAAGGGAAACACGCCGGCCTTGGATCCGAAACCGATAAACGCAAATACGAAAGCCAGCAATTTGGCCGTATGGGAGAGTCCGTCAGACTCGAACCCGAAACTTCCGGTGTGGCCGTAAAGAATCCCGAAGGCGGCCAGAATAAACATGGCGCCCACTTGGGAAAAGATCAAATAGAGATATCCGGCTTTTCTGTTTTCCGCTTTCTGATAATCGTAGATCACCAGGAAAAAGGAGGATAGGGACATGATTTCCCAGGAGAGCAGGAAGGTGATCATGTTGTCGGCGACCACCACCAGGGCCATGGCAGCCGCCAACAGGCTGAAGAAAAAATAGTTGGTGGCCGTACGAAGGGCTTTTTCCGGGTGGTTCATGTAATGGTAACTATAGATGGCCGCCAGCATACAAACGGCAAAGATGGCCAATAGAAAAAATGCGGACAGCCCATCGATTTTAAAGGCCAGCGAGAGGGTATTGAGGTATTCGAAAGAGGCGCTGGCGGGTCCATCATGGGTCAGCTTGGACAAGGCGTCCAGCATGCCCAAACTGCAGCCGATGCTGATACCAAGGACACTCAGGATTTTCATCAAGGTGAATTTCCTGAACGACAAAAGAGGAAGGATGCCGCCTGCAGCAATGATCAGTATTGACAGGAAAAATGGATTCATTTGCTTCCTTTCAGTCCTCCTGACCCAATAGCCGGGCTATATCTTGGTGCGCGCGGCACCGGGTTGCCGGTAATTAAGACCTTGTTGCTCGGGGTGTGGAATTGATACGATAAAGGTGATTTATTGCAAAATAATTCTGTGGAACCTATTTCAAAACCATGCATACGTCAATATCCGAATTCAAGAAATTTGAGGTTGCCCAGTTGAATGTTAATGGGCAAATGGTTTGTTTATCGTATAAAGCGTGCTAAATATAATCTTACCATTGCGTTTCCTTTCCACCGAATCAAAGGGGAGGTGAAATGCCGGAAAAAGAAAGACTATTTCTCACCATTGACGAGGCCATCGCGGCCATTGGCAACGATTTCAAACAATATACGTCCCAGTTGAACCTGCTTTGTGTGATTTGGCCCTTGGTTTTCGGTGAGGGGGCCTATGTTCGACTAGATGTTCACAACCAATCCGTCTGGGCTAAATTTCCCGGTAAGACAAAGCTGATTCCATCCAGTGAAAGCGGCCTGAAGCAGCGGATCATGGATCAACTGACACGTTGGCCACCGGATTCACAGCACATGGCCCGCATCTGCGCGATGGTGTTTGGGGCACATGCAACCACCGGCTCAGGGCCGGAGCCGAATGTGTTGCCCGGCATATGGATCGACACCGACATGGCCGACTTTGTCTGCACACAATGCGGCCGCTGCTGCCGGACCTTGAACTACCATGACCGATGCAGCCTGATTGATTATCAACAATGGCGAGATCTCGGGAGAACCGACATCCTCGAGTGGGTGGGCACTATCCAACAACATGGTCGAGTCGTCGCCTGTCGCATCTGGGTTAAGCCGGGAACCAACGACTATGCCGAGACCTGCCCCTGGCTGGCCCGGTCAGATGACAAAAACCGCTATGTCTGCACCATCCATGAGGTTCGACCCGCAATCTGCCGGCAGTATCCCGGCAGCCGCAAGCATGCCCGGATGACCGGCTGCCGGGGTGTTTAAACCCATTTGCATGTCCCTGCAAAATGTCGTATGAACGTGTCGCGAAGGTTGACCCGATCCGGAGAAAAATGAAAAATGACCGCAAGTGCCTTTCCGACTGCCCGTGTTGCCACGACATTTAAAACCTGTACCAATTGTAAAGAACAATGGAGGAGCTTGGAAGCCTTCATCCAGGACCCGATGATCGAATTGGTCGGATACATGCCGACCTTTGACGATCTGCAAATCGGCCTGATTTTATTCAACCACGGCTGCGGAACCACGCTGGCCTGCCAGGTAGCGCTGTTCGAACATCTATACGATGGACCGGTTTATCAGATAAAAAAAACCGGCGAAGCCGAATGTCCGGGCTATTGTCTGAATAAAACGGAGCTTTCTCCTTGTCCCACAACATGCAGCTGCGCGTATGTCCGCGAAACGCTGCAAATCATCAAACAGTGGCCTAAATCTCAACCCCCTGACCATTTGGCCGCGCACCGATCAATGCGTCCTTCAAGCGGAGCTAAAAAATGACAAACGGTACTTTTGAAAAGGTCCAACACTCCGACAGCCGCATGTATGGCAGTCCTAAACTTCTGCTTTGCGGGTTTTCCGCTCCGGCTCAGCCCAAATTCATGGCCGTCCTAAAAATGGCCGGCCTTCAGGATGTTGGCGTCGTCTGGGCCAACGAAGAGGATGGACAAGAGACCCTGGCTGCACTGCTTAGCCTGCCAGACGGCAGCGGAGCGGGCAGGGGGTCTGCACTTTCCCGGGCCATCATCGTGTCCGGCATCACGCAAAACCAGCTTCACGGATTGATGACGGTCTGCCGAAAATCCGGGATGCAGCAGTCCTTGTGGGCGGCACTGACGCCGACATCGGAAACATGGCCCTTGGACCAGCTGCTCAGCGAATTGCAGGCCGAGCGAAAAGCCCTTTCCGCACGCAAGAACAAATAGCCAAACGCGTCTGTCCGCATTGCTTTCCTTGAGATCATGGCGCAACTGCTTATCTTCTCAGGTTGAACCGCAACGAAAGGACAGGATCATGATCTCCGGACACGCCACGCCTGAGGGCACCCAATCGCTTGCCCAAGCGTTTCCCCGTCTGACTTTCAATCGGCTCGGTAAATCGGGTCTTCTCGCCAGTGCTGCCGGATTCGGTTGCTACCGGGTCAATGCCGGTGTGACCGCCCATGCGAACGCATTGAAAAAAGCCCTGGCCGAAGGCGTCAACCTCATCGATACCAGCGTCAATTATGCCGATGGTGGTTCGGAGCAGCTGGTCGGCGAGGTGCTCGATGAACTGATTGGATCGAGCCGGATGAGTCGGGATCAGGTCGTGATTGTCTCCAAAGGCGGCTATCTCCAGGGAAACAACTATACCCTGAGTCAGCAGCGCAAAAAAGACGGTAATCCCTTCGAGGAGGTCGTCGAATATGCGGAAGGCTTGGAACACTGCATTCACCCGGGGTTTCTCGACGACCAGATTGATCGGTCGCTGAAGCGGCTGGGTCTGGAGACCCTTGACGGATACCTGCTGCACAACCCCGAGTATTACCTGGGGTGGGCCCACAAGCAGGGGGTGGACCGTGAGCGTGCTGATCAGGAGTATTACCGGCGAATCGAGCAGGCCTTCCGTTATCTGGAAGAGGCGGTTCAACGGGGGCGTATCCGTTTCTACGGCATCAGCTCCAACACCTTCCCCGCGCCCACGAATGACCCCGAATTCACCGCCTTGCAGCGTGTATGGGAGATTGCCGAATCCATCGGCAGTGACCATCATTGTCAGGTGATCCAGCTTCCCTTCAACCTGTTCGAAACAGGCGCGGCGGTGGGGAAAAACCAGCCGGATCAGAAAACGGTTCTGGATGTGGCCCGGGAAAAAGGGCTCGGCGTGCTGGTCAACCGTCCTCTAAATGCGTTTACCGGCAAACGCATGGTCCGTCTGGCCAGCATCGAGGTGCGCAGCCGGATGGACTACGCGGAGATTATCCAATCCATCAAGGACCTGGCCCAAAGTGAAACCCGGCTATGGCGCAAGATTCTCCCCGAAATGGAATCGGTACCTGGCGGACTGCGCGTCCGCATCAAACAGCAGGGGTGCTTTGCCGACACGCTCAAGCATCACTGGCGAACCTTCGGCTCCTATGAACGCTGGCGAGAAGCCAGGGACGGCATCTTTCTTCCCCGCATTCAAGGGGTCATGGATTTTCTGCTTCCCCTCGCCGGGAATAATCCCGACCTGGCCGGATGGATTCCATCCCATGAAAAAACCCTCGACCGCGCCTTGCGTGCCGTGGCTTCGATCTATGCGGACGATGCGGTGGCCCTGGAGAAACGGATTATAAACATGCTTGCCCAGGCTGACGGGGCATGGGCCCACCCCGGCACCTTGAGTCAGAAAGCCATTCGTGCATTGGTCTCTACCGCAGGCGTTTCCACCGTTCTGGTGGGCATGCGCAAAGAAGCTTACGTTTCAGATGTACTGTCCGACCTGCAGCATCCGATCACTACGGCTGATCGGACCGACTCGTGGAACCGGCTGAAAAAAGCTGCACCGGAGATTTTTTCCGACGGAATGCACCTTTGAGCGGTCAACCTCTCGACTATCTGCGCAATCCCTCCGAATCAAGCTTGCGCGTGATTGCGATGATCACCGGCCCGCTAACTGTTTGCCCTGCGTAAGCGTTTTTGATACAACGACAGCATCCCCATTATTTCAAGTTGTCCTTTAAACCTGTGCGGTGGAGAATATTCCATGCAAACTGAAAAACACACGATTACCATGCTGGTGGAGAACGAACCGGGTGTGACTGCCCGAGTGTCCGGATTATTTGCCAGCCGCGGTTACAACATCGAGACCATCTGCGGCGCCCCCACCGCCAACCCGGATATGTCCCGCATCACGATTACCACCAATACGAACCCGGACCAGATGGAGCAAATCATGAAACAGGTGCGGCGGCTGATCAACGTGATCAAGGTCAGGGACATGACCGGTGATGAAGCGGTAAGACGCGAAATGGCCCTGATCTGCGTCAACGCGCAGGAGTCGCACCGATCTGAAATTCAGCGCATCGCAGACAGCTTCAGGGCACGCATCGTGGATACCGGACTGACACACTACATCATCGAGGTGACCGGCCAGATGGAAAAAATCGAAGCCCTGCTGCGGCTGCTGGCGCCCATGGGGATCAAGAAGGTGGCGCGGTCCGGTATACTGGCCCTGTACCGGGAACCCGGTTGAACCGCGGGATATCGCAATTTCCCGACGCTGTTCCAATTGGAACACGGTTTGCATATCATTATGGACGACCCAGTGGACCAATCGTGAAAGGATATGCGCTTAAATGGGGACCGGAGAATTCAGAAGGCGGTACGAACGCAGAAGCTATCAAAGCGATGTCATTTTTTCCCTGAAAGGATATGCCTTTGGCGGAATGCTGAAAGACATCAGCATGGGCGGGGCGTTCGTGCTGACCCTGTCGGTCAATCAGGTTCAAAAAGGCGATGTCATCACCATCAGCATCCCTTTCACCAGTGGCAAGAAAAATGTCAAACGGCGGGCCAAAGTGCTGTGGACAAGCGGCGACGGCTTCGCCGTGGAGTTTTTATAGACCCTGCCACTTCCAACCGTCCGAGTCCTGCCTATAGAACCGTCGGTGGCGTTGTCTTGTTGGCAATCGGCCGCAGGCGATCCAGAATCTGATTCAACACACCCATATTCTTTTCGATACCCTCCCGTGCCAGATTCAACTCATTGGTGACCGTCTCGTGGGTAATAAATGACCCGTAAATGGTCAAGAATTTCTCGTCGTATTCAATCTCTTTGACGGTCGACGTCAATCCCTTGACATTCAAGGTCAGGTAGTCACGCATCATTTCAGGACGGATGTAATGGATTACGGAAAGCTGCTCCCACCGGTGGTGGATTCTGACAGCCGCGTCCTGAACATAAAGACCGGCCTTCTGGATGTAGGCCAATTGGCGGTCATCCGGATCAAACAGAAACCCTCTTTCCAAGAATTTAATATCCTTGTAAGTTTGATTCAATTCATGCCAGGAGAGGTAAAGCCTTTCGATGTCCGGGGTGAGGAGGGCGATGATCGGATCCGTGTCCATGCCCGGCGTCTTGTCGTCGTTCGTTTGGTTTAACGGGGCACAGCCAGTAAATGAGGCTGTCAACAGGACCATGCCAAACATAAGGATGACGTCAATCAGGTGCCTGGATTTCATCATACACCTCTTTTTGTGGGTTAAGCGCCATTGCTGATAAATATAGATACGCGATACCACAAAGCAAATATGACGGATCCGTCTGAAATGCAATTTAATACGCGTTCAGCAAAATGGTGGGATGGATGGCTGCAGGGTAAGCGGGCAAGTAGAGCTTATCCGGCTGGTGCATGTCTTTGGCGGGGTACTTGTTCTTTTACGTCCTTTGCGTCCCTATCTTATCGGGCGGTTATACGGCCGGCAGCGTTTAACCGGCGGTTATGTGTCGTTGACCACCCGATAGAGTTTTTGGCTGAATTCAACCATTTCATAGGGTTTTGCCACGACTTCGCAAAAACCGTATTGTTTGTAATTTGCAATCACGGGGTTGTCGGAATAGCCGCTGGAAACGATAGCCTTGACGGAAGGGTCAATCTCCTTGAGCATCTCAATGGTTTCCTGGCCGCCCATGCCGCCTTTGATGGTCAGGTCCAGGATAACTGCATCGTACGGCGCCGAGGCGTCAAGGGCAGCCTGGTATTTCCTCACGGCGCACTGCCCCTCTTCGGCAAAGTCGGCATCGTAGCCTAAATGGCTGAGTATGTTCCCTGCCAGTTCCCGGATCATGGCCTCATCGTCCATCACCAGAATTCGGCCCTGGCCCATAACCGGCTGCACCGATATTTCGGATTTTTCTTCGGCGTTAACGAGCTGAACGAGATCAGCCGCAGCCTCTGCGGCGGGAAGCAGGACGTGAAAGGTGGTGCCCGTGCCAACCCGCGAACAGACCGTAATCTCCCCGCCATGATTGGAAATGATCGAATGGGAAATCGAAAGTCCCAATCCGGTCCCCTTGATGGCACCCTTTGCCTTGGTTGAAAAATAGGGGTCGAAAATCTTTTCAATGTGTTCGGCGGGAATACCCACACCTTGATCCCGGATGGCGATATCGATGTACCTGCCGGGAGCCAGGATGCTGTTGGGGCTATCGGTGGTCGTATTTTCGAAGTTGATGAATACGGTCCCTCCGGAAGGCATGGATTCCGCTGCATTGATCATCAGGTTATGGATGGCCTGGCCGATCTGCTGTGGATCGATGTATGCGGACCAGGTGCCGTTTGAGGGTCCCAATTCGCAAAGAATGTTGGATCCGCTGAGGGAAAACGCGGCTGTATTTTCGATCACGCCGACAATATCGCTGGGTTTTTTTGTCGGATGTCCGCCCTTTGAAAAGGTGATCAACCGGCGGGTGAGTATTTTGGCTATCTGCGACGCGGCCAGTGCCTGTCCCAGCAGTTCGGATAGTTTGCAATCGGATTTCGCATATTCCTGTGCCAGGGAAATGTTGCCCATGATGGCTGTCAGCAGGTTGTTGTAGTCATGGGCGATACCACCGGACAAGGCGGCGATGGACTCCAACTGGCGGATCTGCCGCTTCAGGTCCTGGCGGCCTGTCGGGTTGTCGTTTACAGCGTTCATTGTCGGGTCACTTTTCGCGAAAGGTTGTCGTCAATTGCCTAACAAACTTATCGGTCGGATTATGAGCAACTTAAGCGATCGATATCTGCTAAAGAAAAGCGCGTTGTAACCGATAACAGTGTCAGGACCCGCACCAACAATGGAAGGCGACAATGGATTGGTTGGCTTCGGCATCACTTAACAACGCATTTTATGATTCTGGATCAGGCGTCTTTGGCGAAAAGGACCCTTCCGCGATTTTCGATGCATTATTGCAGCGACAAAACGGTATGGAAACACTGTCCAGCCAATTCTTGCAGACCGGGATCGATCAATACCTGAACAAAGACTACACGGAAGCGGCCAAATCCTTTGAAGCGGCTGTCAGCCTGGCGCCCAATTCAGCCTACAATGTGGATTCCTCCAAATATCTCGTACAGACCTACCTCAAATTGGAGGAGACGGACAAGGCCATCGACACGTATAAAGCTGCCATTCAACGTAATCCGGAACGCGATGATCTTCGAAGCGCATTGGGTCAGCTATACTATTCCGAAGAGAGATACGATGAAGCGGTGGAGCAATACCGAGGTGCGGTGCAGGTGTACCCCGGGGCCACCAACCGCTACTCCTATGGTGAAGCGCTGCTGAAAGTCGAAAACTATAGTGAGGCCGAATACCAGTTCCGGGAGGTGAAACGGCTCGAGCCGCAAAGCCATGTCGGCGATTACGGTCTGGGGAAAATGTATGCCCAGACCGGTGAGTATGACAAGGCCATTGCGCACTTTGAAGAGACATTGGAATTGCGGCCTGATTTTTATGATGCGCTGGCCGAAATAGGTTATACCTATGCCGAAATGGGTGAAATCGAAAAGGCTAGGGGGGTTGAGGAAAAACTGGACGAGGCGGATGAGGGTCTGTCTCTGATACTAAAATCCTACATCGACGAAAAAGAACCGCCAAAGATCGCCTTTGCATTTGCGACTAGCTCGTTTCCCTACAGCAGTTCCAAGGGGTATCAGGTCTCTGCCATCGATTCCTATCTGGAGAATGCCGGCGCCCAAAAAAGTGTGACCATGGAGTTCCGTTTTACCAAAGAGATGGATCCGGCTTCGGTCGAAGACCGGTTCAACTGGAATATTTCGAGAGCCCTGAACAGCAACATTGCCAAAACCTACAACTTCGGCGACGAGATTCCACCCACGGAAATAAACCTCGAG
>JAQYWF010000421.1 GCA_030145105.1 Desulfosarcina sp.
GCTTGCCTATGAAGGATTGAACCAGACCGGAGACACGCACAACGACAAGGATATGATCGTTATCCTGAACGACAATGAAATGTCCATTTCCCATAATGTCGGCGCGCTCTCTTCCCTGCTCAGCCGCACATTCTCCGCATCAAAGCTTCAGATGATGCGCAAGGAGTTCGGCGAATTCCTCAAATCGCTGCCCCGTATCGGTGAAAATATGTACCAATTGGCCAAGCGCAGTGAAGAGTCATTCAAGACCTTCGTAACACCGGGAATGCTGTTCGAAGCCTTCAACTTCGAGTATTTCGGTCCCATCGACGGGCACAATCTGGATCATTTAATAAATATTCTTAAGAATATCAAAACAATGGATGAACCGGTGCTCCTGCACGTAATCACCAAAAAAGGCAAGGGATACCCGCAAGCGGAAAAAAACCCGGTCTATTTTCATGGCGTCAGTTCATTCGACGTGGATACGGGAATCTGCCGTAAAAAGACCACCAATGTACCCAGCTACACAGAGGTGTTCGGCCAAACCATGGTGGAACTGGCCAAAACGAATGAAAGAATCATTGCCGTTACCGCCGCCATGCCGGAAGGTACCGGCCTGGTTCCTTTTTCCAAGGCCTACCCGGACCGTTTTTTCGATGTGGGCATTGCTGAACAGCACGGTGTCACCTTTGCCGCCGGTATGGCCACCGAAGGGTTCCACCCGGTGGTGACCGTCTATTCGACCTTTCTCCAGCGAGCCTATGACCAGATCATTCACGATGTCTGCATCGAAAAACTGCCGGTGGTGTTTGCGATTGATCGCGGCGGCATCGTCGGAGAAGACGGGCCCACCCATCACGGTCTTTTTGACATCTCGTTTCTGAGAACCATCCCTAATATGGTGGTCATGGCACCGAAGGACGAAAATGAGTTGCGCCACATGCTGGCCACTGCCATGGCCCACGACGGGCCCATCTCCCTGAGATACCCTCGGGGCCGAGGAACCGGGGTGGAACTCAACGCCGCCTTGACGATCATTCCTATTGGCAAAGGTGAGATCCTGAGCCATGGTGACGACATGCTGATCATTGCCGTGGGCAGCATGGTAAGCGAAGCGATATGCGCCGCGGCCCTCTTAGAGGAAAACCATGGCGTTCGGGCAACCGTGGTCAACGCCCGGTTCATCAAACCGTTGGACTCAGAACTGATTATTCCCCTGGCTCGCAACATCCACCGGATCATCACCGTTGAAGAAAATACCGTTCAAGGTGGATTCGGCAGTGCTGTTCTTGAGTTGCTCAGCGACCATGACGTCAATGACGCCATCGTCAAACGGATTGGCATCAACGATCATTTTGTTGAGCACGGACCACAAGATACCCTGCGCTGCAAATACCAGGTGGATGCGTCGGCCATCATCGACACGGCCCTGTCCATGATCAGCCAATAAGCTGATTAGCCAATAGCTTGTGAGCTGGTGAGACAAGAAAACGATCCACATTTGGGCATCAATAAGAAATGGCATGTCCCTCTATAGGCCCAACAGCTTTATCGCTAAACCCGGAAGGGTTCGTATGGCCATCAAAAAGCGAATAGACACGCTGCTCGTTGAAAAACAATTTATCCAGAGCCGCCAACGGGCAAAGGCCTTGATCATGGCCGGAAAGGTGTTGGTGAACCATATGCTCTGCGACAAACCCGGGACCCGGTTTTCCGAAGATATCGAAATCACGCTAAAAGGTGATGACTTGCGTTATGTCAGCCGCGGGGGACTAAAGCTCGAAGCCGCCCTTAAAGCAAACCGCATCGATTGCTCCGGCATGGCCTGTCTTGATGTGGGGGCCTCGACTGGCGGTTTTACTGACTGTCTGCTGAAACACGGCGCCGACCGGGTATTTGCGGTGGATGTGGGATATGGTCAGTTGGCATGGTCGCTGAGGCAAGATGATCGGGTGGTTGTTATCGAGCGGACCAACATCCGCAAAATGGATCCAGCCTTGATCACACGGAAGGTAGACCTTGTGACCATCGACACCTCTTTTATCTCTCTCAAGATCGTCGTTCCATGCATCCTTCGATTTCTAAATCCCGGCGGCATTATCCTGGCTTTGATCAAGCCTCAGTTCGAAGTCGGTAAAGGCAAGGTGGGCAAGGGCGGTGTGATCAAGGATCCGGTCCTTCATGCTGAAATCATCGACGATCTTCAGGTTTTCTTCGCTAAACAATCGCTTTCTTGCGGACCGGTAATCCCCTCCCCTGTATTGGGACCCAAGGGAAACCGGGAATTCATTATCCTACTGCGACCGTTAGATATTGATTTATAATCAGGTTTTTAAACTTGATTTTTTTTAGTCGTCGATTTAATAATATCTGCTTAAACAAAAATCTGCCAATAGGGCAGAAAATACAATGGAGAGAGGAGCTTGAGTGGCCCAAATGAATGAAACCCTAAGAAATGTAGCACTGATTGCCCATGGGGGGGCTGGAAAAACCTCCCTCGCTGAAATCATGATTAACAACGCCGGCATGACCACCCGCGTCGGACGCGTGGAAGACGGCAATACGGTGATGGATTTCGAACCGGAAGAACTCAAGCGGCAGGCCAGTCTTTCCAGTGGTTTTATTCAACTGCCATGGAAAAAGCACACCATCAGTCTGATTGATACACCCGGCGATCAAAACTTTATCTCCGACGCCAAACTGTGTATGCAAGCAGCCGATACGGCGCTTATCCTCGTGGATGCCGTCGACGGCGTCAAGGTACAGACTGAACAGGTGACTGATTTTGCATCCGAATACGAACTGCCCTGTGCGATTTTCATCAACAAGCTGGACCGCGAGCGTGCCGATTTTACCCGTACCCTCGAGGATGCGGTGCAGTGCCTGTCCCCCAAACCCATTATCGTTCAGCTTCCCATTGGGGCCGAAGCCGACTTTGATGGCATCGTTGACCTGATCAACCTCAAGGCTTACCGCTACGATGATAGCGGCAAAGCAAAGGAGATAGAGATTCCCGCCGACATGCAGGACACGGTGGAGACAGAGCGGGAGACGCTCATCGAGAATGTGGCCGAGGCGGACGATGCAATCATCGAACGTTATCTGGAGGGAGAGACCATTACCAACCAGGAACTTCGCGATACATTGAAAAAAGGCGTCCTTTCACGAACCTTTGCACCGGTGCTCTGCGGGTCTGCTGCTCATAATATCGGCGTGGACCTCCTTATGGATTTCATTGCCACCTGCTTGCCGTCGCCTTTGGAAAAAGCGCCGAAACAAGGCGTGAATCCAGTCAATGACGAAGTCATTGAACGGGCATCGGACCCGGCGGCCCCCTTTTCCGCCTTTGTTTTCAAGACCGTGGCGGATCCCTATGCCGGCAGACTGACTATTTTCAAAGTGGTTTCCGGAAAGCTGGGCAGTGACGGCAATTTCTACAATTCGACCAAAGAGACCCGGGAGCGATTCAACCAGCTGCTCACCATTGCAGGCAAAGAGCAGAAACCGGCCTCGGAAGCCGGGCCTGGATCCATCGTGGCAGTGGCAAAACTGAAGGAAACCAAGACCGGTGACACGCTCTGTGATGAAAGCAACAAGATCCGCTTTGACTGTGCCCAGCCCATGCCCACGCTGATTTCGTTTGCTCTGGAATCCAAAGCCACCGGCGATGAGGATAAAATTTATATATCTTTGACCAAACTCCTGGAGGAAGACACAGCCTTGAGGTTGGAGCGCAACGCGGAAACCAAGGAAATTCTGCTTTCAGGCCTGGGTCAGGTTCACATCGAAAGCACCATCGAAAAGCTCAAGCGTAAATTTAATGTCGACGTCCTGCTCAAAACCCCAAAAATTCCCTATCGCGAAACGATCAAAAAGAAAGTTCGCGTCCAGGGAAAACACAAGAAACAATCCGGCGGACACGGCC
>JAQYWF010000277.1 GCA_030145105.1 Desulfosarcina sp.
CCAGGTTGGCCTTGCCGTGCCAGAACATATGGGCAAAATCGGCATTCATGGTCAAGACGACCTCCGGTGTCCCGTCGAAATCACCCTGGATGATCTTCAAATCCGCCCCGGTGGCATCGATGGTGATCACCGCCGATGGGTTTTTATATCTGAATTGGACGCACAGGCTGCTCTGGGCCAGCTTGGGTCCGATCTCGGGATTGTTTTTCAGCAGTTCATAGAACTCCATCAACACCGCATAGAGCATCTTGGCGTCCTTGAAGACGTGGGTCATCGCTTTGTCTGATCGCGCGGCGGCCAGTGGCCGCAAGTCAGCTTTCGACACCGGCAGGGGCGTTGGTTTGGCGTGGTAAGCCCGCTTGACGATCTCGATGACGGCATCGCGCTCCGGTTCGATCGGATTATAGAGCATGGCGCCGTCCTCCATGGCGATGGTGGCGACCTGTTCGAGCCTGGCCAACTTATCGGCGATGCCGGCATCTTTCAAATTCAAGGGCATTTTAGTCAAATAGGCCAGCTGCTGATTGAGGCAGCGGATCTTATCCACGGCCGCCTGGGCGGCCTGCCCGCGGACCCAGGTGTCGATGAACCCGAAATTGCCGATCGCCGTGGCGAGTTTGTGGCGGGCCTGGTGAGAACTCGTCGAGACCAGTTCCTTGAGCGAATCGACAGCGGACAGATTGGCCAGTTTGGAGAAGACGTCCAGTCGTGACGAACGCAACAGGCTTCGGCTCTGACCCACCACCTGCGGAAAGGAAATCCCCATGGCCAGGGCGATATCCGCATAGCGGTCGATCCTGGCCTCAAGGTTGTAGGCCATGACTTCCGGCAGAATCAGGGCGTTGGCCAGCCCATGGGGAATGTGATAGACACCGCCGAGGGCATGGGCGATGCCGTGCACCATGCCCACCATGGAGTGCGAAAAAGCGACGCCCGCCAAAAAACTGCCCACCTGCATGGCGCCCCGCGCTTGCAGATCGTCAGGTTTGGCACAGGCTTGCAGGATGTTTCCTGAAATGAGGGTGATCGCATGCAGCGCCAAGGCATCCGATGCCGGCGACCACTCTTTGTCGACATAGGCTTCGATGGCATGGGTAAGGGCATCCATACCGGTCATGGCCGTCAGTTTACCCGGCATGGAGACCGTCATGGTGGGATCTAAAATGGCCAGATGCGGCAAAAACTGGGCTTCGGCGAAGGGCAGTTTGACGTCGTTTTCCAGATCCGCAATCACGGCCACTTTGGTGACCTCCGATCCGGTTCCGGCGGTTGTCGGGATGACGATGGCCGGAAAGAGGGCTTCATCGCTCCCGAGAAGATAGGCACCCATGTGATCCTGAAGGCTGCCCCCTTTGACAGCCAGGAGATTAGCCACCTTGGCCGTATCGATGACGCTGCCTCCCCCGACGGCGATAAACATATCGCAACCCTTCTGTGTTGCCAGGGCGGCACATTTTTCAACCGTATCGATGGTGGAATTGGGCGGCACCTGATCGAACGTCGCCGCAATCTTGATGGACGTCGCTTTGAATCCGCTTTTGACTTTTTTGGCCAGACCGGTTTTGACCAGAACTTTATCGGTCACCAGGATCGCTTTGCGCTTTCCGAACGGTTTGACCGTCTCGCCGAGATTCTCCAGGATTCCAATGCCGAATACCAATTTTGTCGGAAGCGAAAATTCAAAATAGTCGGGTAACATGTCCGTTCCTTTCCTGCTCTCGGGGCTAACGCGTCAACTCCCGCATGATCTTGGCTACATCCTGGAGCTGGGTCTCTTGCGCCCCCTGCTGATGGTGGACCCTGCAGTAATCTGAATCGGCAAGGGCCCGGTTTTTACACGAGTGGCCGTTTTTGGTGAGCGCTTGACAGGAAGTCTGAGACTTGCGCGCTTCGATTTCAGTCATCGCTACCGTTCCAGCAGTTGACCGAGCCTCCTGGTAGCGGTCATGCAACACTAAGGGTTCATCGTAGACCTTTCCTGACTGGACCAGCGTTAAGAGGCTGTCGAACTCATCTTCAAACCCTTCCAGCAGAATCTCCGGATCGGGCATCAGGCCCTCGTCCGAAGCCACCCCAACGGTCACTTTTCCATCATAGCTGAAAATGCTGATCCCGAGGCCGATCTTTCCCGAGCGGGGCACCCAAAACATAAAATTTTCGATCTTCTGCCCGGCAAGATAGAGCGGCTGGCGAGGACCCGGAACGTTGGTCAAGACACCCGAGGCCTTATTGCCAAAAAAAGCCGAGGCCTTTTTGGCCAATACCGGCGGCAGATAACCCATGACACTGAGAAGCGCAAAATTGATCAAGGGATCCGGTGAGGTTTTGAGTCGATCCATGCGTCTTTTCACCTCTTTGAGGCGCAGGATCGGATCTTTTAAGTGCACCGGCAGGGGTAGAAAAACGAGGCTGAACTTGTTGCCCAGCTCGAATTCGGTACCCGGTTTGCGGATATTAACCGGTACGGTGACCCTTAAATCAAGCTCGTTGACCCTCGTGTTGCGGCTTTTCAAGTAGCGGCGCATGGCGCCGGTTACCGTGGCAATGAGCACATCGTTGAGGGTGGCCGTGCTGATGGCGCGTCCCACCGTTTTGATTTTATCCAGGGACATGGGCTCCGTCCAGGCGACGCGCTTGCGCACCCCCAGCTTGCCTTTAAACGCACTGTTGGGATCGGAACTCATGATCATGTATTTTGAAAGCACCGAAGCGAAATCGGTAGGTATACAACTGTATTGCTTGCCCAGCTGCTTCAAATGCGCGGGATCGGAGATCGATTTTTCCAGTTCTTTGATTGCCTGCCGACCCAACTTCTCGGCAATATTGAAGGTCTTCGTGGCCGTGTCAATGATCGACCCGATGGGCAGCAACGTGCCCAGAGAGAAGGGTTTGGGCTTTTTTTTAGGCTGGCTTTTCGGCCAGGGCGCATCGGGGTCTTGATCGGCCATCGAGAGCAGCAGGTATATTCCGGCTATGCCGTCCGTGATGCAGTGGTGAATTCTGAAAAAAAGGACGCAGCCGTCGGCGTAATTTTCGATCAAATGAACCTGCCACAACGGTTTGTGAGGATCCAGGGGGCCAACCGCCAAATTGGCAATCATCGCCTGTAGCTCAGTTTTATCACCCGGCGCCGGAAGGGCGATGCGCTGCAAATGGGATCTGAGGTCAAAGTGTTGATCCGCTTCCCAATTAGGCACCCCAATGCCTGATTTTGGCTGAACGATTTTTCGTTGAAACCGCGGAAACGATGCCAGGCGGCTGTCGATGGTGGCGTAAAGCCGATTAAAATCAAGTGGCTTTTTAAACTCCATGAATCCGGTAATCACCATCAGGTTGGTGGGTTGATCCATACTGAGCCAAAAATTGTCGGCATTGGACATGCGTTCGGCCATTGCGTTTCTCCTCATTGTATCAAACGATATGCCTTTACCAGGCGCTGATTCCGGCTAATGGTGGTACATTCGGATCGGGTGGTTGTCACCAGAAGGAAATTAAAGCCTCCCCGCGGCAAGCTGCGGGGAATGTTCTGCCTGAAACGGCAGTGCTTGGCGGCACCGTAAGGATAAAAAGATCAATTTTCAGTTCGCTCGCGAACCCCGCCATAGGCGGCGGGAAAGTCGCTCACGGTTGCGGTTCAGGGACAAAGAATGAAAAACCTTATGCTTTAGGATATATGATGTTCGAAAATATGCAAGCCCCATTGATTGAATTTCACAGTGGTAATTTAAGGAATATCTTCACGGTTAGGGCAGGATCTGTCCTTGGTTCAAACTTGGAATCCGCCGCAGTCAAGCTACTTATGCGATATGCGAAGGCAGTGCAGCAGCAGGTACTTCGGGCTTCCAGCCTTTTGACATCCACCGGGTATTGCATGCCCCCGAAAGACGGCAACGCCGGGCCAGATCGACCCGGCGTTGCGCAACGGCTGGCGCCCGCTTTATCTCGATAGCGGCAAGCCAATACGCCGATGTTGTCAGGCAGCCACGGCCCGATGAAGTTCGTCGACCTTTTTGTTGAGGGTGTTGACCCGCCGCACCAGACCGTTGATTTCCGTCTTGCTGGGCAGATTCAACTGCGCTGGAAGCGTCCGCATCCGCCGGCGAACCGCTTTTTCGGTCTTCTGCTTGCCGGGAACCTTGTCCAGCGCCTGCCGGCCGCCGGTAATCACCTCATCCACCACCAGCTGCGCATCCTTGCCGATTCCTTCGAGCAATGAACGCGTCTCCGTCTTCAACTCCGCTATACGGTTGCGGGCGTCTTCGCGCAGATCGTCGACCCAGGCCTTGCCGTCATCCATCAGCCCCTTTACGGTCTGGAGGGGGTCTTTGCCGGTTTTGGTTAACAATTCCCGGCCATCCTTGATCATGTTGTTTGCCGTTGAGCGAGTCTCATGGTTCAGGTCCGTGAACGCCGTCTTGCCCTCGTCCAGCCAACCAGACAACGTTTTGCGCGGCGCCTGTCTCAAATCCGTCATCAGTCCCCTGCCTTTTTCGATCGGCCGGGAAATATAGGTGCCGCTGTAATCTTCCAGTTTGTCAGTCACCCGGCGGCGGGCGCGCTGAGCGGTGTCAACCACATAAAAGCGGGTCTTGGTCGTTCTTTTTTTCTTGCTGCCTTTTTGGGTCTTTGCCTGTGCCATGGTCAATCTCCTTGATTTTCTGTCTGTTTCGTTTTGGGCTGCCTTGTTGTTGGCGGACCGTCTGGGCGCTGCCCGCGATAACGCAGTGCGTTATATCCAACAACATGATGCAATGCGTTATACTTGTCAAGCGGATTTTTTGTTTTTTTTAAACAGCCGGCCCGGTTGCAGATTCGATCAAGGTTTCAAAGCGGCTCATGGCATTAAAGCAAACAACCATCGGCCTTGTATGTTGATGAAGAATATAGTCGGATCAGGCGGGATAGAAGGAAGGTTGCTGGCGAAATCACGTGGGGCAGGAAAAATCAGACGGTGGTCGACTATCCAACCGATAGCCGCAGGCTACAGCCGGCCCTTCTTGATGATCGCCACCAGCAGCCAGATGCCCATGAGGGCGGCGGCCAGAAAGCCGATGATGCCGATCAGGGAGATGCCGTAGAAGAGCGGCGGGGTTTTGGAGATGACAATCAGGGCCGAACCGATGATCAGGGCGGCGATGATAATGGAGAAAGAGATGCGGTTGCTGATCTGGTCGTGGGTGGCGAGCATGCTCTCCATGCTTTTCAGATCCAACATGAAGGTAAATTTCTTCTGGCGGATGGTGCGGGTGATCTCCAGCAGGTCCTTGGGGAACTCCTGGACGAAATCCATGTATTGGGCAAAAATGCTCACCGCGTCGCTGCCCAGGCGCTCGGCGGAAAAGCGCGAAAGCTTGACCTGGCGGATAAAGGGCTCGGCGTGGGCGATCATGTCGAAGTCGGGATCCAGCATCAAGCCGACCCCTTCGACGGTGCTGAGCGCCTTCATCATCAAAAAAATCTCCGGCGGAACGCGCAGCCCGTGTTGGGCGGCCAGTTCCAGCAGGTGATGCAGCAATTTGCCGATCTGAATATCCCTAAGCGGCTTGTAGAGATGCTCCCCCATGAAATCGGCCACGTCCTTGCCCAACAGGCGCAAATCGGGCTCTTCTTCCCAGAGGGTCAGCTTGAGCATCACCTGGGTGGTGCGCGGCTCGTCGCGGCGCACCACGGCATCCACCAGCTCCACAAACGCCTCACGGGTGTTGCGGTCCACGGTGCCCATCATACCGAAATCCAGCAGGCAGATCACGTTGTTGGGCAGGACGAAAAGATTGCCGGGGTGGGGATCGGCATGGAAGAAGCCGTGTTCAAAAATCTGGGTCAGCAGGATATCGGCGCCGCGTCGGATGATCAGCTGGCGATCGTAGCCATTATCATCCAGCCGGTCCAGCAGGGAGACCTTGATACCATCCACGAATTCGGTGGTCAGCACGCGTTCGGTGGTGGCCTCCCGGTACACCTTGGGAATATAAACCGAGTCGTCTTGCAGAAAGGCCCTGGACACCCGTTCCATACTGGTGGCTTCCAGGGTGTAGTCCATCTCCTTTTCGATGGAGCGAGCAAATTCTTCGACGATCTTGACCGGCCGATGATGGGCCAACTCTTCGATATGCCGTTCAGCCAGGGTGGCCAGGTGGAGCATGATCTCCAGGTCCACCTCCACCAGTTTGCGGATCCCCGGACGTTGGACCTTGACGGCCACATTCTCACCGTCTTTAAGGCGGGCCCGGTGAACCTGGCCGATGGATGCCGATGCCAAGGGCTCGGGATCCAACTTGTCGAGGAGTGCATCGGCCGGCCGGCCGGTCTCCTGGCGGATAATGCGGGTCACCTCGGAAAAGGGGAAGGCGGGAACTTTGTCCTGCAGCTTGGCCAGCTCACGGACGAAATCCACGGGTACCAGGTCCGGGCGGGTGGAGAGAATCTGGCCCATCTTGATGTAGGTGGGTCCCAACTCTTCAATGGCCAGTCGCACGCGCACCGCCCGGGAAAGGCGTTCCACCCGTTCACCGCGGTTACGGGAGATCACCTGGAGCCCGATTTCGATGTACTGATCGATTTTGAGCAGTTCGACAATATCATCGAAACCGTATTTGAAAAGCACCCCCAGGATCTGCCGGTAGCGGTTCAGGTTTCGATAGGTGCGACCGATCACACCGATTTTGCGTATGCTTATCATTCGGACCGCGTCAAGACGTTTCTGCTTCGCCCTGGCTGCTGATCAGCTTCTTCAGGTCACGAATCTCTTTTTTCAACCCCTTGAGCTCGTCCTGGGTCACCACGTCGGCTTTCTTGAGCAGTTCCTTGACGCTCTTTTCCACACGTTCTTCCAGTTTCTTCTGGGCGTCTTCGTATCGGCTTTGAATGTCGTCGACAAACTTTCGACCTTCGGTTTCGGTCATCTTGC
>JAQYWF010000082.1 GCA_030145105.1 Desulfosarcina sp.
GGACACCGGCAGCGCTCAAGATCCGCAGGCCTGGCAGGACGCCGTTGCCGAATTTCAGAAAGGCTTCACCCAATTTGCCGCCCAATGGGGATGGGTGACCCAAGATGAGCATCAGCAGGTGCTTGAAAAATGCGCCGCCCTTGAAAAACAGGTTCAGGCACAGCAGGCCACCCTCAAACAATTGCGGGATCTGCTGGCCCAAAAGGGACTCGGACATACCGAACTGCTGCAACATATGCAAGGGTCTCTCAAAGATCAAAGCGATCAGTTTCAGGCGCTCATGGAGAGCATTCTCAGCGCTTTCAAAGACAAGTCTTAAGCATCAACAAACATCGCACCCATACCGCAGTGCCGCGCGGGTGCAGACGGCCCAGGGGTAGGCACCTGGCGGCAGGCATGCGTCTGACAATCATGGGCAAGAGGTTAAAAATGTTGGAAATCAAAGGATCTGTGGCCGTGATCACCGGTGGCGCCAGCGGCATCGGGCTCGCCTTGGCCAGGCATTGGGTGCAGCAAGGTGGTAAGGTGGTGATTGGGGATGTCGTGGACGACGCCCTCGATCGCGTCAAGCAAGAACTGGGAGCGGCTGTTGTCACCAAGCACTGTGACGTCACCCAGGAGGCGCAATGTGCCGCATTGGCGGATACCGCCATTGAAACGTTTGGTCAAATCAACTTGGTGGCACCTTTTGCCGGCATCATCATGGACGGCTTGATGGTGTCCCCGGACCGGGAAACCGGCAAAGTCACCCGCAAAATGTCCTTGGACCAGTTTCAAAAGGTCATCGACATCAACCTGAGCGGTGTTTTTCTGACGGTGCGTGAATGCAGCGAACGGATGATCAACCATGGCTGTCGGGGACTGATCTGCCTGATTTCCTCCACGGGCTCCCTGGGCACCGCCGGACAGATCAATTATGCGTCCACCAAGGCGGCCATGTCAGTGATGCCCAAAGTGATTACAGCCGAATTTTTCCGCCGGGGTTTGGCCGATCGCATTCGCTGCGTGGCGGTTGCACCGGGTTACGTGGGCACAGAAATGGTGAAGGGCATGAACCAAAAAGCCTTGGAAAAGATTATCGCTCAAGTCCCCATCGGTCGCTTGGTTGAACCGGAAGAGGTGGCCATGCTTGTGGGGGATATCTACAAAAACGAAGCCTTAAGCGGCGACGTGTTTTTTATCCATGGCGGACTGCGCTTGGGCTCCAAAGGGTAGTGCCACGAAAATACGCTCACCAAAATAAGGAAAAAAGGCCCTCCATGAACAAGGAAAACGAAGACCCGTTGGGAATGGCGACGATGGTCAACACCTGGATGAAATCCATGGGCGACCTTTGGGGGAACATGGCCGGTCAATGGGGTGCCCCCTTCGCGGAGCAGCAACATGCCGGTGCAAAAGCGGGCCAAACCGCCACCCCCAAAGCCCAGGCGGCCATGGCCGCGGCCCTCAAGAACTGGCAATCCATGGCTGGTGCCATGGCGGCACCGGAATCCATGACCGCGCTTTTCAAAGGCAGTGGGGCCATGCCGGAGGTATTGCTCAAGCTGTCTCAAACCTCCATGGGCAGTTTTATGGAAATGCAGCAGAAGATAACCCAGCGCCTGGGCCGTATGGGTGAATCGGTGGAGGCGTATCAATTCCAGGACATCGATGAGAACATGTTCCGCGTGTGGACCGATATCTATAAAAAGGAGTTCCAGCAGTTCTTCCGGATCCCGCAACTCGGCCTGATGCGCACCTACCAGGAAAAGGCCAACCAGGTGGCCGATACATACAACCTGTTTCAGTCTACGCTGTCTGAATTTTTAAATTTACTGGGCCTTCCCTTCAACCGATCCATGCAGGTCATGCAGGAAAAATTGGGTGAACTGGCCGAAAGCGGTGAACTGACCGATGACACCAAGGTCTATTACAACATGTGGGTCAAGGTGTTGGAGGGACATTTCATGACCCTTTTTCAGACACCTGAATATGTGGAAACGCTGACCCGCACCGTCAATGCCCTATCCGAATATTCGGCCGCCCGCAATGCGGCCCTCGAAGATATGTTAAGTCTGCTGCCCGTGGCCAAGAAGACCGAGATGGACGACATGGCCCGAGAACTCTATGAATTGAAAAAGCGCCTCCGAAAGCTTGAAAAAGCGCAAAACTAACCTTCGGCCGGTCCATTAGGCCGTACCTTGTTGGCACTGTTGTCGTGAAACCGAACTTGCTGTTGAACGCAACCGCACCTGATGCCGTCGAATATTGATAAGTAACGTGCCTCAACCCAACAACCCGGCTCCCAAGGGGGTAGTGCATGTCGCAAACCAAAATTCCTGTGGATCTGATTCTGTCGAAATTGGCCCAAGATGCCGAAAAGGCACAATCCCGCGCCCACAAGGCATCGGAAGTACTGTTGGACGATCTGGACACCAAAATTGCCCAAACCGCCTATGAGGTCGTCTACCAGGAAGACCGGGTCAAATTGAAGCATTACCTGCCCCGCACCAAGATCCGCTACCAGACGCCCCTGCTAGTGACCTATGCCTTGATCAATCGCGAAACCATGCTTGACCTGCAGCCCGGACGCAGCGTGGTCGAGCGTTTTTTGGAGGCCGGTATCGATCTGTACATGATCGACTGGGGCTATCCCACACGCAAAGACCGTTTCCTTGGCTTTGATGATCACATCAACGGCTATATGGACAATGTGATCGATTTCATTCGTGAAAAACACGCGGTTGAAAAAATCAACCTGATGGGTATCTGCATGGGGGGCACCTTCAGCGTCATCTATTCCGCCCTGCACCCGAATAAAATTAAAAATTTGGTCACCACGGTCACCCCCACCAATTTTGACACGAAAAAGGGGCTACTGCATGTGTGGATGGAACATCTCGATGTGGACCGCGTGGTGGACACCTACGGCAATCTGCCGGCCGACATGATGAATTTGGGTTTTCTGCTGCTCAACCCCGCTCGCTTGATGATCGACAAATACGTCGGTTTCATGGAGAACATGGACAACAAGCAATTCGTCGAAAATTTCGTGCGCATGGAGAAATGGATTTTTGACAGCCCCGACCTGCCGGGTGAAGTGTTTCGTCAATTCATCAAGGACTGCTACCAGGGCAACAAGCTCATCCAGAGCAAGCTCGAGGTCGATGGCAAACGGGTTGATCTGAAGAAGCTGACCATGCCGTTGCTCAATATCTACGGCAAATACGATCACCTGGTACCGCCCGAGGCCTGTGAGCAGTTGGTCAAGCATGTGGGCAGCACGGATACCGAAGACCTATGCCTGGACACCGGACACATCGGCATCTATGTCAGCTCAAAGTTCCAAGAGGCCTTTGCACCCAAAATCGCCAGTTGGCTTAAAGAACGGGACCAGATTCCCAAAAAAAAGCCACCGCGCAAAAAAACGACGGCGACCAAGTCTTCTGCCGGGTTGAAGAAAACCGCGCAGAAGGCCAATCTCAATAAAAAAAACACCCAACCGGTGGCCACGTCAAAATCATCCCGATCCAGAGCTGCATCTAAAGCGACCAATGGGTAATGCGGACAAACCACACCAGTAGGAGGTACCCGATGACCAGGGAGATGGACTATTTCCAAACCTTTTGCAAAATCAGCAAGGCCTTCGTTACGGCTGCGGGCAAGACGGATTTGCTGAACTTGATTGTCGACAGCGCCATCAAGACCATGGAAGGCAAGGCCGCCTGCCTGTTTTTGAAGGATGAGAAGCAGGATGTCTTCGTACCCATGGCCCAACAGGGTCTGTCCGAAACCTATCTGCACGCCAACCCCATCCAGGCCAAACGGATAGTGACACCCCTGGAAAAGGAGGGTTACCTGGCCTTTCCCGATGCCACATCCGATCCGCGTTTGGAAAACCACGCGGCCAAGAAGGCCGAGGGCATTGCCTCACTGCTGACTGTTCCCGTTACGGTAAATGACCGCGCCATCGGGGTGTTGTCATTGTATACGGGCACCCGGCGCGAGTTCAAACCCGATGAGATTGAATTTTTGCGCGCATTGGCCGACCAGGGGGGGATCGCCATCGAACATAACCGCCTGCTCCGGCGCATGCAAAAAAACGCCATGCTGTTTTTAGAGTTGGCCTCCAATATCAACTCCTCTCTCGACATCCAGAAGGTGCTCAGCAACCTAACGGAGAACATCTGCGATACCCTGGGAATGAAGGGGGCGCTCATCCGCCTGATGGACGAAGACACCGGCTCACTGAAACTGATGGCCAGCCATGGTCTCAGCCCGGAATTTCTCGAAATGGGCGCCATCACCACCACGGAAACCGCGGCACGCGCCCTGAAAGGGGAGACCATGGTCATCAGCGACGCCACCACGGACAAACGTATCCGGTTCAAAGATGCCATGAAAAGCGAAGGCATCGTCTCCATGATCGTGGCCCCCATACTTGCCCGGGACAAGGTAATCGGCGTGATGCGTCTATACAGCAATGTCCAGCGGGAATTCCCGGCGGATCTGATGTTGATGGTGGAGGCACTGGCCCACCAGGGGGGCCTGGCCATCCAGAACGCCTCCATGTACCTGAAACTCCAGGAAGACAAGAAAAGCCTCGAAGAGGACATCTGGAGCCACCGCTCCTGGTTCTGATCATCGCATCGATTGGGACAATAGCCGAATGGTGTGCAGGTAACGCACTCAACCGCTACCCTCCCGGTATGGCTTGACAACCGACCGCCTCGGACCGATCTTGCCTATATGGAATGCTCAACTCCATTGTGAAGGGATCGGTTGTCATGACAACGAGGGTCATATTTATCTGCCTGGCGGCTTTTTACGGGGCCCTCAAAATCATCTTGGAGCGTCGCCTGGCGCCGCTGGATGTCATCGGTGAAGACGGGGACCTGTCGGATGTGGCCTTTTCCAACGGATGCAGTGTGCACGCACTCTTTCATCAGGCCGGCGGCGTGTGGCCCTTCTCCAAGGACAGAATTGAAAGCGACTTCAAAATTTATCTGCACACAGGGGATATACCCGGATACGTTCGACAGTTTATCAAGTCGCAGCCCGCGCGGATAAGGGACCGCACCTACAGCAAGCTGATCCTTTCTGGCGGCCGGCCGCCTTACCTGTAGTTTGGATGAGAGGCATCAAACATTGAAGCGGAAGTTGATGATATCCCCGTCACAGACCTTGTAAGTCTTACCCTCCAGCCGGACAGTTCCTTTTTTTCGGGCCTCGGCATAGGTTCCGGCATCCATGAGGTCATCGTAGGCCAGCACCTCGGCCCGAATGAACCCCTTTTTAATGTCAGAGTGAATCACCTCGGCCGCATCCACGGCCTCGGTGTCCCGGCCGATGGTCCAGGCCCGCACTTCGTCTTCACCCACGGTGAAAAAAGAGATCAGGCCCATCAAGTCGTAGGAGCGGACGATGAGCCGGTCCGTGGCCGGTGCGGTGATGTTGAACTCGGTCAGGAACTCCTGTGCCTCGTCTTCGGACATCTGGGCCAGTTCCTGTTCCAGTTTGGCCCGGACCACCATGCATTCCTCCCCTTCGGGCAGGGCATCAGCGCCGGGCAGGGCATCGTCCTCATCCTCGTTGTTAAAGAGGATCAGCATGGGTTTGGCGGAAAGAAAGGCAAATCCGCGAAGCAGTTTGGCCGTGGCGAGTTCGGGAATCCGGCGTAGGGGTGTTTCACTGTCCAGATACGCCTTGCAGCGGTCCAGCAGCGCAATCTCCTCGGGATTGGGTTTTTTTCCCCTTCGCTCGTCAAGGGCCAAGCGTTCCAGGCGTTTTTCGACCACGACCAGGTCGGATATGATCAATTCCTGGTCGATGGCCGCCACATCTTCCCTGGGCACGGGCGCATCGAAGCCGTAGCCGCTGAAATGGCGCACTGCATGAATCAGGGCGTCGCAGTCCCGCACCTGGGTCCAGATACGCTGGTCCTTCTTGGCGGCCCCACCGTGATCCCCCTTGCCAGGCAGGAAATACTCCACCTGGGTGAAGATGGTTTTTCGCGGGTTGTACATCTCGCTTAAGATCTCCACCCGCTTGTCCGGAACGGTGATCGTGCCGATACGGCTTTCCTGGCGGTTGCCGTCGGCGGCAACGCTGCGGGTCAAGGCCTCGAAAACAGTGGTTTTGCCCGACTGGGGCAAGCCGATGATACCGAGTCTCATGGTTTAGCTCCTGGAACGTGCACGTCCGAATTACCCATGCAGCGCATATATTGGATGCATTACGAAGTCTTAATTGTTTCGGTTTGGCCTTCGCATATCCCTATCCATCCGTCAAGACAAACAAAAAAGCCGGGGATTTGATAAACCGATGTAAACACGCTATGAATCGGCAATGGATTACCGCCTTTCATCGATTCCCTGGCACACGCACACCCTGTGGCAGGAGGCCAACACCTGCCTGGCGCACACCATGCGCCAAAACCATTCGGTGCTCGCTGAAACCCACCGGCAGGCCCACCGGATACGCCACCGCCTTGAATCGATTTTTCCCCTGATGGACCGCTTGTGCGACAGAACCTGTCCCGACTGCAGGGACATCTGCTGCCAGCGGGCGTGGGTGTGGGCCGATTTCAAAGACCTGCTCTTCCTGCACCTCGCCGGCATCCCGGTGCCTGACCGGCAGCTGATTGGCCGAGAGAGAGACCACTGTCGCTATGGAAGTCCTGACGGTTGCCGATTGGACCGGGCCCAGCGTCCCTTTGTCTGCACCTGGTACCTGTGCCCGGCACAGACCCAATGCCTGCGAAAAGAACCGGTGGAAATGCAGATTATACAGGAGGCCCTCCAGGAAATTAAAGAATGTCGGAAAAAAATGGAAATGTCATTTATTCGGGCTGTTACGATGCAGTGATCTCTTCTTTTAGCATACAGCAGGCAATTTTATACGGCAGCTTACCGCCCACGGCGGGGGGAAGGTTGCTCGGCTGGATGATACGGTTCATGACACATCCTTCGGGGATGAGCAGGGGAAACAGATCCGACTCGTTGACTTTGGGGGTCTTTACCAGCCGGTCATGGCGAATTTCTAAGCTGTGCAGGCCGTAATCCTCGCACAGGGGGCACCGATAGACCCGGCCGTTGGGGAAGATGAAGTAGTTGTCCGCCACCAGCCCTGCACATTCGAAGCACTCGTCAGGGTCCAGAAACACCTTGGGAAAAGTGACGGTGATTCCCAGTCGGGCGACCGCTTCGGCCACCGGAGGAATCACCTTCAACCAGGTGTCTCGATCCACCTGTGCAAGGCTCTCCACGCACTTGGCATCTTCGGTCCACTGTCCCCGAACGCCGATGACCTGGATGAAAAAGCGGTCCACGCCCAGTTTTTCCAGCAGGGGCGGCATGCGCTGCAGATGATCGATGTTGGCCTGACTCACCGTATAGATCAGGCTGACAGAAAAACCATGCTTTTTGGCTGCCACCACGCCTTGGGTGCACTGCTTGAAACTGCCCTCCCCGCGCAGGGGGTCGTTGACCTTTGGGCTGGGTCCGTCCAGGCTGAAGCTGAAGTAATCCACCTCCTTGGGCGTCACTCGGTTCAGGATGTCGTGGAAAAGGTACCCGTTGGTGTCGATGGTCACCGATGCGTAGCCCAGCTGTCTGGACCGTTTAACGGCGACGGACAGATCCGGGTGCAAGGTGGGTTCACCACCCAGAAAGATCACATTGGATGATGGATGTCGAAGGGCAAACAGCACCAGCCACCGGTCGATGGTACCGATGTCTAGCGTATTTCGGCCGTGCTGATCGGGATTGATGTAGCAATGGCGGCAGCGAAGATTACACCGGGTAAGCAGATGGAAGAAGATGTTGGCAGAATGACGGGTAAAAGATACGGTTTTTCGCATAGGGTCACGGCCCGCCCTACATCGATTTCATGAAATTTTCTAGGTCGGCATCGTCGTCCGTATCCGCATTCGGACTGGCTACACCACCCAGGCGCCGCACCTCTTTTTTGGCCCGGATCAGCTCTTCGTTGGTCAGACGCAGGCGGTAGGTCATATATTCGGCGAAAATCCGGTAGAGCAGAAGCAAAAAATCCAGGCGCTCGTCTTTTTGTTCGGAAGTGGAAAGCCGGTTGCCGGCCGAGGTGTCCACGGCCAGACAGATGGTCTTGCCATCGGACAGCACCGTTGCACTGCGCGTCTGGTCGTCGATGATGCGCATTTCACCGAAGATCTCACCTTTTTTACTGATGTTACTGATCTCCTCGCCTTCTTTGGTGATCCGGATTTTTCCGGACAGCAGAAAGTAGAGCCAGGGATCCATGTCGCCTTCCTGGATAATGGTTTCACCGTCATCGTATTGGCGGATTTTGCTGAGACGAAGCAACTTTCCCAGATTGCGGGTCTCGAAATGCTTCAGCGCCGAGATGGACATGAGTCGCTGAATATTTTCAATATTTTCCTTCAGATATTTAGACTCGATCATGAAATCCCCCGGGGTGGCAACAAATCGTTGATGGTCCTATGGTCCTAT
The DNA here is from genome assembly GCA_030145105.1 of Desulfosarcina sp. Lineage (GTDB taxonomy): Bacteria > Desulfobacterota > Desulfobacteria > Desulfobacterales > Desulfosarcinaceae > Desulfosarcina. Next base: position 8,472 of record JAQYWF010000082.1, read on the forward strand.
GCAACGTATTCTAATGTGACGGTTCAAGAAAGGCAAGCCTCATCGTCATCATTAGCGGAACACAAGCCGACTGTCAAAACCCAGATTTCAAATGATGAATTTTTATGCAAGCTCCATGCAATGCTTGGACAGGTTCTCATCGAACTGGACCGGATAGCACCCGTCGAAACAAGCCTTGCAGAAATTGTCCTCCGGTTTTTCGATGCCGGTGGATGAGAGCAATCCCTCCAGGCTCAGGTATTTCAGGGTGTCCAGCCCTAAATGCGTGCGGAGTTCCTCCACACTCATTCTGGCCGCGATCAGTTCCCCCTTGGTGGAAAAATCGATGCCGTAATGGCAGGGAAAGCGGTGTGCCGGCCCGCTTACCCGCAAGTGAACCCGCTTGACGCCCAGCTCTCGCAGGGCCTTGACCCGGGTTTTGACCGTCGTGCCCCTGATGATCGAATCTTCGATGATGATGATGTCCTTGCCCTTGAGCAGTTCCTTGATGGGATTTAGTTTTACCCGGACCCCGAAGTCCCTCATGCTCTGGGTGGGTTGGATGAATGTTCGCCCCACGTAGTGATTGCGGATCATGCCCGTCTCGAAGGGGATGCCACAGGCTTCCGAATAGCCTAAAGCCGCATAGGTTCCCGAGTCGGGAAAGGGCATGACCAGGTCCGCTTCCACCGGAGACTCTTCAGCCAGCCGCCGGCCGTGGGCCTTTCTGGTGAGGTAGACGTTGTGGCCGAAAAAGGTGCTGTCTGGTCGGGCGAAGTAGATGAACTCGAAAATGCAGAATGAACGGCGCTTGGGGGTTTTGGTGTGGATGCTTTTGACCCCCTCGCTGTTGATGATGACGATCTCACCCGGTTCCAGTTCCCGGACGAATTCCGCCTGCACCAGATCCAGGGCGCAGGTTTCCGATGCCAGCACCCATGCGCCGTTGAGTTTTCCCAGGCACAGGGGACGGAAACCGTAGGGATCCTTAATGCCGATAATTTCTCCCCGGCTGGTGAGCACCACCATGGAGAAAGCCCCTTTCATCCGGGCCACGGATGCTTTGAGCGCCTCCTCGAAACCCAGATTCAGGTTGCGGACGAACAGGTGCAGGAACACCTCGCTGTCCATGGTGGTCTGGAAGATGGAACCGGTATCCTCCAGTTCCGCTTTCAAATAGTGCGCATTGACCAGGTTGCCATTGTGGGCCACGGCGTAAGCCCGCTTGCGATGGCGCGCCACGAGGGGTTGGGCGTTGGCCACCACCGAACTACCCGTGGTGGAGTAGCGCACGTGTCCGATGGCGCTGGGGCCGCTAAGGCCTTCCAGGATGTCCATATCGAAGACGTCGGGAACCAGCCCCATACCTTTGTATTCATCGATGGCGCCAGCCTCGGCAACGGCGATGCCGGCACTCTCCTGGCCACGGTGCTGGAGCGCGTAGAGCCCGAAGTAACACATTTTCGCAGCATCCGGGTGATTGAACGCCCCGAAAAGGCCGCAAGCTTCACGGGGTTTGTTATCGCCAATGAAGTCCCGGCTCGTGATCGGAGATGGTTTCATGGTCTTTTGCCTTGCAGAGCTGGTGGTTATAGGTGGAAGGCCGGCGTGGTCCGCTACCCATGGTAATCTTGAATGGCCTTGACTTCAAAGGGTTTTTCTCTCAAGGCGCCGACCGCCCGGCACACCGCCAGCGCGCCGGCGGCGGTGGTGGCGTATGGCACCTTGAATTTGAGGGCTGCCCGACGGATAGTATACCCATCGCGGCGCGGTTCGTCACCGGTGCCGGTGTTGATGATCAGCTGTATCCGGCCGTTCTTGATGGCATCGGCGGCATGGGGTTGGCCCTGGGACACCTTGTTGATCCGTTCGGCCGGGATGCCGTTGGCACAAAGATGGGACCATGTGCCGTCGGTGGCCAGGATATCGAACCGCAAATCGGAGAATTGCCTGGCCACAGCCAGAATGGCCGCCTTGTCTTCGTCACCCACACTGATGAAGACCGTTCCGGACAAGGGCAGGCGCTGACCCGCCCCCAGCTGCGCCTTGGCATAGGCCAGGCCGAAATCGGTCCCGATGCCCATCACTTCTCCGGTGGACTTCATCTCAGGTCCCAACAGAGTATCCACATCCGGAAAGCGATCAAAGGGAAGCACCGCCTCCTTCACCGACTGGTGACGGGGGACCACCTCTTCGGTGAGTCCCAGTTCGGCAAGGGTTTTCCCCAGCATGACCTGGGTGGCCAGCTTGGCCAGGGGAATCCCAGTGGCCTTGCTGACGAATGGAATGGTCCGGGATGCCCGGGGGTTGACCTCGATCACATAGAGCCGGTTGTCTTTTATGGCGTACTGGACGTTCATCAGCCCCACCACCTTCAGTTCGGCGGCCATGGCCTTGGTAGCCATGGTGATCTGGGCGATCATCTCGCCGCCGATGCTATAGGGGGGCAACACGCAGGCGGAGTCGCCGCTGTGGACCCCGGCCGCCTCGATGTGTTCCATGATGCCGCCGATAATGGTGGTGGTACCATCACAGATGGCGTCCACATCCACCTCCATGGCCGCTTCCAGAAACTTGTCGATGAGCACCGGGTGGCCCGGGGAGGCCAGGATGGCCAACCGGGTAAACGTCTCCATATCCTTGGGATCGTAAACAATCTTCATGGCCCGCCCACCCAGGACGAAGGAGGGGCGCACAATCACCGGATAGCCGATGGTGTCGGCGATCGTCAGCGCCTCGGAGATGGACAGGGCCGTGCCGTTGGCCGGCTGCATGAGGCTCAGCTTTTTCAGCATGGCCTGAAACAGCTCCCGGTCTTCGGCCCGGTTGATGCTCTCCGGCTGGGTGCCCAGGATGGGAACGCCCTCTGCGTGCAGTGGTGTGGAGAGGTTCAGTGGGGTCTGGCCGCCGAATTGGACGATGATGCCGGCCGGCTTTTCCTTCTCCACGATGTGCAACACGTCCTCGCGCGTCAGCGGCTCAAAGTAGAGCTTATCCGACGTATCGTAGTCGGTGCTCACCGTTTCCGGGTTGCTGTTGACCATAATGCTCTCCACGCCCATCTCCCGCAGGGCAAAGGAAGCGTGCACGCAGCAGTAGTCGAATTCGATGCCCTGGCCGATGCGGTTGGGTCCGCCGCCCAGAATCATCACTTTTTTACGATCCGAGACCCGGGCTTCGCATTCGGTTTCGTAGGTGGAATAGTAGTAGGGTGTGGCGGCCCGGAATTCCGCTGCGCAGGTGTCCACCAGCTTATATACAGGCCGGATGCCCAGGTCCTTGCGTGTCCGCTCCACTTTTTTTTCCGTACTGCCGACCAGATGGGCGATCTGAACGTCGGAGAACCCGAAGGCCTTGGCCCGGGCCAGTCGGCCGGTGGTTAGGGCAAACAAACGGTCCTCTGCCGGAGTACCGGACCGGCCTGCCGTCTCGCCGGCCTGTAGCAGTTCCTGCTCCATACGAAAAATCTGCTCCAACTGGAAGAGAAACCAGGGATCGATAGCGGTCATCTGGTAAATCGTCTCGATGGACATGCCCGCCTGAAGGGCATGTCGCAGGTAGAACAGCCGCTGGGAGTTTGGGATGACCAGCTTCTGTTCGATCTCGTCCAGGGAGGGTAACGCGCCGTCCGCCTCGGGTAGATCCTTGCCGTCGGCACCGAACCCGAAACGACCGATTTCCAGTGAGCGCAGACCCTTTTGAAAGGCCTCTTTGAAGGTCCGGCCGATGGCCATGGTTTCACCCACCGACTTCATGGCGGTGGTCAGCAGGTCTTGGGTTTCGGGAAATTTTTCGAACGTCCAGCGGGGAATTTTGACCACGCAATAGTCCAAGGTGGGCTCGAAGGAAGCCAGGGTCTCGCCGGTGATGTCATTGGGGATTTCGTCCAGGGTGTACCCCACGGCCAGTTTCGCGGCGATTTTGGCGATGGGGAAGCCTGTTGCCTTGGAGGCCAGCGCGCTGCTCCGCGACACCCGGGGGTTCATCTCCACGACGATCATGTCCCCGTTTTGTGGATTGACGGCAAACTGGACATTGGAGCCACCGGTATCCACACCGATCTCGCGCATGATATCCAGTGAAGCGTCCCGCATGGTCTGGTACTCACGGTCCGAGAGTGTCTGGGCCGGGGCCACGGTAATTGAATCGCCGGTGTGCACACCCATGGGGTCCAGATTTTCGATGGAGCAGATGATCACCACGTTGTCGGCGTGATCCCGCATCACCTCCAGCTCGTACTCCTTCCATCCCAGCACCGACTCTTCCAGCATGACCTGATGGGTCAGACTGGCGTCCATTCCCGATTTGGCAATGTTTTCCAGATCCTCGGGGTTATAAGCCACCCCCCCGCCGGTGCCGCCCAGGGTATAGCTGGGCCGGATAATCAGTGGAAAGCCGATATCGTCGGCAATCACGCGGGCCTCTTCCATGGTGGTGGCAATTCCGCTGTGGGGAATGCGCAGGCCGATGCGGTGCATGGCCTCACGGAAACGGTCCCGGGATTCGGCCTTTTCTATGGCGTCCAGGGAGGCACCGATGAGTTCCACGCCGAACTGTTCCAGAACCCCTTGCCGGGCTACTTCTACGGCAGTGTTCAACCCGGTCTGTCCGCCCAGGGTGGGCAGCAGGGCGTCGGGGCGTTCTTTTTCGATGATCTTGGCCACGGCCTCTGGGGTGACCGGTTCGATGTAGGTGCGATCGGCCGTTTCCGGGTCAGTCATGATGGTGGCCGGGTTGGAATTCACCAGCACCACCTCGTAGCCCTCTTCTTTGAGGGCCTTGCACGCCTGGGTACCGGAGTAGTCGAACTCGCAGGCCTGGCCGATGATGATGGGGCCGGCGCCGATGATCAGGATTTTATGGATGTCCGTGCGTTTGGGCATGTGCGTTCGAGACCGAAGTCAGAAGTCCGAATCCAGAAGTCAGCAGCGTGGATTTGGCTCCAAATAATTTAAATGTATGTAAAAAAATGGCTCATCGTTAATTTTCCTGCAACTGGTTGCACCCTCGACGAATCCGTAAGAAGCCCGAGATCAAGTCTTGCGAGTCCCGAGGAACGAGGCGTATATGCGATACTCCGCAGTGACGAGGGACGAAGCGTAACACAGATATCGGGATTCTTACGGATTCGTCATTTCGTTTTCATCATGGCCCTGAACTGGTCGAACAAATAAGCCGCATCGTGCGGCCCCGGAGATGCCTCCGGATGATATTGGACTGAAAAGGCCGGCAGCCGGCGATGCCGGATACCCTCCACGGTGTTGTCGTTCAGGTTGATGTGGGACACCTCGACGGCATCGGCGCCCAGACTATCCATATCCACGGCGAATCCATGATTTTGGGAGGTGATCTCCACCTTGCCGGTGGCCAGATTCTTGACCGGCTGATTGGTGCCACGGTGGCCGAATTTCAATTTGTAGGTACGCCCACCTAATGCCAGGCCCAGAATCTGGTTGCCCAGACAGATGCCGAAGATGGGCAACCGGCCCAGCAGTTCCTTGACCGTCTGGACACCGTAGACGACTGGTTCCGGATCGCCGGGGCCATTGGAGAGAAAGAGGCCGTCCGGCGCCATGGCCATGATGGCCGATGCATCGGTTGCGGCCGGCACGACCACCACCTCGAACCCGACACGCTCCAGGCATCGGGCAATATTGTACTTGAGGCCGAAATCAATGGCCACCACCGATGGACGATCCGCCCGGTGCTGCCAGACGTCGGCATTTAATTTCAAACCATCGGCCAGCATTTCGGGCTTGCCGCCGGTCCAGCGGTAAGGCTGCACGGTGGTGACTTCCCTGGCAAGGTCCATGCCCACCAAGCTGGCAATGGCGTTGGCACGCCGTGTCAGGGAGCCGGCGTCCAGATCAGTGGTGGAAATAATAGCGCGCATGGCGCCGCCATTGCGGATGTGGCGGGTCAGGGCCCGGGTATCCAGGCCCTCGACACCCAGCACACCCTGACCGGCAAGGTAGTCGGCAAGGGATTGGGTGGATCTGAAGTTGCTATGGAACGGCTGGTACTCCTTGACCAGAAAAGCAGCCACCTGGATCCGTGCGGACTCTACATCATCGTCGTTGACACCGTAGTTGCCGATCAGCGGATAAGTCATGGTGACCATCTGGCCGCTGTAGGACGGGTCGGTAAGCACCTCCTGGTAACCGGTCATGCTGGTGTTGAACACCACCTCGCCGCTGGCTTCACCAGGACCGGTAAAGGATCGGCAGGCAAAGGTGCGGCCGTCTTCAAGTGCTAACAATGCTTGCATACGGTTTTGTTTTTTCGCGGGTTGGACCCGCCGCTGTGCATATAATTGATGAACACGTCAAAGTTCTGTGGTCAATTATCACATCTGATCGGCAAATCAACCCCCTAAAAAAGGCAGACCCACGGGTCTGCCTTTTTTTGCCGACGCACGTGAATCCGCCATTACCCCATGGGGGTGTTTTCCACCAGATCCCAGATGCCGCATGGGCAGGCACCGGCACAGAATCCACAGCCGATGCAGCGGTCCGGATCGACCACATATTCAAAGGCGACATCTTCGAGAGTCTCGCGGCTGATGGCCGCCTCCGGACACATGGCCACGCAGATCCCGCAGTCCCGGCAGGTGCCGCAGGAGGAGCACTGGGAACCGCACTGGTCCATATCTTCATACTGAATTATCCGGGGGTCCAGGTATTCCAAGGAAATGCGGTTGATGTCGATAACCATCTTCCGGTCCGCGCCGGGCCGCTTGCCGGCCAAAATCTCCGAGATGGTCTCAGCTGCCCGCCGCCCGGCACCAATGGCGTCAGTGAGCAGTCCTGGACGCACCGCGTCACCAATAGCATACACCTTGGGGTTGGATGTCTGGAAATCTTCGTTGACGGCCACGAAGCCAAGCTCCGTAGCCACGTCACCCGGCAGGAATTCCAGATCCGGCGCATCGCCGATCGAGACGACCACCGTGTCGGCGGGAATCAACTCTCCGCTTTCCAATTCCACGCCCTGGTTGGTGATTTGGCGAGTAAACACTGGCCAACGGAACACAGCGCCCGCCGCCTCGGCGTCTTCACGCTCTTTGCCGAAGCTGGCCGGTTCCTGGACGTCCAGCAGGGTTATCTGCCTGGCGCCCAGGCGGGACGCCTCGGTAGCCACGTCGCAGCCCACGTTGCCCGCGCCGATGATCACCACCCGATCGCCTGGTTTGACCTGGTTTCGCTTGGCATCGGATAGAAAATCCATGGCCGTAATTAACCGTTCCTTGCCCGGAATGGGCAGGGTCCTCGGTTTTTGTGCCCCGGTGGCCATGATCACAAAATCGTAATCGGCAATCAATTGTACCATCTCACGCTGGTTCAGCTGCTGATGGAGGTGAACATGGGGAATCACCTCAGCCGCCCGTGCCAGTTCTTTGCCCACCACGTCGCTGGGAATCCGACTGTCTGGGATCACCGACGCGATCTTGCCGCCAAGCGTGGGGGCGTTGTCGAACACCACCGCCTCATGACCCAACCGCCGCAGCTGCCAGGCCGTAGAAATGCCGGCAGGCCCACCGCCAACCACGGCGATGCGTTTACCGGAAAGAGGCGGTAGCTCCGGCATGCTGGCCTTGATGCTGGCCCGGCCCAGTTGAGACACGTCCACCGGCGTCATAAACGCCGACCCTTTGGTGCAGGCGGTCATGCAGGGGTGGGGACACAGGTAACCGCACACGGAGGCCGGAAAAGGGGTAAAGGCCAGCGCCAGGTCCACCGCCTCATCCACCCGCCCCTCACGCACCAGCCGCCAGCGCTCCTGCACCGGAATCCCTGACGGGCAGGTGGATTCACAAGGCGCCTTGAATTTGCGGTTTTCCCACACGGGAACAAAGCGCCGCAGATCAGCGTGGGTGATCAGCGGAATGGCGCTGCGGTCAAGATCGGTGAGGTCACCGACGATGCCGCCTTTGCCCAGCTTGACATTCCAGACGTTTTTCCTGAAATCGGCCATCGAGCACCGTTCGACGCCTTTTTTGTCCTGGGGCGATCGGGCGGCGATCAAC
>JAQYWF010000350.1 GCA_030145105.1 Desulfosarcina sp.
GATCAAGCGCTCGCCCGATTGCTGCCACTGGTCTACGGCGAGCTACGGGCGCTGGCTGATCTGCGTCTTCGGAATGAAAGGCCGGACCACACGCTACAGCCAACCTAAAGGAAAACCGAAAACCGGCGATACCAGAATCAACGAACCACGGTGCTGGCGAAGCGATATTCGCCCCTCGTGCACATGAACCGACTCGCTGTCACCAGTTAAAGGAGCGCTGGCCATGGATATAAAAATGGAATTTGTCTTTTTCGACGATCTGGGTTTCGGGTGGCTGGTGGATGCAGATACCCTTCAAAAAATGCGCGATAAGGAATCTATCCAACAGATCATGATCCAGCAGTCTCTGGCCGATCTGCTCCGTAAAAGAGAACCCCTGTAAAACCAGACCCACCTTTCCGATTCAGAACCCATTTTCTCAGCATCGCCACAACTCGCTGCCCCTCTAAATTTGGTTAAATCTTTTCCCGATGACCTCCCCACCGTTTTTCTCATGTATCCTTTTACTTAGTGGTCGGATGGGGATTGTCGTGCAATCCGCGGCTGATCTTGTTTTCTTCTTGATAAAAAAAGTGATTGCGCTACTGTGGGACCCATGAAAAAAACATTTCCAATAATTGGCTGGATCCTTTTCATAGCCATTGCGATTGCCCCGCCGAAAGCGGTATGGGGCCAAGACGCAAAGGCGCCGGCCAAGCTGACGCTGGTCAGATCGGTCATGTGCGAGACTATTCAGGAATACGCACCCGCCCACCCGGCCGTCGTATTTTCGATAGGCCTGGGACGGGTATCGTGCTTCACGGAATTCGATCCGGTTCCCGAAAAAACCTACGTTCACCATAAATGGTATCAGAATGACAGCCTGATCACAGAAAAGCGGTTGACCATCAACCCGCCCCGCTGGTCTTCGTTCACCAGCGTGCAACTCAGGGAATCGGACAAGGGGCCATGGCGGGTCGAGGTGACCGATGAAAACGACAAGCTCATGCGCACCCTGCGCTTCAGTATAACGGATTGACCCCCATGGACCCGTTGATTCCATTTAATACCGGGCTGCGCTGGCAGGACATCGCTGATATCCTGCTCAACAGCTATATCCTGTTCAGGCTCTACGTCCTTTTCCGGGGCACCAATGTGATCCGGATGACCATGGCCATTGCCATGCTCTGGATGATCGAGCGCCTGGCGGTCAGCATGGGCCTCATCGTCACCAGCTGGGCCATGCAGGGCATCATCGCCGCCGCCGCCCTGATCGTCATCATCGTGTTTCGCAACGAAATTGCCAGCGTGTTACAAACCCGCGATTTCAAATCTTTTTTCTGGGGGTTCCCCCAGCGTCAGGTTCAAACCCCGGTGGACATCATCGTGGAGAGCGTCTACGAAATGGCCCGCCGTAAGCTGGGCGCGCTGATCGTCCTGCCGCTGCAAAAAAGCATCGAAACGGTGGTGCAGAGCGGCATCCCCTGGCAGGGCAAGCTCTCGCGGGAAATGCTGCTTAGCATTTTCTGGCATGGCACACCGGTGCACGACGGCGCCACGATTGTCCACGGAGACCGAATCGTGGAAGTCGCCACCATTTTGCCGCTCTCCAAAAAAACCGATCTGCCCGCCTACTTCGGCACCCGGCATCGCGCCGCCGTCGGACTGACCGAGCAGAGCGATGCCGTGGTGATCGTGGTTTCCGAGGAGCGCGGCCAGGTCACGGTGTTCAAAGACGAATCGATCATCCATATCCAGGACAATATCGAGCTGAGCAAGGTTTTGCGCGAACACACCGGCGAGGTGACCACCACCAACGGCCTAAAACGACACACGGTGGAACTGGGTATCGCCGCCATGATCTGTCTGGCCAGCATCACGGGCATCTGGTTCAGTTTTGCCCGCGGTCTCGAGACCCTGGTGACCCTGGAGGTTCCCGTCGAATTTATGAACCGGGATTCCAAAATGGAGATTTTTGCCGCATCGGCCAGCAGTGTCAGGCTCCAACTCAGCGGTTCTGGGACGCTGATCAAATCCGTCCGTCCCGACCAGGTGAAAGTGAAGCTCAACCTGGCCAATGCGGTGGCGGGAAGTAATCAGGTGCCCATCGCCAGGGACAGCATCGCTCTGCCGCCGGGAATTCAGCTCAAAAAAGTCGAGCCCCAGGCGCTGGAGGTCACCCTGGATCTGCCGGTTGAAAAAACCCTTCCCATTCAGGTGACCTGGTCCGGCAAACTGGCCGCGGGACTGATCATGGAAGATGTCCGCGTGGTCCCGGACAGCGTCAAGGTGGTGGGTGGTAGCCAGATGCTCAGGGGCATTCAGACCATATATACCGAGAAAATCCCCCTCGAAGGCATCGCCACCGGTGGCACCGCAACGGTGAGTATCGTGCTTCAGCCCTCGTCGCTGAAGCTGGAAAATGGCGTCAGAAACCGCATTGACGTGATCTATAAGGTCAAAAGGCGCCCGGCAGCCTCATCCTGACACCCGCAAATGCCCAGGGTAGATCCTTGAACCGGATTTCGTAGGTGCTGTAAACAACCTATCCCAACACTGACACGGCCAGAATACCAGGAATTTGAATGTCGTCTGAACATGGCTTGCCTAAACTTCTTCTTTCTTCATTGTTTTGATCAGGCGCAGGGGAACCTTCCTTTTTCGAAGACAGGCGCATTATCAGAATGCAATTGCGCAAAAGGGATTGGCGTCAGAGATAATAATTTCTATTTGGAACCACCGCCACTGCCCGATCCACCGCCGCCTGCGCCCGGGCCGCCGAGTTGCGGGTCTCCACCGCCGAGGTGATCGATTGCCTGGCCCAGATCCGCCTGGTGGACATGCTCGACGAAAAACAGGGATACACCGTCCTGCGGGCCAATTTCGCCAAAAGCCGCCGTGAACAGCGTCGGTTTGACCAGCTTTACCATCTTTTTTTTCATGAACTGCAGGTCAATGCGGACGAGGCCATCGCCCAAAACCTGAATCAGCTCTCCGCCTTCGTCAAGGAATTAGTGCTGTGAAGGCCGAACGATCGACAACCAAGATCCCATCGGCATGCGATTCGGTCGGCAACCTCAGCTGCCGGGACGAGCGGTCAGAGATCGATGAACGGCCGACCGACTACGATCAGGCCTGCGATCGGCACCTCGGCGGTCAGATTGAGAACGCCTGACGGCAAGCGCTCTTCTTTCAGGAATATGCGCGGCGTAGTTGAACTGTCGGCGATCTCGCCAATTTCTTCGCTCGGCGTTATCGGCTTCGTTGTCAAATTCAACGGTCATGGCATAAACATCGTGATGGTGGCTCCGATGTCCTTGTCGTATGATGGCGTGATAAAACGATCGCGGGACTTTCGATACGTCAAGCGGCGCTGGGTGCTTAAGACCAACCAGAGGTCGTTGTGCCGGAATGATGATCTGATATCCTTGCGACGGCCCGCTGGGGATTTGCCGGCAGGTCTCCCCGGCCGCTTTTTTCAGAAATTCGCTTAAATATAATGACCAAGCTGGTCGGTTGACGGAACACCAGACGGTGTCATCCCGGAAGCAGCGAAGCGGATATCCGGGATCCAGAAAGCCAATTGAGCTTTATAGAGAACCGGATTCAGAAAAAGCGCTCGCCTTTTTCCAGCCAGGTTCGCTTGATCAGCATGTATTGACCTGCAATTCGGCTTTTCAGATTGATGGGCGCACAGGCGCCGATATAGTCCCAGACAACGTCAGCCAGGTTGTAGCCGATCCGGCAGGCGATGCACACGACCTGATTGCCTTCATGAACATAGCCCAATTTATATTTATAGCAGCTGTAACAGGCATCGAAATGGGCCTGCAATTTTCCGGTACCATCTGTGCGCACGAAAAAATTGATGTTCTTTCCCTCGTGGTTGAAAGTGAAAAAATGAACCCCGCCGTCGTTGATACCCTTCAAGGGAATGCTAACCTCGCCCCCGTGCGAAACGACGACCGGGTGTTCCGGTGCCTGTCGTCCGCAGCAGGTCAACATCGCAACTGCCAGCCAGAGAGCAATAGAATTTTGCAAGATCGACATGGCATGAAATACCTTCATGCTCGCATGACGGCGTCGGGATCGGTGATGGCTGCTTTCCATGACGGCACGATCGAGGCCATCATGTAAGGGACCACCGACAGAAACAGAACCACCACGATCAAATAGATTTCGGCATGGGGGGTCAGCCGGAATTGGGGAAACAGCACCGACCAGCCCTTGAGCATGGGGGCAAACACCGTGCCGCCGAAATAAAACACGTGCACGTGGGCGGCGATGACTCCGGTCAAAAAGCAGACCATCGAGATGCAGAACCCCTCCCAGAATTTGAGCTCCAGGATGTGGCAAACCTCCCAGCCGACAGCCTTGAGGATGCCTACGGTGCGACGCTCGTCGGCACTCATCCCGGCGGCCTTGTCGAAGGCAAAAATGGCAAAGGCCGCCAGACAGCTGGCAAAGGCGGCGACCATGACACCGCTGCGCCAATCGAACAAGGCGTCATAGGTTTTCAGGATTTGCTCCCGGCTGATCGGCCGGGCATCGGGCAGGGACTCCTGGATCTTGCGGGCCACGGTATCGATTTCACGTACATTGGGAATGCGGGTCACCAGATCGGTGGCAGCATCCGCTGGTATAGCGAAGATTTCGCGCCAATCCGCCACCGGTAGGACGATCAAGTCATTGGTCAACAGTTGGGAGGACGATTGAAAGACCCCCTTGACGCGCAGTGCATAAAGATTTCCGTCGGCCCCCTTGACCGGGATGATGTCGCCGGGTTCCAGCAGGCGGACTTCGGCCACGCCTTGGCCGACGACACAGCACCGGCGGTCGGGCCGCGTAAAAAAGGATCCCTCCAGCATCGTTCGAATTTCAGCCGGCATCGCGTCGGCCCCCATAAAGGTGTAGTTGGCCCTGGTGGGCGGATCGTAATAATAGCCCCAATAACGGGGGGAAACGCTTGCCACCCCGCGGATATTGGCGATGGTTCGGCTATAGGACAAGGGGATCCAGCCGTGCCGGCCGGCGGAAACCCGCTGCACGATCAGTTCCGGGGTCTGATCGAACAGCAGGTTCGCCTCTTTTTTGAGCGCCTGGGAGAAAAATAGCACCGACGCAAGGGTGAAGACCACAAAGGTGTACACCACCACCACCGCCATGTTTTTCAGTTTGTGGCGCAGCAGGGTCGACAGCGCAAATTCGAGTATCTTAAGATGTCGGGTCATTGTCTTGCTCCCGGTGAGCGCTGGATGACGGTAGCCGACCCGGAGCCGGCAGAGGTGCCAGGATCCCTTCGGGAAAGTGCTCCAAAGCCCCCATACCGTCCTGAAAGGCTGAA
>JAQYWF010000399.1 GCA_030145105.1 Desulfosarcina sp.
AGCCGAAGTGGAAGAGCACCCTCGGGTCGAGGCGGTACGCACCGTTCGTGGTGAAGGTCGTGTCATGGTCGGCGTAGGCCATCACCCACGCACTATCCTTGCCGTACAGTTGGTTGCCCGGCTCGCGCGGAAAGTAGCTAATAGCACGGGCTGCCGCATTACCTATGGCGGCGGCATCGGTGAGAATTTTCTTCATGCGCGCATCGGGATTGAACGGCTTGCCCTTTTCAATACCAATCGCGGCCATCATTCCCTTGGCTTCAGGGCCGAGGTAGTCATCCGGCTCACCCTGAATCAGATCATGTAGCTTCTCAAAGAAACTGTAATCGTTGGGCAGAATCGTGTTCATCACCTTGCCTGAAACATTAATAAACTCCGTTGTCGGCGGGTTGTCCCTCTTAGCCAACGGATATACCTTCAGATTGTTGCGAATATTGGCGGAAGCTGCCGGAATCGCTTTGTCCAGCGGTAGTTTCTTGTCCAGGTAACCACGCGTGAACACCCAGACGCCATTGGTATTCGAGGGCACAACAAAATAGCCTTTCGGCACCTCGCCTTTGTAGCTTGGCGGTAGCACCAGGAACTTGCCACCCTTGCCCTTATCAGGACCGGCGACGCCCAGGTCGCTCATGTAGCGGAAGGCCATGTCGTCGAGGACGCCCAGCATGCCAGGCGGGAGATCGATAACTGTGGGACCGTCCTTCGCCAAATCGAGAAAACCCACCGCATACATGGTCGAGGTATTACCAGTCAGCAGCAACGTCTTTGAATCCATGAGATTATCCCAGATCCCGATCTTGTTGCTGGCATCAGCACCAATGCTCGCCTGACCTTCACGCAGCATGTACATCGACAACATGGGTATGGAATTCATGAAGACATTCACTGCCCGGGAACGATCAAGATAGTCATACACAGTCTTGACTGTTTCGTCCGATGGCACACCATCAAAATAATTGAGTGTACCGATTGATGTATCCACCTTGTCTGCAGACATTATTGACGCAGGAATATCGGTGGTCATTTTCAGCTTGGGCAACTCGGCCCAGGCTGTGGTCGCCAGGCTGACCGTCATCAGTCCGACCACAACCAGGGTGAATAAGCTTTGTTTTTTCATTTTATACCTCTTTTTACTTAAGTGTGGGTTGATGGCGAACTGGCGTGTTGGGGAAATAATTTTTCTGCACCCATTCCTCCATTACTCCATTACCCCATGCGTTTCGCTACGTTACCAATACCAATTTAAATACAAGTTCAGGGTTTAGACCATCACCGCGCGGGCACGATCCATGTAGTCACATACGCTCTCCTTGGTGTCGCCGATGGGGGTGCCGTCGAAGAACGCCAGGGTGCCAATGGGCGTTTTAACCTTATCCGGCGTTGTGATCTTTTCAGGAATCGGTATAGTCATTTCATTTTCGGCGTCTGGGTAATCATCTTTGTTTGGCCTGCCAGAGTCCCGCCGGCAGTCAATAGGCATACCGCCATCAACACGGCAGCAAGGTGTGACACCCTATGTCTTGTTTTCACTTATTTTCCTTTCATGAATCATAAATTTTTGAGTAATGACTACTCAACGAGTTCAAAGTCATTGAGGACCCAGGTCTTCTGAATATATCCTTCAAGGGGACCGTAAAATCTGAAAACCACGAAAAACCCCTTGTCAGGATCAGTCTTTATCCAGTTGCTCTTTTTCCCTTCGGGCATCTTGGGGCCAAAGTAGATGTCCACCGAACCATCTGAATTTACTTTGGGTTTACCCATACTACCGACGTTGATGTTCCCTCCCGAATCCAGCAGGCTGCGGCTGATTGGGTCGTAAGCGGTCACAGCCCAGAAGCGCTTAACCGGGGGCTTGGCCGGAACGCGCAGCCGATAGGTCTTGTCACCGAGGAGATATGCGCCGTTTTTATCCCGGAAAGCGGTGAGATAGGCCGTGCCCACACCTGGGGTGGTGGAGAGTAGGTTCGGTGAGACGCAAATCGCCTGGTAATGCCAGAGGGTCCGGGCGTCGATGTCATCGTGGCCGTTGTTCAAGAACTCGGTATTGCGGACGAACATTTTTTCCCAATGACGGTCGGGCCAGTATTTGATCTCCGGATCCCTGGAGGCATAAACAATGGCACGGGACATGGCGACCCCTTGCTTTGCGCCCTGGTCAAAAATACGCTGCATGCGTTCATCCGGTTGGAATGGCTTGCCCTTCTCAATTCCCAGCGTTGCCAGTCGTCCAAGCAATTCTTTGTCAAACAGTTCCGTTGGCTCATACTGGATGATTTCGTTGAGCATCTCGAACACCGAACCGTCTTCCGGTGGTAGCGTATTGGCGCCAATGCCAGTGGTATTGGTAGCGGTATGTTCACGAGGTCCGGTAGCTAAAGGGTAGACCTTGAGACGATCCTTGAACCACTTCACTGCCTGATCACCATTACCCACTTCGCCGAACCCCCGCATCATTGCCCAGATCCGGTAGCCCGCTGAGTGGAACACAAAATAGCCTTTCGGTTCTTTCCCTTTGTAGCCAGGCGGCAGAAAGAGGTATTTACCGCCCTTGCCCTTGTCAGGTCCTGTGGGGCCGAAGTCGGTGAGGTACTTGAAAGCAGCGTCATTGGCATTTCCATACATACCGGGGGGAATCTCGACCACAGTTGGACCATCTACTTTGAGATCTATGGAGGCAAAGGCATAAACCGTAATATTGTTGCCGGTAAGATAGTTTTCACTCGGCGTCATGAAATCGGCCATCACCCCTACATCCGAGGAAGTCTTGAATCCAAAGTCACGAATCTGTGACTGAATAATACTGTAAAGTGAAAGAGCAGGAAAGAAATCCATATACGCCTGGGTAGCGCGCTGTAAATCCAGCGCATCGTAGATTTTCTGCACAGAGGCTTTATCCGGAAACGCGCCGCCCTCAAACGTCAACGTACCGAAATCTGTTTTAATCTTGTCCGGTGCCGGTTTGAAATCCTTTGCCGTCTGCTTCTGACCCGCGGCATTAAACAGGTTTCTCGTTTCTGCTGTATCGCCGACCTTCTGAGCCCACGCTGGAGCCACCAGGCAAACAGCAACAAACAAGGTCAGGAATGCTATGAATAATTGTTTTATTTTCATATGGGTTCCTTTTTTATGTTTGGTGGGGTGAGCATTAACCCGCCCCAACTTTTATTGGTTTCTGTTAAGCTATTTAACCAATTCGACCTCGCTCGGACGCCAGGTCTTGTCGAACCAGGCCTTTTCAGGCCCATAAAGACGGAACAACATGTGCCAGCCCATGCCGGAAACCGTTTGTATCCAGTTGCTCTTCTTGCCCTCAGGTGGCGTCGGTCCGAAGTAAACATCGTAGGAGCCATCACTGTTTTTCTTCAACGCTTTATCATTACTGCTGATCTCCGGGAACTGCTGATCAGTCTGCAGCATGGAGCGTGTCTGTATGTTGTAGATCGTGAATGCCCAGAACTGTTTGGCTGGTACATTAGGCGGCAGATGGACTTTGTAGGTTTTGCTCCCATCTAAAGGATTCCCTTTTGAATCACGCATGCCGGCAATATACTGCGTGCCACTGCCTACCTTCGGAGTGACCATTGCCGGGGTGATGCCTGTGGCATACATGTGGAAGCGGGTACGCGCATCAATAAGGCTAACACCATTTTTCTCAAAGGTAGAACTATTCCCTATCCAGGGCGCTTCCCAACCGCTTTTTGGCCAGATGGGCGCTTCTGCATCACGACTCCGGTAAAGCACAACACGCGATGCCGCCGAACCTACATTGGCTGCGTCTTTTAAAATTTTCTTCATGCGTGCGTCAGGTTTGAAAGGTTTCCCCTTCTCAATACCAATCGAGCTGAGCAACCCAAGTATCTCAGGATTTTGTGCTGCATTAGGCTCGTATTGTACAATATCATTGATGTGATCAAAAAATGTCTCATCAGATGCGTGAATGGTGTTGAGATATTTCATGGACATATCATAATATTTCACTTTGGATGCGCTTGCTGTTTTGCCCAGCGGGTAAAGCTTGAAGTTATCCTTGAAGTTCTTCACACCAGGCGCAGGATCGCCGTTTTCAAGAAAACCACGCAGAACTATCCAGTTGCCGTATGTTGCAGATTTGGCGGTAAAATAACCATCAGGCGCATCGCCTTTATAGTCAGGTGGTAGGAACACGTACTTGCCGCCCTTTCCCTTGTCTGGGCCTATAGGTTACCGAGCCAGTAAAAAAATGAAATGACGTAGCTTACAAAGGCCAAGCGTCTGGGTTTGGCAGCCGGTGAGCAGGCAAGAATAAAAGGCACCAGCGAGACCCACGCTAACAGCGAGAAGCTTATCGGTGCCTGAATCACCGTTAGCATAGCCGCACTGGCAACAAACGGCAGGGCACAGAGCAAAATA
>JAQYWF010000059.1 GCA_030145105.1 Desulfosarcina sp.
AGGTACTCGAAGTTACGGGCGGTCTCGTCCCTGCTCACCTGGCCGTCGCGTTCAGGCGGGCCGCCGCAGTCCACCTTGACCAGTCCTTCGTAGATGTTGGCGTAAACGACCCGGTCAATGGCTGCAGCGGTATTGGTCGTGGGATCCAGTCCCGGCGGTTCGGCCGGTTGGCAGACCGTCAACGTGCCGCCCTTGATCGGCGCCTGTGAAAAAGCGGAACTTACGAGAACCAAGGAGAGGATCAGGAAAAGGAAACGCAAGGCATTTTTCATCTTTTCTCCTTTCAGTGACAAATGAGTGGAGAACTGCTTTTTCAATTACACGTGTTCAAGATCCCGGTAGGCCGTCAGGCCATAAGCGCTTTTTGCATCCAGAATTCCCCGTATAATCGCCCGCGCCAGGCAGTCGGCAGCGGCATGACCCAATTCGTTGATGGTCTGGGCGACCGGCGCCGTAAAAAAACCGGGCTTTCCCGGCAGGGGTTGTTTGCCTGTGGCCAGGCAATAGACGATATCCCCGTCAAACATGGTATGGGCGGGTCGGATGGCCCGAGCCATACCGTCATGGGCCATCATGGCGATTTTTTTTGCCTGGGGTTTGGTGAGTATCGCGTCGGTGGCCACAACGGCCAGGGTTGTATTCTCGCCCAGCGCACCGGTGGGCGCCGCGGGCAGTACCACCCGAGGGCGAATAAGCCCGGCAAATTCTCTCGCGGTTTCAAGACGGGCTTCCCAGAACGTGCCCGTGGCAGGATCAACGGTCGATCCCAGGGAGTTGACCGCCACCAAGGCGGCCACGATAATGCCCGTATCCAGAACGAGGCTGGCACTGCCTACACCCCCCTTGATACCGCCGGACATGGCGCCCGTACCAGCACCCACGCAACCGGTTTTCACGGGCCCCATACCGGCGGACTGGCAGGCCCGTTCGCCCCAACTGCTGTCCACCGACGGTCTGAATTCAGAGCCGCGCCCCAGATCGAAGAGCACGGCTGCCGGAACGATGGGGGCCACGTGGGTGTCATCCAGCGGGAAACCGATGGCCCTGGATTCCAGATGCCGCACCACACCATCTGCCGCGGCCAACCCGTAAACCGAGCCGCCCGAGAAACAGACGGCATGGACTTTCTCCACCAGGTTTTCTGGGGCCAGCAGGTCGGTTTCCCGGGTGCCCGGAGCCGCCCCCCGAACATCGACGCCACCCACCGCCCCGTCCTTACAAATCACCACGGTCGTTCCGGAGGCCGCCGCGGCATCGGTATAATGCCCCACAAAAATTCCGGGGACATCGGTCAATCCGTTGGTTTTTCCTGCTCGGTGCATGTTGTTTTAAGATCGATCGGCGTCGTGTGAGAAACGGTCTCTGGCCGGGCGCCGCGCATGCCGCCCATACCCCGGTGTATACCATTTACGAGGGAATATGGCTACTGCGGATCGAGGAATCCAGATTCGAAAAGATCATCGGCCTGGGTGTCGATGATGTGAGAAAGGGCCAAGTATCGCTCCATGAGAGTGTGGGCATAAGGGGTGAGGCTGGAGCCGCCGCCGGCGCTACCGCCCTGGCTTTTCACAAGCAGGGGCTTGCCCAGGGCCTCTTCGGTCACCTTGATCTTGCCCCAGGCCGCCCGATAACTCATTTTGAGGTCCTTGGCCGCTGCGTTGAGGGACCCGCATTTTTGAACGGCGCTTAAAATCCGCATGCGGCCCAGGCCGAAAATGATCCGTCCATGGCCATCCTCCAGCCAAACCTTTGATTTAACGCTAATCTTTTTTTTTCTGGCGGACATCTCACATCCTGTCATCCGGACAAGAACATCAAATACGCGACGAGGATAGCAGGCAGGAGAAACAGCAGCAAGGAAAAAGTTGAACCGCGACAGCAGGCACATTCCCGGTGCCTGTCGGAGCTAAGCAGAGATACTTAGGATCGGTGCGCCAGGGATAGCGAGCAAACTGAAAATCGATTTTCTTTTCGGTGAAGCGTCTGCTTGGAACCCAGATTGCTGCATAGATGAAACCGGTTATATGTCGAAAACGATTCCCTGGGCCAGGGGCAGGCTGCGGCCGTAGTTGATGGTATTGGTCTGTCGGCGCATATACCCCTTCCAGGCATCGGATCCGGATTCCCGGCCGCCGCCGGTCTCTTTCTCGCCGCCGAAGGCACCGCCGATTTCTGCACCGGAGGTGCCGATGTTGACGTTGGCAATGCCACAGTCTGACCCGGTTGCGGAGAGGAACGCCTCGGCCTCGCGTAAATCATTGGTGAAGATGGCCGACGAAAGTCCCTGGGGGACATCGTTCTGGATGGCGATAGCACGAGAGATATCGCCAGTGTAACGGATCAGGTAGAGAATGGGTGCAAAGGTCTCATCCTGAACGATGGCATAGTCGTTTTCCACCTCACACAACGTGGGCTGTACATAGCATCCCGATGCATACGCGTGACCGTCGAACACCTGGCCACCAAAAATGATCTTTCCTCCCTGTGCTGCCACCTGCGCCAGTGCCTGGCGGTAGTCCGCCACGGCTGCGGTATCGATAAGCGGTCCCATATGGTTGGCCGAATCCAGGGGCGTGCCGACACGCAGGCTTTCGTAGGCCTTGGTCAGGGGCGTGACGACCTGGTCGTAAATGGATTCGTGGATGATGACCCGCCGGGTGGAGGTGCATCGCTGGCCAGCGGTGCCGACGGCGCCGAAGACGATGGCCGTGATCGCCAGGGCCAGGTCGGCCGCAGGGGTAACAATGATGGCGTTGTTGCCTCCCAGTTCCAGAATGGCTCGTCCGAAGCGGCTGGCCACAGCCTGGGCGGCATGACGGCCGACCCGGGTGGAACCGGTGACCGACACCAGCGGTACCCGCTCATCCTCGAGGAGGCGCTGGCCCACGGAGTGTCCGCTGCCCACCACCAGTGAGAAGAGACCTTCAGGAATCACATCGGCATCGTCTCGCAGCACGTCGGATAGAACATGTTGCACGGCGATAGCCGACAGCGGCGCCTTGGATGATGGCTTCCAGAGGCTGGCATCGCCGCATACCGCCGCCAGCATGGCATTCCAGGACCAGACGGCCACCGGGAAGTTGAAGGCACTGACGATGCCCACAACGCCCAAGGGGTGGTATTGGTCGTACATGCGGTGTTCCGGCCGCTCCGAGTGCATGGTGTACCCGTAGAGCTGCCGGGACTGCCCCACGGCAAAATCGCATATGTCGATCATCTCCTGAACTTCGCCCAGTCCTTCCTGGAGGGACTTGCCCATCTCGTAGGACACCAGCGTCCCCAGCGGCTCCTTGTATGCCCTGAGCTGATGGCCGATCCGGCGGACGACCTCTCCCCGCTTGGGTGCCGGCACCTGTCGCCACCTCAAGAAGGCTTGGTGGGCTGTGTGGGCCACCCGATCATAGTCGGCCTTCGTGGCGGTGAAGACGCTGGCAATAACCCTGCCGTCCACCGGGGAGACACTCTCGATTGTCGGCCCGCCACCACCACCCAGCCAGTCCAGTCCGGTAGACACGCCGCGGTTCTCATCTCCAATGCCCAGCGTCTTTAAAAATTCCATGTTTTTCTCTTCTCTTGAAAGTTGTATTCTTCCAACCCTATCCGAAGTTCTAAAGGCCAAGAGGGGCTACTCGGCATCCATACACGGGTATCGATAGTCTGTGGCTGGCAGGAAGTTCTCTTTGATGGTCCGCGGGCTGACCCATCGATATAGATTGAGGATACTGCCCGCCTTGTCGTGGGTACCCGACATCCTCCCGCCGCCGAAGGGTTGGCGTCCCACCACGGCACCGGTGGGTTTGTCATTGATGTAGAAGTTGCCGGCCGCATTGACCAGCCGTAACCTGGCTGTCGCCACCGCGGCACGATCCCGAGCAAAGATGGCGCCCGTGAGCGCGTAGGGCGAGGTCCGGTCGCACAGGTCCAGGGTCGCTTCGAAGTCCTCGTCTGCATATATATAGACCGTCAGCACAGGTCCGAAGATTTCTTCTTGCATGGTTTTAAAATTGGGGTCGGTGGTGAGGATCACCGTAGGGTCGATGAAATAGCCGGAGTTGCTGTCATAGTTGCCGCCGGTGAATATTTCTGCCGCTTCGTGCCCCTTGGCATACTCGATATATCCGGAAATCGAGTCAAATGCGGCCCGGTCGATAACGGCATTGACAAAGGTAGAGAAGTCCTCCGGCGTCCCCACCTTGATGGTGCCCATGGCAGCCTTCAGCTTCCCCGTCAGATGCGTCCAGAGGGATTGGGGGAGATAGGCCCGGGAGACGGCCGAGCACTTCTGTCCTTGGTATTCAAAGGCGCCCCGGATCAGGGCGGTGACCACGACATCAGGATCAGCACTGGGATGAGCGAAGATAAAATCTTTTCCTCCGGTTTCGCCGACAATGCGCGGGTAGGTGCGGTAGCGGCTCAGGTTGTCGGCAACGGTTTTCCACATGCCCTGAAAAACCGATGTGGATCCGGTGAAGTGAATGCCGGCCAACGCCGGGCTGGCCAGAACGGGATTGCCCACCTGGGAACCGGACCCCGGGATGAAATTGATTATTCCCGGCGGCAACCCGGCTTCCATGAACGTCTGCATGAGCATCCAGGCGGAATATACGGCCGAGGATGCCGGTTTCCACAACACGGTGTTGCCCAGCATAGCCGGTGCCGACGGCAGATTTCCACCGATGGCAGTGAAGTTGAATGGGGTGACGGCAAAAACGAAACCCTCCAGGGGACGGTATTCCAGGTGATTCCATTCGGCCGGACCGGACCGGGGCTGCTGCCGGTAAATCTGAGTGGCGTAGAAAGCGTTAAACCGAAGAAAATCGATGATTTCACATGCAGAATCAATCTCCGCCTGATAAATGTTCTTGCTCTGGCCGAGCATGGTGGTGGCATTGAGGGTCATGCGCCGGGGGCCGGCGATGAGATCGGCCGCCCGGGAAAAAATGGCCAGTCGGTCGTCCCAGTCCATGGCCGCCCATTCCCCGGCGGCCGATGCGGCTGCCTCGATGGCCATTGACACCTCTTTCTTGCCGGCCTGGTGAAAAGTGGCCAACTGGTGGCCATGGTCGTGGGGGATGATGCACTGACCGAGATTACCGGTTTTCACGGGCTTCCCGCCGATGATCAGCGGAATTTCCATTTCCGTGTTCCTGAGCCGCTGCAATTCATCTTTAATGCGGCCGCGCTCATCGCTGCCGGGCCGGTATTCAAGGGCCGGTTCGTTGGAAGGTGGGTCTATGGAGAAAATCGCATTGGGCATCGGAATCCGCTCCTTTGCACTGAAGATTGTCGTCATTATCCAGAAGGTAACGCCGAAGATGTCGGATGCAAGGCGGGATGAAAACGATCAGCACGAAAAAAGGCAGGGAAAACCGCATTCCAGCGATCTTCCCTGCCAATGTTCTTTGATTCAACTTTTCCCGTACTCGGGGGGGCCTTCCCGAAGACAGATGACGGTTTGCAATTGGCAACCCTGCCGTTGTCTTTCGTCAGGGCGACATTAGCTTATCGACGATGTTTATTCGGTTACCTCTTCTATGCTAACGACACTGATCACTTTCATGTCGTCTTTTTCGGCAACGGTTCCGGTCACTTTTACTTTTTTGCCGACGTGTTCGGCTGTCAAATCAGTGCCTTCGAGAACGTAGGTCCCGTCAGCAGCGTCAATCACGATGATTTCACCTTTTTCAGCGACGATACCGACAAAGCTGTCTTCAGCAACAGCCAGTCCGGCAACGCCCACAACCAGGAACATAGCGGCTAAACAAATTGTAACCACTTTTTTGTTTAATGTATTCATAATTATTTCCTCCCTCAAATTGTTTTTTTAAGGCCCCTCTCTCCAGCCCATGGGAGGCTATAGCACCTCCCTTAGTCAACACACGCCATGCTGAACCTTCAGCATCTCGGAACCGACCGACTGTGTGTTGTTGTTTCTCTTCAGCATGGAGCGTGCCAATTTTATAACACTTCGTTTTTATATCAGATAATGAAATTTGCGCCATGCTGGAGAGGATCCGATCCGTTTCACTTTTTGCAGCAGCATACTCAAAATTGCGCACCGGCGAAATGCCGGTGGCCCGTCACCCTGCCATGAGCTTGACATATGCCTGAACTGAAGTGACATGAAGAAAATGGGCACTGCGCAGGTTCAGGCCATCGGATTAGAACTAATGGATTAAAAGACAATACCGATAATGGAATTGTGAAACGACTCAACACAGGGTTGACAAAAAACAGAGGCTTGACCCGGCGCCGGTTGATGACCCTGGGTATGTTGGGCCTGGCCGGCTGGGTAATCTCACCGATCCGGATAGCTGCAGCTGCCTTGCAGGATGACCTGGAACGGGTCTCGCTTATCCCCGAAATGGCGGAACGGGAAGGCCCTTTGCTGGTGTTTCGGGACTTTGTAGCCGATCCGGATATCGAGGTGGAGCAGCACATCCGACTTCAGCTGAACCAACGGAAGGATATGTTGGACCTGCTCAGGAAAAAAATTGGGTTTGAAAAAAAGGTGCGACTGTCGATGGAAGAGATTCAGGTCCGCCTGATGTTCGTCCCCCAGTTGCATGAAGATCATGCGGACGCGTACCATCGTTATTGCCGGGACATCACTGCGTATCTCTTCGAGATGAACGAGATGGACAATTGCTACGCGACCATTACCAGCCCGAATGAGAGCTATCCACCGCTATCGCAGGACGGGATATCCGCCTTCTTGGTTCATCGCCTGGCAAAAGACTATCGTGCCGTCTGTCGATTTACCGCAGAATCCGGCCGCAGCGTGAAGTACAAGGCCGCCGGCGCCATATTTTCCAATCATCTCGGAGCGGTGGACCTGGAGATCCAATCGATAGCCCCTGGGCAGTTCGGATTATCGCGCAGAGCCTTCACGATTTGGCAAAACCATACCGAAAATCTGTATACCCTCATGTCGATACCGGTGGAAGAAACCCTGCATTATCAGTTGGGAAAGGCAACGGACCGTGAAATTGGGGCATCCATGAAGAACCATCCGCCGAAGAACCTTTACGCAGCGCAGCGCCTGGCAGAAGAGTGGATGGCTGTGGAGGAGTCGGTGGTGGGTGGATTGGTGAACCGTCTGCTGGAGGACTATTGCAGCCTGCACCATATGGCCATACCGGCGTCCAAACCCGGCGATTCGGGGAGACCATTACCATCCCTTCATCAGTACCGATACCGGGACCGGGGTATTCAACTGGTAGGGAACCTCGGATTCCAGGATGCCTTAGCGCTTTATATGGAAAGCCCCTCCACGTTCAGGGATCAGCTGTTTCGGCAACAGGATGCATGATTCGCGAGGAACCTACAGGGACGGTCAGGCACGTCGATCGATGGTTAGATCCATTTTGATGGGATATCACCCCCGGTATCCGGATTGACCATGAAACGATAGCATCCTTCACACAGAACCTGCTTGTCATCTAACACCAATTCCCTTCCACTGTGGATGACACCCCCGCACTGGGTGCAGCGGTCCGAAAAAATCGCCTCTTCGCCTGTGTTCAACTGCCTTTTATCGATAGTGCCTTCCATGACAATTCTCCTTCGACATCTAGTTTGGTGGACGCGGATTTAATGCTGTTCAGCAGGATCGTTAATACGGCACCGGTTGGATGAAATGCTGATGGCAAAAACCGCCACCGTGAAATGACAGCAAGCCGGAAGTTGTGTCTTTACAGTGCTGTATTGTTTAATATAAAGCAAAATTAAGGCCGAATGCTATAAATACCTTATATTATAAAAATGTTAAGTTTTTTAAAGATGTTAACATTTTTCCCATACAAGGGTGAGTTAGGGAAATGTTACATGGTTGAATTATCTATCGGGTATTTATAACATTTTTGTATTGAGCCTTGAGAGCGGATACGACTGGGAGACTCACCCTCCGCTGCCAGTCGAACGCTTGTGTCGGGCGACGTTGATGCAACGGACAGATACCGGCAAGCCTTGGGAGGGAAAGTAGCAGCTGAGCTTTGTTTTTTGCGGTTTTACTGGGCGGGTATGCCTTAAAGGAAAAGCATCAACGGTTGCGATTGGCTTCTGCATCGATCATCTTCCTCGGCACCTTTCTCATCGCCTTCGGATAGCTTCGCTTCAAAAAAAAGAAGATCGCCCTGGCTAAATGACAGCCAGGGCAATCTTTTTT
The DNA here is from genome assembly GCA_030145105.1 of Desulfosarcina sp. Taxonomy (GTDB): domain Bacteria; phylum Desulfobacterota; class Desulfobacteria; order Desulfobacterales; family Desulfosarcinaceae; genus Desulfosarcina. The sequence continues at coordinate 8,168 of JAQYWF010000059.1, forward strand.
GCACCCATTTCGTATCGGGTGGGTTACCCGAATCTTCTATTGGAATGCGCCATCGTCAATCGCTTAAAAATATCGGGCGCCCAAATCAACATCGACGGGGTGCGCTCTGGCAAAAGCCAGTTTCTCCCTGAATTGATCCCAGGCCGATTGGCTCTGGGTGGATTCTTCAGGAGACCTGGTCGACAACGATATCAGCGAACTGGCCACCAGCAGAATGCTGCACAACAGGTAGGCGGTTTGCGGGGTGCCGGTACTGGCCACGATCATCTGCGACACGCGGGGAAAGATGAAGCCGCCGATGCCCCAGGCAGAGAAGATCAGGCCATAGTTGATACCAAAATTTTTCAGGCCAAAATAATCTTTGGTGGCCGACGGGAACAAGGAGAGATTGGTGCCGTAATTGAATCCGATCATGGTGGCAGCGGCCGCCAGGAGGATGGCTTCCGATTGGCCGATGAACAGCAGGGAAAAGATGACCATGGCTTGCAAGCTCATCATGATTAACAAGGTTCTGGGACGGCCGATCTTGTCGGAAACCACGCCGGCCACAACGCGCCCACCGGCATTGCCAACCGCCATCAGGGCCACCACGATCCAGGCCAGGTCGCCCATGCTTTGTTTGGCCATACCGGCAACACTGCCGATAATGATCAGCGCTGCACCGGCACCAATAAAATACATGAACCACAGCTTGTAAAAGGCACCGGTTTTGAGCATGTCCATGGGGGAATAATTCACCGGTGGCGCGGGTGGCGCATCAGCGACCTTCTTTGTGGGTGCCGCATCTGTGGGCACATACCCCTCGGGAGGATTTTTCAAGAACATGGCCAAGGTACAAACCACGGCCATAAAGGCGACACCGAATATAAGCATCGACTGGCTGAGACCGAATTTGGCAATCATAAAATTGGCCAGCGGGGCAATGTAGACGGAAGCCAGCCCGAACCCGGCAACGACGATGCCTGCAATCATGCCGGTTTTGGAGGAGGGAAACCATTTAATCGCCGGCGGGGTTGCTGAGGCATACCCAAATCCCAGGCCCAGTCCGGTAAGGACGCCGAAGCCCAGGATCCAGGCAGAAAGGGCGTTGGATTGAGAAATGACGATGAGACCGGCACCGGTGAGGATGCCGCCGATGATGGCCGTCATGCGGGGACTGAATTTGTCCTGGATGCGGCCGGCAAATACCATGGCCACCGTGAACATCAGGCAACAAACGGCATAGGGGTCGTTGAGCGAGGCCATATCCCAGTTAAACACCCCGTCTTTGGCCATCACCGACTCCTTGATGGTCTGCTTGAATATGCTCCAGGTGTAAAGAATTCCGAGGGCCAGGTTAATTCCCAACCCTGCCATGGTCACGCTCCAGCCTCTGTTCTTAATCTCGTTCATGGCTCTCTCCGTTAAAAGTTAATTGGACCTAAACAAATCGTTGTCAGATTGTCGGGGTCATAGGGACCCACCGGTGTTGGACGCCAGGTTCATGTGCTCCATCAGCCGGATCAACCGCTCCGTTTCTTCTCGGATGATATTCAAACATTGGGTTCGGTCGCAGGCATTCAGCCCGGGATAGTCCACCAGCAACTCTGACAGGGACCGGACGGACGCCAGTGAATTGACGAACTCATGGCTGACCGTCTGGGTTTTGGAAAGCAGTATCGTTGCTCGGGAAATCATATGACCCGCCTCTCCATCTTTGACCTGTGTGTTAATGAACACTATTCATTGAATATTTTGAATGAATTGAATGCGCTTCATCTTATACGTTAACAAAAGCCGTGCCATCGGCAAAAAATTTCTCAACAATTTGATATTAATAGGAATTTTATAAAAATCAGAATTAGGCAGGAAGGGAGAACAAACAACTTTAGTTGTGGGTTTGAGAATCCATACCGAAAGAAATTAGGTGCCATCGCGTTGTTACCGGAAGAAAATGGGAGCTGGGTGGGCACATACAACAAAAATTGTAACTACAAAAAAAGTTGTGGAGGAATTAGGGACGGCGCTGCTTTTTTTTCAACCGCTTACTCAACGCCTGCTGGGATATGCCCAAAATTTTGGCCGCTCTGGACTGATTGCCCCCGGTGCGACGCATGGCCTCTTCGATTAGAATCCGGGTGGCATGCTTGATCGTCGGCAGCTTGTGGGAAAATGTGATCGGCGGATCGGTGTCGCTGGCCTGTGAAGCCGGGAATGCGCCAGGGAAAGATTGTCCACGGGAGATATGTAATTTGAAGGTATCAAGAGAGAGAACGCCGGAGCGATGACGACTTACGGCGTCGAAAACCATCGATTCCAATTCCCGAACATTGCCGGGGTAGGCATGATTCGACAACAGCGCTTCGAGTTCACGCGGCACCGACGGTGTGGGCTTGTTCAGCCGGGATGCGGCATTTGCCAGAAAGTGATCGAGCAGTTGGGGAATGTCATCCAGCCGATCTCTGAGGGGCGGGATGTAGATTCGATGGGTCTGCAGGCGATAGCTGAGATCTTTTCGAAAACGCCCCTGACTGAGAAGCGCGGACAGGCGATGGTTGGTGGCGGCGACGATGCGCGCTTTGGCCGACCGGGGTACATCGGAGCCCAAGGGAAAATATTCGCCCTCTTGCAACAGTCTTAACAGCTTTACCTGGGATGCCGGGGTCAGGTCGCCGATCTCATCGAGAAAGAGGGTTCCACCGTCAGCCTGTTCGATCAATCCGCCGCGAGGGGTATCCGCTCCGGTATAGGCACCCTTCACATGGCCGAACAGGGTGTCCGAAAACACGGTGTCGTCCAGGCCGGCTGCATTGACCGCCACAAAGCCACCCTTGAGGCCGCTCAGGCGATGGATGGCCCGAGCGATCAGCTCTTTGCCGACCCCGGTTTCTCCCTGCACGAGAACCGGCTGCGACGTGGTGGCGATGGACTCCACATACTGGAAAAGGATTATCATCTTGCGGTTCCCGGTAATGATGCGACCGAAGGCCTCCGGTTGTTCCAGGTCGGTACGCATCATGTGCCGGCGAAGCGATTGGTTCTCCCGCTTGAGCTCCTGGTAGGAGACGGCCCGGTTGACGGCCGTTATCAAACGATCCGCCTCCACCGGTTTGACGATGTATTCGAAGGCCCCCGCCTTGATGCAGCGCACGGCGGTTTCCACATCCACGGCACCGGTGACGATAATCACCGGCACATCCGGGTATTCCAGGCGCACATCGTCCAGCAGCCGGTGGCCGTCCACGTTGGGCATGTTCAGGTCGAGCAGCATGAGTTCGAACGGGTTCTCGGCCAGCATGTCCATCACCCGGCGGCTGTCCTGACAGGTGACCGTGTTGTTCAGCCCGGCCATCTGCAGCGTCGTATCGATGGCCAACAGAATAGATGCTTCATCATCCACGATCATGATGGGCCGCAGCGGATGTAGAGTAATATTCACGTTAAGACACCCTTTCCTCTTGTTGACGGGAACCATGCGAAAGGAGAAACGACACGTGCACCGTTGTTCCCTTGCCCGGCGTCGATTCAAAATACATGCTGCCGCCATGATCCTTGACGATGCGATCGGAAATCGCCAGGCCGAGGCCTGTACCGCCGTGTTCCCGCCTGGTGGTATAAAAAGGGTCGGTGATTCGTTTGCGTGCGGCTGCATCGATGCCCTCGCCTTCATCCTTCACTACCAATGCAACCCGCTCCTTTTCCGGTTGGAACGCGGTGGTCACGGAAACGGATCGATCTGGGTCTGCAAGTGCCTGACAGGCGTTGACGATCAGATTAATCGCCACCTGTTCGATACGCTGGGCATTTCCCGGAAAAGTTGGCAACGCCGGATGGCAGGTCAGCGTGAAGTGCCGGGTGGATTTTTTGATCAGATTGGTAGTCAGCCCGATGGCTTTGTTCACCACATCGTTTAGATCCACCTCGTCCTTCATCTCTGAAGGGTTGTCCCGGGCAAAGTCCTTCAGGTCCGCCACAATGTCCCGGACCCGCCGGGCATCGTCGGTAATGGCGGAGAGCATCTGAGGAACGCGGTCACGAATTCGGCTATAGACCGTAGCCCCCACCTGGAAATCGCCGAGCTGTGCCTGATGATTGTCCAGAATAGGCAGCATGGCCTCCCACATGCGGGTGAGGTTGGGCGCGTTAAGCATGACCGACGTGATGGGGTTGTTGATCTCATGGGCGATACCGGAAACCAGGGTGCCCAGTGAAACCATTTTTGCGGCCTGGAACAGCTGCTCCTGTTTGAGCAAGCTTTTTTCTTCGGCAAGCTTTTTTTCCCGGGTCACCTTCATGCCATGCCAGACAATATGGATCGAAAGAAGGATGATCACGAAAAGGATCATGATGCATACCAGCGTTGTTTTGCGGGTGATGGCGGAAATCTGGGCGTGAACGTCCTCCACGTAAATACCGGTACCGATGATCCATCCCCACGGGTCAAAACCCATGACATATGAAATTTTGGGAACAATGCGCTTGGGATCATCCATCCACTGCCATTGATAATCCACATAACCGGCGTCGTTGGCCCGCACGATCTCCACGCATGACAGGAAAAGCCGTTTGCCCGCCGGATCCGAAAATGTTGAAATGTCTCTGCCTTCCAGGTCCGGACGATAGGGGTGCATGATCATGCGAGGCTGCATGTCGTTGATCCAGAAATAGTCCTTGAAATCCTGCCCGTAGCGCAAGCCCCGGATATGATCGATTGCCAGGACCTGGGCCTGGTCACGGGTCATCACCCCCTGGCGCTCCTGCCGGGCGAAGCTGTCCAGACTACTCCAGGCCGAAGCCACCAGTTCACGGATGACCTCCCGTTTGCCTTCCATCAGCCGTTCTTCCATCATGGGCAGGATGAAAAGGAAGATGGTCATGACGAACAACAGCACCGTCAGTACCACCGGCAGGAGGATGCGGAAGGGAATTCGCCCGATCATTTTTTTGATATGCGCCGTCATCATCTCTTTTTATCGAATCGCTGCCGAATGGAGAGAAACCGGATAGGCAAGCGTGGTCCACCATTCACTAGGAGGTGTTCAGATTACCCCATTGCCTACGAAAATCAATCGTAAATTGTATATTTCAATGAATGGAAACAACGGATCAACACCTGCTGCGGCTCGATTTCGACAACACGATACTTGTTACAAAAGATCGGTGATGGTATGATTTCCCCATCGTTCGTGAACCGCTCAAATGGAAACGGCCATTCGACGTCAAATACCGTCCCGCTTGGCCCCGAAGTAGGAGACCGCAATGAAGCAACATCCGTACCCGCATCTGTTTGAACCCTTAAACCTTGGCTTTACCACCCTGAAAAACCGGACGATCATGGGGTCCATGCACACCGGATTAGAGGAAGCCCCGGACGGATTTGAACGCCTGGCCGCCTATTTTGCCGAACGGGCCGCGGGTGAGGTGGGGCTGATCGTCACCGGCGGATTTTCTCCCAACGTGGAGGGCTGTGTGGCGGACCACGCCGCGCAGCTGAGCACGCCAGAAGCGGTTGATCCTCACCGAAAGATTACGTCGGCGGTTCATCAAAACGGCGGCAAGATCGCCCTGCAGATCCTGCACACCGGCCGGTACGGGTTTCACAAACGTCTGGTGAGCGCCTCTCCCCTGCAGGCGCCGATCAACATCTTCAAACCCAAGGAACTTACAGAAGACGAAATTCTCCGGCAGATCGAGGATTTTTCACACTGCGCCGGTCTGGCCCGGCAGGCCGGCTATGACGGGGTAGAGATCATGGGATCGGAAGGCTATTTGATCAACCAGTTTATCGCCCCGGCCACGAACCAACGCACCGACCGCTGGGGCGGGACATACGAGAACCGGATCCGGTTTCCCCTGGAGATTGTCCGTCAGATCCGAAAGCGTGTGGGAACCGACTTTATCCTCATCTACCGGTTGTCCATGCTGGATCTGGTCGCAGGCGGCAGTTCCTGGGACCAGGTGGTGGAGTTGGCCCGAGAAGTGGAAGCTGCCGGGGCCACCATCATCAACACGGGCATCGGCTGGCACGAGGCCCGGATACCGACTATCGCCAGCATGGTTCCCCGGGCGGCCTTCACCTGGGTTACCGGTCGGCTAAAGGGTGCGGTGTCCATCCCACTGGTGACCAGCAACCGGATCAACACACCTGAGACCATTGAACAGACCCTGGCCGCCGGTCATGCGGATCTGATTTCCATGGCCCGCCCCTTTCTGGCTGACCCGGCATTCGTGAAAAAAGCCAGGGAGGATCGCGCCGATGAGATCAACACCTGCATCGGATGCAACCAGGCCTGCCTGGACAATATCTTTCAGGGGAAGGTGGCGAGCTGTCTGGTCAACCCCCGGGCCTGCCATGAGACCGAGCTTGTTATTTCCCCGACCGCTTCCCCCAAACGCATTGCCGTGGTGGGTGCAGGACCGGCCGGACTCTCCTTTGCCGTGACCGCCGCATCGCGGGGCCATGCGGTAACCCTTTATGACCGGCAGGACCGCATCGGCGGGCAGCTAAACCTGTCGGTACGAATACCCGGCAAGGAGGAGTTTGCCGAAACGCTTAGATATTTTCGTCGGCAACTGGCACTGCTGGGGGTCAAGGTACGGCTGAATACCCCCGTAGATGCCGATCGCCTGGCCGGTGAGTCCTTCGATGCGGTGGTGGTGTCCACCGGTGTCCGGCCTCGCCGACTGGACATTCCCGGCGCGGACCATCCCAAGGTAATCACCTACATCGATGCGATCCTGGGCAAGAAGCCCGTCGGTGGGAGCGTGGTCATTATCGGTGCCGGCGGCATCGGCTTCGACACCGCCGTACTGATCACCCACGAAGGCGCATCCACCAGCCTCGATCGCGACCGGTTTCTGGAAGAGTGGGGCGTGGATCGAGACTATCGACAACCGGGCGGGCTTTTGGCGTCTGATTCGGAGACACAGCCATCTCCCCGGCGCGTCACCATGTTGCAGCGCAAGGCCTCCAAAATGGGTGCCGGACTGGGCAAAACCACCGGCTGGATCCATCGGGCCACCCTGAGGAAGCGCGGAGTGCAGATGATCAACGGTGTGGCCTATGAGAAAATCGATGACGAGGGCCTGCATATCGTCAAGAACGAAAGCCGCCAGACGATTCCCGCCAACACGATCATTATCTGTGCCGGTCAGGAGCCATTAAGGACATTGGCCGATGAACTGACCGGCATGGATATGCATGTGCACATCATCGGCGGCGCGGACAAAGCCGCCGAACTGGATGCCCAACGGGCCATCGACCAGGGCACCCGGCTGGCCATGGAAATTTAAATTGACTGGACCGCCTGCCGTGTTGGATCACCTCGTGATTGCCGCCTACAGCCTTGACAAGGGTTGTGCCCACGTTCAGGACTGTCTTGGCGTACCTATGATCGGCGGTGGGAAACACGCCGCCATGGGCACCCACAACCGGGTGCTGAAGCTGGGTCCGGACCAATACCTCGAAGTGATCGCCATCGATCCCGAGGGGCGGCAGCCAAAATTCCGTCGGTGGTTCAATCTTGACGATCCGGGATTTCAGGCCCGGCTTAAGATCCGGCCGCGCTTGATCACCTGGGTGGTGCGAACGGATAACGTCGATGCTCTGGCCGAAGCAATCTATGGGCAGCGGGTGTGCGTTCGGCCCATGCAGCGGGATGGGCTGCGATGGCGGTTTGCCTTTACCGACGACGGATCCATGCCGGGTGACGGCCTGATCCCGCATTTGATCCAGTGGGACGGCCGCATCCACCCCGCAGAAAAAATGAAAGACGCGGGCTGCAGGCTGTTGCGCCTCGACGGGGCCCACAGCGACGCAGTATATGTCAAACGGGTGGTCTCGGCCATGGGCCTCGACCATCTCATAACCTTCCACCCCGTTTCAAAACAGCGCCCGCCTGGACTGTCGGCGCGGATTAAAACGCCCGCCGGGGAGGCGGTGCTGGACTGACGTTAACACAGACTGGAAACAAGGGGGAAACGCATGTCCGCCAACAACCAAGGCAAAGGTCCGGACAAACTCTCACAGGTGGTGGCCGACGCCCGCCGCCACATGAAGGATCGGGAAAAGACGTACCGCGAGAAGGCGTTGAAGATGTATCCGCACGTCTGCGGCCGCTGTGCACGCGAGTTCAGCGGCAAGCAGCTCAAAGAACTCACCGTTCACCACCGGGACCACAATCACGACAACAACCCGCCCGACGGCAGCAACTGGGAACTGCTCTGCATATACTGTCACGACAACGAACACGGGCGCCTGGAAGTGGCCGAGGCATACGATGGCAGCTCGTCCTCGACGGAGACGACCGATTCCGATTTCTTCCACAATCCCTTTGCCGCTTTGGCGGGGATGATCAAGGATAACGATAAAGGCAAATAGGCTGAAGGCGTCTGGCAATCGGCCATCAATGGACCGATGAAAATCATCTGCTCCGGCCGGCGAAACGCAAACGCTTATCTCGATCTACCCATACGGAGTTGACCGGTGTCAAAGCCCCTTCAAGGAAACGAACTGCCTTTGATTGGAACAATTATTCCACCGGGATTGCGTGTTCTGTTGGCCACAGCCATTGTCGCGTTGCTCCTTCTGACGCTGGCCGGCGCGCTGACAATCCCTTTTGCCTTCGAATCACCGTCCATGTGGTACAAGTTCGGCATCGAGAAAACCAGTTTGCGTGCTGGTAAGATGCTTGGTTTGACGGCCGGCCTGCTTATGCTCTTGCAACTGCCCCTGGCCGGACGACTGAAATTCCTGGACCGCATTTTCTCCTTGCCCGGTTTGATGCGCCAGCACCGCATGCATGCCTGGGCGATTGTAATCCTGGCATTGATACACCCCCTATGCGTGCTGCTTCCCGAAGGCAGACTTATCGTTCCACTGGAAATGCGCTATTGGCCCGAGTGGATCGGGGTGGTGCTGCTGGTCTTCATTTTGAGCCAGTTTGTTGTCAGCCAATGGCGTCAATCGATGGGCCTGGCCTTTCACACCTGGATGCGGTTTCACCGCATCGCCGGTTTGCTAATCGCCGTTCTCTTGGTTGTTCACGCCCTGTATGTCAGCGAGTCATTCAGCGAAGACGGCTTGCCGAGGCTGGCGGTGGTCGTTGCCGCCGCCGCTTTTTTGCTGTTCTGGATGTGGGTGCGCAGCGCCTGGCTGCGGGTGCGAAGGAAACCGTTTCTGGTTTCGCGTGTCGAACCCACCGGCTCCGATTGTACCTGCGTCGAATTAACCCCGGCGGCACAAACCTTTTTTTCATACGTCCCCGGCCAGTTCGTTTGGGTTTCCTTTGCATCGGCAACGGTTGTGCCTGAACCGCATGCCTTTACCCTCTCCTCCGCGCCCAGCCGTCCCGGGATGCTGCAATTCACCATCCGCGCATGCGGTGACTGGACCCATACCGTGGGGGGCCTTTCAATCGGAGACCGTGCCTTCATTCAAGGCCCCTTTGGACGCTTCGGCCATCTGCATACCGATCCGGATCGGGAATTAATAATGATCGCCGGCGGCATCGGCATCACGCCCATGCTCAGCATGCTGCGCTTTATGGCCGACTATGGCGATCCTCGCCCGGTCACCCTGATCTGGAGCAACCGCAGCAAAAAAAATGTGGCGTTCACCGATGAGATGGATGCCTTGGCGGCAAAATTGACAGGTCTGCGCATGATTCCTACCTTTACGCGTGATGCGGAAAGCGGGAAGCGGTCCGGCAGATTGGATCGGACGTCGTTGGAAACCATGCTCAGCGCCTGCAGTCGCGGATCGGCGATTTTTGTATGCGGCCCCCCACAGATGATGAAGCAGGTAAGCACAGACCTGAAAACGATCGGATTCCCCGCCCGTTCGATATTTACCGAAGCGTTCGGTTTATAGACCCCGCAATTCAGAGATAAGAGACCGCCCCCCGATATCTACCTTGGGTCGGTCCATCACTATTTGCGAACAGGAGGCATTTCATGAAAACATTATTAAAATTCTCGGTCGTATTTCTGTTTATTCTGATCTTTTCCGCACAAGCGATAGCGGCGGCACCGAAATGGGAACTGGATCCTGCCCACTCCCATATTTACTTCAGTATCAATAACATCTATTCAACAATTAGAGGTAATTTCGAAGATTTTAAGGGCACGGTGATGTTTTCACCCGATGACCTTGCAGGCAGCCGTTTCGACTTCGAAGTAACGGTAAAAAGCATCAATACCGGGCACAGCAAGCGCGACAGCCACCTCAATTCAGCTGACTTCTTTGATTCCAAGCAATTCCCGACAATGAGTTTTAAAAGCACTGCCGTCAAACATGTCAAGGACAACCAGTACATTGTTGAAGGGAAAATGACGGTCAAGGATGTGAGTGAAACCGTCTCGGTGCCATTTACCCTGCTGGGAGTCAAGATCTACCCATTCGATGACAAATCGGAAGTGGCCGGCTTCGAAGTCAACATGACCATCGATCGCCTGGCCTATCACGTGGGCGGCGGAAAATTCTACGACATGGGCGTCCTGGGAAAAGAGGTGGATGTACTCATCTCCCTGGAAGCGACCCGAAAAAAATAATAATCAATCTGATTCCTATATTTCCAATAAGTTCTCAACTGGGTTTTTGTTGACTGAACGCGTTTGTGCCATGCCATGAACCACTCACAGCCAAATTACTTGTCCTGCTTCAAGTTGGCATTCCATGGTCGGCTTGGAGCGGTAAGCCGTTTGATCCGACGGCAATTTCACTGCCCCCCGGCTTTCAAATCTCCCTTTTTCGCAGAACCATCCCAATGCCCGGTCCATGACTTCAGGAGGAGGTGGAGTACTGTTCGTGGGAATGCGCAAGGCCGGCAGGGTTTATACGCGCTCGTGGATCGGGACAAAGACTTCAAGGCAGGCCTGACGATTGATCTGGCCCAGGGGGTGAATGTGCCCATCGGCGTGGCCTTCAAAAACGGCCATTTGTATGTGGCTGAGGTTCATCGGGTGATCCGGTTTGAAAATATTGTCGACAACCTGGCACCCGTCGCTCCCTGCACCGTGGTGAACGACAGCTTGCCCGCCGATCGCCGCCACGGCTGGAAATTCATCCGTTTCGGTCCTGATGAAAAATTATACGTGCCTATGGGTGTCCCCTGCAATGTCTGCGGGGAGGAGGACCGCCGCTTTGCCACAATCATGCGCACGAACGCCGACGGATCAGGCCTCGAGGTGTTTGCCGAGGGCGTGAGAAATTCGGTGGGTTTCGACTGGCACCCGCAGATTCTCGAAGACGGCTCCTTGCTGGTCGCGGACGACGATGCCGGCCGAATCTACCGATTCACCTACCATACCTGATCCAGGGAGATGCGTGGCCGCCCTAATAGCCGGCGGATTGACGCCGGGCCGCTCCCCCGTCATACGGATTGTCGCCGACCAATCTTTACCGAATCTTTATCCGATCTTTACCGAAGGTTTAAAGCCAGGGGTTATCGTTTGAACAGAGCCAACAGGGTTTGTTGATCTGAATCCCTGTTAACCCTTCAACCCCTTTTCGGTAAAGGAGACTGTCATGAAAAAGCGATTGTTCAACACACTCTTAGCATTAATGGTCGGAATGGTATTGCCCCTTGGTCAGGCGATGGCCGCTGAATTCACCGTCACCGTGAAGAACCTGA
>JAQYWF010000100.1 GCA_030145105.1 Desulfosarcina sp.
GATGGGGAAGTGCTGGTGAACAATAAAATCTGGCGCACGGCCGCAGACGTAGAAGGCGGCGGAGAACCAGGACAAAGGGGCCTGGACATGGACCGGCAGCCCCTCATACCGTTGACTGGCGGGCCCGTGAGTGCACTTCCTGCCACGCCCAGGCCAAAGCGTTGGGCTACGGCACGCACGACGGCCGCTATCTCAAAGGGTATGTGGACGGCATCTACGTCGACATCATGAACGAGAAGGGCGAGCTGGTCACCAAAACCGCACAGTACCAGATCAGCCCGATTCCCGATCTGCCCATGGATCTCGACAATGTCGTCAACCGGGACGGCCAACAGCTCCAGACCGTGGGTCATCACTGGCCCCTTGACGGGCCGCTTTCCAAGGAAGTCCGGGATAACATGGAGCGCCAGGGCGTCTGCCCCTCCTGCCACCAGGAGATTCCGGAGGGTCGTTTCGTCTATCGCATCATCTCCAAGATGGGCGATGCGTTGGGTATGATCCCCGCCACCGACGCCGAGCACCAGAAGATGGTCGGCAAAGCCATGTTCATTGCGGCCAATCTTCAGATTTTCGGTCCCCTTGTCGGCATCGTTGTCGTTCTGCTCTTCGTCGTAGTGGTGCGGAGAAAAAAAGCCCCATAATCCGGTACGGGCGGACCGGTTCCTTTTGCTTTGCTCAAGGTCCGCCTCGAATTTGAACCAGAATCCAGTTGTTGAGATCGCTTTTGGTTGTCTTAAACATAAACGGCCCGCGCCTGATTGTCTCAGGACGCGGGCCGTCATGATTTGGGGAATCGTTTATTCCACGTTGCGGACATCCAGCCCCAGGGCCTTGCGTTTGCCTTCGATGGTCCGCCGCAGGAAGACGGCCGCCTTTTCAGGGTCAGGCTCCACGGCAAAGGTGGCGCCAACGACATCCTCGAGACCGGATGTAAGCAGGTTGACCACGTTCATGCTGCCGGTGATCGGCGGCAAGGGGCCCAGATGCGTGGTGACACCCGAAGCGACGAAATAGGTGCCGATGGTCACTGCCTTTTCCGAATACCACTCAGGTGCCGAGCCGGCTTCGGGCAGATCGCTGATGTCTATACCTAAAGCATCGGCCAGCGCCGACACCAGCACCAGGATGCGCACGTTGTCCACGCAGCTGCCCATGTGCAGCACCGGCGGGATGCCCAGCGCGTTGCAGATGGCCTTGAGTCCAAGCCCGGCCATGTCACCATTACCCGCATTTACCAAGGTTGACAGACCACCATGAATGGTACTGACGAAGAATTATAAAGAACGGCCCCTTTTTTTTAAACGGCACGTTATCGGACAGGATATAGGAAATGTCGTTTTAGCGATTCTTTACACAGCGTTTCTTTTGTCTTATCATTTTCGGGTACGATAATAGCTATCATTCACTTCGTTCGGTAAGGGAGACAATCATGAGCGGACAAATTTTCTATCGCGAGCGACAAAAAGTCAAAGACGGTTCAAAAACCCCGCGCTTTAGAATTGCGGCGGTCGCCGGCCTGGACCTCAAGGTATATGCGGATCATCTTCGCATGGGCGAACTGAAGCAGCTTGCCGACACCACCGGGGCGGACCTGGTGGAACTCAAGGGTGGTGGCGGCAAAGGAAAAAACAAATAGCCCTTATCCATGAATGCCCACACGACTATATTAATAGAGGAAAAACCATGCCTCTGGTCAGAGACAAGGACGGCAAGCGCCTGCATGTGAAAAGCCGACTCATGGGCGAAAGCCTGGTTAGCAAGGAATTTATCGACAAGCTTGACATCGCTCCCCAGCAGCGACTCTATCCGGATGTAGCGGTGATGAAAATAGGCGGCCAATCCATCTGCGACCGGGGGGTCAAGGCGCTGCCCGCCATCCTGAAGGAGATTGTCAGCATCCGCAAGCAGCACAAGATGGTGCTTACCACCGGCGGTGGCACCCGTAGCCGCCACATTTACACCATCGGCCTGGAGATGGGCATGCCTACGGGCATCATCGCCAAGTTCGGCAGCATGATCTCCGAGCAGAATGCCCTTATGGTGGCCACCCTTCTCTCTCCTTGGGGGGGCATCAAGATGTCCCATTCGGACATCGTCAAGCTGCCCACTTACTTTGCCGAAGGCATCATTCCGGTGATGCACGGCATGCCACCGTATGACTATTTTGCTATCAAACCCAAAACCGGCCGAATTCCGATTCATCGCACCGATGTGGGCCTAATCATTCTGGCGGACCTCATCGGGTCGAAGACCATTCTTTTCATTAAAGATGAAGACGGCCTGTACACGGCCGATCCCAAAAAACAGCCTGATGCCGCATTCATACCCGAGATCGGCGCGAGGGATTTGATGGAACGGGATATGGATGACCTGGTCATCGAGCGGCCGTGCCTGGAAATCATCCAGAACAGTGAGGTGATCGACCGGGTACAGATCATCAACGGCATGGTTCCGGGAAACATCACCAGGGCCATGAACGGAGAGCATGTGGGCACCTTCATTTATCGCCAGTAGCCCTTGCGACATAAACGACGGCCGGCCAGAAGAGCGGCCCCGCACGGATGGAAATACCCGCTGTACCGAACTGCCGCCTGCTGATCCGGTATCGGGCACTGGTGGACCGCTGATGCAATTGTGAAAACAGGGATCGCCGGGCTTGAGGGTAGATGGTAGGTTAAAACTATTGATAAGGTCCACCCCATGTGATAAATGTATCAATAGCGATGCAATTATTTCCTGATTTTTAATAACCAACGGTGCTATGCATGCCCGACACAAACGGTCAATCAAAAGAGCATGAAACGCCCTTGTGCTATTCCAGCGAAGAAGCGCGAACGGTGCTGGATTCTCTTTCCGCCCACATTGCCATCATGGACGAATACGGCGTAATCCTGGATACCAACCAGGCCTGGCGAGACTTTGCGGTGAAGGGCGGCATGCCAAAAGACTACGATGCCATCGGAGACAACTATCTCGCCATCTGCGATGCAAGCGATGGAGAAGATCGTGCCGATGCCCGGTCGGTGGCCGCCGGCATACGCGAGGTGATAGACGGCGGTGTGGATGAATATATTCACGACTATCCCTGCCACAGCACTGACGGCCCGCACTGGTACTACATGCGCGCCGTCAGAATGTCCGGGGAGGGCCCGTTGCGGGTGGTTGTCAGCCATGAGGAGATCACGGCCCTGAAGCTTTCTGAGGAGGCCCTGCGCAAAAGCGAGGCACAGCTGACGAAGCAGAAAGTCGAGCTGGAAGAGTCCAACATCGCGTTGAGAGTTCTGCTCAAGCAACGCGAGGGGGACAAGTCCGACCTGGAGCAGAAGGTGATCACCAATGTCAAGGAGATGGTGTTGCCCTACCTGGAAAAGCTCAAACGGGTCAACCTGAAGCCCAAAGACAAGACAGTGGTCGACATCATCGACTCCCACCTGAACGACATCATATCGCCGATGATGCAGAAGTTGGCCAACGCCAGCATCATCCTCACGCCCCAGGAGATCCAGGTGGCATCCCTGGTCAAGGATGGTAAAGCCAGCAAGGAGATCGCCAGCATTTTGAACGTGTCTGAAACCACCGTCCATTTTCATCGTAAAAACCTGCGCAAAAAATTTGGTTTGAGCAACAGCCAGACCAACCTGAGAAGTTACCTGATTTCCATTTCCTGACAGGATGCCATCACTTTTAGCAAGTTGGTCGAGGTCTTCGCCCTTGCGCGTCAACCCTGAACGCTGAACGACAAACCCTGCAGACGGGTTTCTTCCCCTTGGCATCTATAGTCCCCTAACCCACCAACCATGAACAACAAACCAGAGCCCCTATTGGCAGGTATTGCCTCCCACTCACCTGTTAACCGATTCACATGGTTTACTGGAGGGTTTATGTTTAAATTCATATTAGGATTAAAAAATCAAAATAAGCCTTCGCGGAGGAAAAAATGAATTTAATTGATATAGATAGTGTGGCCGATATCGTGTTTCAGCTCAAGTGGAACAGCCAATTCGCCGCGCACAATGAGTGTTATTCCGCACGGGGTGTCAATCTCTGGCGGGACTGGCTTCCAGACACCGTCAGGCGGTCACTGATCGGCAGGCGGTCTTGGGAGCATGCGGCCGTCGACTTTTCACCGGGTGAGCTTTTCGGGAATGATGGCGGTCATCTGAAAATAGACCGTAGAAAGTTTTCCAGGAAGCCAAAAGCGGGTCGCTTTTACCCCAAGGGCTGTCTCAGCGACCTTCCCGGCGTGTTTCCACAAAACATGCAGCCAATTCGTTGTGTAGGGATCAACAATGGCCATATGGAGATAGACATCGCCCACCCCTTGGCACTCCACCCGCTCTCCCTTTCCATGACGGTTGGGCAGGTCTCCCCCAAAGAGAGCGAGCGTGGCGGCAGCAGCGTGGATTGGGTTGGCCTGCTCACCGAAGGGCCTGGCATGCAAGCCCGCTGGCAAGGGAGGCCCACGGATTTCTTCAGTGGCAAGCCCTTTACCCGCCGGGATGAACGCAAAGATGACCGCTTCTACGACAATCCCCGTCTGGTGCATCATCTCGACGAAACCGCTCGGGACATGGTAGTAGACCTGTATAAACGCTTCGTCAAAAATGGCGTGCATGTACTGGACCTCATGAGCAGTTGGGTTTCTCACCTATCCAAAGGGGTAAACACGGAACGGGTCAGCGGATTAGGCATGAACCGCACCGAATTGCAGCAAAACCCACGCTTGACTGACATCCAAATTCACGACCTGAATGCCGACCCGGTGCTTCCCTACGAAAATGAGTCTTTCGATGTTGCCATATGCAGTGTTTCTGTGGAATACTTGACCCAGCCTCTGGACGTGTTCACCGAGGTGGGTCGTGTGCTCAAGCCCGGCGGGACCTTTGTGGTCACATTCTCAAACCGCTGGTTTCCACCCAAGGTCGTCCGCATATGGGAGCAGATACACGAGTTCGAGCGGGTGGGGCTGGTCATGGAATACTTTCTGAGAAGTAATGCATTCAAAAATCTGGGAACCTATTCTATGCGCGGATTGCCCCGTCCGCGAAACGATAATTATGCCCGTGAACTTGCCCTGTCGGATCCAGTATACGCAGTGTGGGGTCAAACGTCAGCGCCTTAAAATAAGGACAGCATGAGTGCAACCGTTTGACGCTTGTGTAGCGATGGGGGAACTAATTTTTTTCCGGACGACCATGCCCATTCGCAGCAACTCATAGCAAGGGCCGATGGCAAACAACGCAATCTAACAACTAGGAGTTTTCAATGAATCTTAAAACCTATTTTGAAGAAACCAAGGGGATGGGTGTGCTCTCGACTGCAGACGGCGAAGGCCGTGTCAATGCCGCTGTATATGCACGGCCCCATGTGATGGACGATGGAACGCTGGCGTTTGTCATGCGAGACCGCCTGTCTCACAACAACCTCCAGTCCAATCCCCGCGCCGCCTTCCTCTTCAGAGAAGAAGGCCCTGGCTACAAGGGCATTCGCCTGCACTTGACCAAAACCCATGAAGAGAGCGGTACGCCGCTGGTCAAAGAGCTTTGTCGACGATGTAAAATCTACGATAACCCTGAAGCGGTAAGGTATCTGGTAGTTTTCAAGACCGATAAGGAACTCCCGCTGATCGGTGCCGGCGAGTCACCCGAATAATATGGTAATCGGTGATTTATCGTTCCTTTGACACGTTCTATGATCGATCAACGCATACTTAACGCATAGCCCGGGATCAATATGACAACTTCGATAAAGATCGGCGTCAGTACCTGCCTGTTGGGAGAGAAGGTTCGATTCGACGGCGGACACAAACACAACCGCTATATCACCCAGACCCTGGGGCAGTTCTTCGAGTTTGTTCCTGTGTGTCCGGAAAGCGAGTGTGGTCTGGGAATCCCCAGGGAAGCTATGCGTCTTGTGGGTGAGGTGGAAAGGCCACGTCTGGTAACCAACAAGACCCGCATCGACCACACCGATCAAATGCTATCCTGGGCTGTGGGTCGACTGGATGCCCTGGAAAAAGAAAATCTGTGCGGTTTCATTTTCAAGAAGGATTCGCCCAGCAGCGGGCTTTTCCGCGTCAAGGTTTACAATGACAAAGGCCAGCCCGTAAAAACCGGCAGGGGGTTATTTGCCGCCGCATTCACCAACCGGTTTCCTCGCATTCCGGTGGAAGAGGAGGGCCGTCTCCACGATCCGGCCTTGAGGGAGAATTTCATCGAGCAAGTCTTCGCCTTGAAGCGCTGGCGTGAAGTCTTGGCCGAAAAGAAGACCATGGGCAACCTGGTGGATTTTCACACCCGTGAAAAACTGCTTTTCATGGCCCACAGCCCGAAGCATTACCGTGAGATGGGGAAACTGGTTGCCGATGGAAAAAAGCTCAGCGTGTCGGTTCTCTACGACCGTTATGAAGGCATGCTGACTGACGCACTGGGGCTTCGTGCAACGGTCAGCAAACACACCAATGTGCTCATGCACGTCATGGGTTACTTCAAAAAGCAGCTTTCCGGCAACGAAAAACAGGAAGTCCTGGAATTGATCGGAAATTATCGCAGCGGCCACCTGCCGCTGATCGTTCCCGTCACCCTGTTGAACCATTTTGTGCGCAAATACAGCCAACCCTACCTTTCCATTCAGACCTACCTGAAACCCCACCCGCTGGATCTTCAGTTGCGTAATCATGTTTGACGTTTTCCGAAAAACGGCAACGCTTACGTGATTCGGCTGCCCTGGCAACCCTCTCACCACACTGCCCTTATGGTAGGTATTAACCCCCATTTAGCTCTGATACAGTTCACATTGCTCTATTGACACCCTGCCTTAACTTACGTAGTAGTTCAGTAAAGGCAGAGTTTCGAATAGAACAGGCAAAAAAATGGAATACAATCAATCCTTGAGATTAAAAGAGGTGAATCATGGCTAACAAAAAAGAAGAAAGCTACATCGAGAGTGAAAAAGAGAGAGAGAGCGGACATGTAGATACCCGCAAGAATAATTTTGATTGTGAAAAGCCGGATAAAAATCTCGGATGTGATCCGGGAATTGATGTCGCCGGATAAGGGCGCGATACAAATATAGTCAGGCAAACCAGGCAGAGCCTCATCGAGGCTCTGCCTTTTGTATGTTTTATCCTACCATTTCAATTTATTAATATTTCCTGTCTGGCTAATTTATTATTAGTCGAAAAGGCCCCCGGTTGCCCAGGAACCTTTAAGTAAAATGAAAATCTGCCGATATTCATAAAAGGGAGATTGTCTCCCTATATGTCCTCTAAGTCGGGCAAGACCTTGGCCAATCCTCGGTCTTGCCCATTTTTTTTTGTGGGTGTTATGCCCCCGACAACATAGGAGCCTTTGCCGGGTGATACTATACGGACGTTGAAAATTGGTATAGATGGATGGTGATGTGTTGGAGGCATCACAAAAAAAACATGGCCAATATTAGCCCATACTTTATAAAATTCTTTCCGTAACTTTCAGACCTATCGTGAATTGCAAAAATCAGACTTGACTTCTTTTGTGTATGTGAATAAATTATTTACTAATGTGCTGATAATATAAATGTAATGTCCAATTTTATATCTATCTTCAATATTCATACGGAAGCAAATCTTGTCCCATTTATTTATAATCCCATATAATATTGCCAGTAAACTTAATCCGACCTTTGAGCTTGCAAGGCGCTTAAAGGAAAACGGACATCGAATTTCCATTATCGGGGAGCAAGCTCTTAGTCAGATAGCTGAAATTCAGCGGATTCCTTTCATAGTTATCGACGAAATGCAAGGATTTCAGGAAATACTCAACGATTTGAACCCGGATATAGTTTTGATCGATGTCGAGAAGTACAGGTACATCATCTCAGCAGTTCCAACAGGCATTCCAGTTGTACTCATCAGTACTTTTGTCTCCCTATTCAAGTGTAATGGTCTTCCCCCTCCTCATTTGGGTGTAATACCTGGAGTCGGCTTTGAAGGTTCCAGGATGGGTATTGAACACTTGTGGTTGCGATACCGTTTGGGTAAGTGGCGAGTGCGCTTACGAAAACGAATTAAGGAGAAGGGACAGGACCAGATTTCTAATCTGCGTCGCCTTGCCAAGCGAATGGGTTTTGATTTCCGAACTGAAGTTGACCTCAACCAATGGCTGACACCTTTCGTCTGTCGCAACCTTCCACTATTATCATTTGTTACTCGAGAATTTGATTTTCCACACACCCCACCACCTCATCACCATTATGTGGGACCAATGATTAACAAAAACCGAATAGAGGTTATCAAAACGGATGAAGATCGAACTGTAAATCAAATAAAGTCTTTGCTGTCCGGACACAGGAATAATACAACCCAAAGCAAACTAATTTACTGTGGTTTCGGCTCCTTTTTTAAGGGTGATGATACAGGTTTTTTGATTAAATTGATTGATGCTTTAGGCGAAAACACTTCCTGGAAAGTAATTTTGGGCCTTGGTGACCGAGTCAAACCATCCTCACTTGGTCGTCTGCCATCAAACTTTTTTGCATTCAATTGGGTTCCGCAACTACGAGTATTGAAAGTTGCTGACTGCGCCGTCATTCATGGTGGTATCAGCTCTATTAACGAATGTATTGCCCTTGGCGTGCCCATGCTCGTTTTCCCATTCAAAATCAACGACCAACGTGGTAATGCTGCGCGAGTTACCTATCACCAAGTTGGCATTGTTGGAGATCGTGACAATGATGACGCGATAGGGATTCGTAGAAAAGTTGAAAAACTTTTAAATGATACAACTTATATATCAAACGTTCTTCAAATGCGCAGCTATTTTGATCGTGATCGTAACAACAATAAAGCCGTCAAGACGATTGAGTCGATTATGTAATGGTTGAAAAGACAAACGGGTTACTGCATGGTGATGTATTGAGAGTATCCAAGAAGAACGAAAGTGTCAAATATTGCTAAAAAGGCCGGTTGCCTTCATCGCCAACTTACCAAACCGCCTAAAGAAAAACCTGGTGTTCAACACTATCATCGACCGGCGCTTTGATTCTCATGACCGCATCAGCAAACGCGTCAGGGTCGCATCGAAGGTTTGCCATTAGACAGTCGGGAAGGGACACCATCAAGATAAGCTGCAGGCAGCCTTGCACCTCACCCCATGTGGGACGAGTCTTGACGGGGAAATACTGGGAACAAGGACAGGAGAAATCACGGTTCTGGTGGGCTGCCAGGTCAAGGCAGGCATGGTAGGATTGGCAGTCGTGCCGCCTCAAATCTACATCCTTTCATGTTGTTACCCGGAGGTGCAGAATCATCGGGTTGACAGCCGATGGCCACGGCCTCACGGTTCGCAGCCACCTCCGGGCAATGTGGGGCTTACGCTCCGCTAATTCCCGTCATTGAAATACAAACCTCTGTAGTCCATGGCCTTGGCGGCGGCAGTGACGCGGCACTTGAATTCAACTCCATCGACGCTCCAGGACGCACGGGTTTCAAGGTGAGGAACCATATTGCCACCCAGGGTGAACAATTTAACCGTCACACCCTTCCGGCCGGCCAAGTACCAGGCCGCAGCATCATCAGAATCGAGGCGAGCGTCAAAGACCGCAGCTAAGTAGTTCCACGGGTTCGTTACTGGCAGGGCTGCGGTCGTACCTGGTGCAACCGGATTGGTGCTTACCAGCAAACTGTCAACCACTCCTTTCAGCGCCCACGGGGCCAGGATATACTCTGGCCGAATGTGCATGCTCTGAATCCCTTGAAGGTCGGTCTGGGTTGCCATCGCGGCACTACCGGCGTTTAGTGTTGCCACGCTCGGGATGGCGCCGCTACCATTGTCCACAAAATTCCCATGGTCGGCATGAAACAAAGCAGTTCCATCACCCATGGCGGCATTGGTTGTGAGCACAGAATAAACCAGGTCACCGTATTTTCTTTTTGAAGCAGCACCCAGCTTCTCTCTAATGTCGGCCAGGGCGCCAATATCGTCATTCACCATTGCTTTCCTGGTGAAAGGCACGATGACACCGTAGTCAACGGCAGTGACAACCTCTTTGGTATCACTGACGGTTCCATAAGAATATTCCCCACCATCAGGGTTTATTTCCACCAGGCTGGGCGCCTCACTGGCACGAGCAAAAACGTGTTCGCGGAAATCATTCACTCTTCCGCTGGTGTCACACCAAAGATCATATGACTCTTCAGCCTGTTCAAAACCCTCAAGCATGGCTTTATTGGCCACATCGGCCAGAATGTTGCTGAAATCGGCAGATGTCATGGCCCTACTGGACAATTCATCGGTGCCCAGGCCGCGGGCCTCATCACCCAAAATCTCGCGGGCAATCTCCTTAAAGGTGTATCCGGTGTAAGCATTGGGCTCCGCACCATCGATGCCAATTCGCGCACATAATCCGTCTACTACTTCTTTTCTATACATGATAAAAATTCCTTATATTTTAGGTTTTGTTGGGGTGGACAGCCCGACGATTCAGGATTCCTGAGCCCTTACTGGCTGCGCGGGCCATGTGGGGCTTGATTAGGTCACCTTGCACGCCGGTGCTGTCCTGTGTCTCGCGGTGGCGAAAGGGACTTGGACACAAAGCCTCGGCCACCTTGCGGCTCGGCCTCACCGCGAAAACACTATATTTTCAGCCCTGTCATAGCAGAGCTTCCAAACCATTCTTGGCACCGAGATGTCGCAGCATTTTAAGCTTTTGCAGTTCGGCTGTGACCTCGGCAACCTGTGTTAAGGTTTTCGTCGGTGTCGGGTTGCCGGGTGCCGGCATGCTCTTCATCTGATCGGACACCTCATCCAGGTCCAGGGCCTGTGTTGCCGGAATGGCGATGCTGCCACCATGGCCCAGCCGGGGAGCATTGATCACGCGCCCACCGCTGGCAGCGACGAATTCACCAACAAGCTTCAAAAGCTCAAGGTCTCTCTTCACCCGCAAATCGATTTGTTGCTTCTCAAGGTCGGCAATGGTTGAGTCAATTTCTGCAGTTCTGGCGTTCAGCCCGGTTCCCGCCTCATTCAGGGCCTTCTCGTAGGCTGATTCAAACGCTTTGACTCTGGCACGCTGGCGAAGCAGTGGTAGCTCATCAATCTCGCCATCAGCGCTGTCTAAGGCCACATCTCGCAATCGGTCCTTTTCAGCCTCAAGCTTGGCCTGTTCGGATGCCAGGCGGACTTTCAACTGGCGCAGTCCATCAGCAGCGGAATTAATGCCCAATGCGTCATTCTTGGAAGTTTTCAGGATTTTCTGCAGAAATGTCATGGTGAGCCTCTCTTTTTGCGTAATACGTTAATTAATAGACTATTGATTTATTTATAGGTCAATAATAAGTTTTAAAGCTGAGCTATACTTCAATATTTACTATTGGTGCTGCCCTATAAAAAGTTGGCATAAGTGAACATTGTTCGCTTAGCGAAGCCGTTATGTCAGACCTGACAGAAAGACCCCAAATTTCTAATGAAAATAAATACTTGACAGCGGTGTTGGTGGTTGCTATCGTCTGGACATGCAGACGATTCCTGACAACTTCAATCCAATTGGTAGCCAGGTCAGCGAAAAGCTCGATGGTATCAATGCACGATGGGATGGACGGTGCTTGACCACCAGGTCGCTTTTCCGGGTGAACTCTGGATCTCCCGTGGAACATTTCAGGAACTTCAGTCCATCGTTTGTCGCCACACCCCAGATGACAGGTGGAGTCAGGTCCGGTTCACCTGGCAAGACGTTGACATCGAGGCTGGCTATATCCATGTTGTGTCGGCACACAAAGGCGGGTTGAAGGTGCGGGCTGTGCCGTTGCATCCATCATTTAAGAAGTCGCTTGAACAATGGCAGGAAGAGGATTCGGATATCATGGCCAAAAATGGCCAAGTAGAGGAATACCTGATACACTTTAGAGGCAAACCTGTTACCACCGTTAAAAACGCATGGGCAAATGCCAAGCGCCGTGCAGGCATCACCAGGCGCCTGAGGCTTTACGATCTGCGCCATGCCTTTGCTACAGAAATGTTATCGGCCGGTGGTGACTTGAAATCTACAAGTGAAATGCTCGGCCATGCATCACCATCACAAACGGTTCAAACCTACCAGCATGTGAACCAGGTGATGCACCGCGCCAACATCGACCGGCTACCGGATATTGACTAATAAGCCGGTATTAGCTAAAACAACCTGAAATAAAACAACGATACCAATGGCTTAAAGTACGATAATAGCCTCATCGAGGCTCTGCCTTTTTTATCGATCGATAAAGGGAGGCACATCATGACCGAACAGGCAATCGCATTGGTGACCGGCGCCAACAAGGGCCTCGGATTGGAAACCTGCCGGCAGTTGGCCCGACGGGACACGGCGGTGCTGATAGGGGCAAGGAACATAAAAAGGGGACGGGAGGCTGCAGACGGATTGAAGTCCGAGGACTTGACGGCCGAACCGGTTCAACTGGATGTGACCCGGGCCGACCACATCGCACAGGTGGTGGCCTTAATTGAAACCCGCTTTGGACGCTTGGATATCCTGGTGAACAATGCGGGCATGATTCACCCGGACGAACCAATGTTTGCCAACAGCGCGGAGCAGGTTTCTCTCCAGGCCTTGAGGGAGACGTTCGAGGTCAATTTTTTCGGCCAGGTGGCGCTGACCCAGGCCCTACTGCCGCTGATCAAAAAAAGTCCGGCCGGGCGCATCGTCAACGTCTCCAGTATCCTGGGATCGCTGACCCTCCACAGTGATGGATCGTCACAGGCGACCCAGGTGAAGCCCTTGGCCTACGATGCCTCCAAGACGGCACTGAACCAGTTTACAGTTCATCTGGCCGCATCGCTGAACAAGACCGCCGTCAAGGTCAACGCCGCCCATCCCGGTTGGGTAAGAACCGATCTGGGTTCCCAGCGGGCGCCTATGGAAGTGGAGGAAGGCGCAAGAACCGCCGTTCGCCTGGCCACCCTCGGCCCAGACGGCCCCACAGGAAAATTTTTTCACTTCGATGAAGAGATACCCTGGTAGAGGCGGCACCTCACTGCGGGACAATTCGTTAAAAAATCCGTCGATCAGCTGATCGGGCACGCAGCGGTTATTTTCAGGGATGCCAGTCGGCGTTCCCGGTTGAAAATATGCAGTTGACCTTTGCTTGAAAAGCATCTATTTGATAATTATTATTACTTAGTTTTTATTCCTATAGTTGTCATGGAAACTTGGCTGGCCATCCATAGATAGGGATGCCCCAGGCATCCTCGTTCCTGTTGAATGACTGGTAGTTATGGATCCACCAGCTTGATAAAAAAGGAATTATGTTGTGGGAGATGTACAATTATGCACTTTTCAGACTGACTTTGTGGCACGAATATATTGATTGTTTTTTTCTAAACGAAAACAATTTTCTTTAGATACCCAAGCTGATGAGTTACCCAAATATATATTGCTTGAGGCTTCAACGCGGATTTGGTAGAAGGACTTGCATGCTGATAATTGGGAAACCCGCCAATTGTCTGCGGCTACCCGAACAAATTCGATTCCTTCCTACATTTTCTGCTGAAGCGCCTCCGCGAGAGTGGAGAACCCTGTAACGGTGAGTGCATACGATTGTTCAGCTATCGGATCCATCCTGATTTATGGGCGGGGAGCAATATGGGCCTTCTGACCCGAACCTTATCCGAAAAAACAAAAAAAAGGAGGAAACATTATGAATGAAGACAGCAAGTGCCCGGTAACGGGAAGGACAAGCAAACCCATTGCCGGTGGTGGCACGTCGAACCGGGACTGGTGGCCGAAACAGTTGAACCTCAAGCTTCTTCATCAGCACTCGCGCAAAAGCAATCCCATGGGCGAGGCGTTCAACTACGCTGAGGAATTCAAGAAACTCAACCTGGAGGCTCTGAAGAAGGACCTCTATGCCCTGATGACAGACTCGCAGGACTGGTGGCCGGCCGATTACGGCCACTACGGGGGGCCCTCGCCCGGACCGTCGACGGATTCTGACCAATCTCCCTGGCGATCTCCCCGGGTTTTATGGGGGCGTCCTTGAAGGAGAGGTAGCAGAGAATCTGGAACGCTGACGTGTCCAGCTTGAGGTCGTCCAGCCTCTCCTCCATCCCCGATCCCTACCCCCCAAAGTATTTCTCCAGGAGCTTTAC
>JAQYWF010000190.1 GCA_030145105.1 Desulfosarcina sp.
ATACGGTTGGCAAGCGCGATTCCGTATGCATCTTTGGAGCTCAATTCGATTGTCTCGACGGTTACCGCTTCGAGGCGGGCACGCGCCTGAACCAGGATAGAGATCGCATACGACCTACAATGCAGCAACGGCCACCAGTTTGAAGGGTGGTTTGAAGACAGCCAATCTTTCGACCTGAGAAAAAGCAGGGGATGATCGCCTGCCCGATCTGCGAGGACACCGGGGTATTCAAATTGCCCTCCATGTTTGCCATCAAAGGCTCATCCGGCTCCCTGCCGATAGACCCAAGCCAAACTGTAGACGTGGCGGCTCTGGGCAAAAAAATCGTCGACTATGTGCAGAATAATTTCGACAACGTGGGCGCCGATTTTGCCGAAGAGGCGCTGAAGATGCATTTTGGTGTGACCGAACCCCGGAGTATCCGGGGCGTCAGTACGCCTAAAGAAGAAGAGACCCTTAAAGCCGAAGGCATCCGCTTTTTCAAGTTTCCCTTCTCCTCGGAACCTTCGGATCCGGAAGCATCCTAGCCGGTAGATTCCGCATTCCATCAATCCCCGAACCCTGTAAACCGGGAACGGTAATTCGCAAGTAACCAATCGCAAATAACAAACTTCAAATGACAAATCTCAAATAAATTCAAAATTTCAATATCCAAATTTCGATAATATGAGGTTTGTAGTTTTGGATTTGGTTTTTGTGATTTATTTGCCATTTGATTTTTGGTTATTGTAATTTATGCATTATTTATCTTCTGCTATCTAAACAAAAAACCATGAGTTTCAAGATCAGGATTAAGAAGCTTCAATATCGGGATTCAACCGCCGGGCCAACATGGAACGCCGCTGTCGGGGGCGATCGTTCTTCAGGGCTACGTTCAGGGCCTTGGTGGTGCCCACCATGACTACCAGCTGTTTGCCGCGGCTCAGTGCGGTATAGAGCAGATTGCGCTGGAGCATGATGTAGTGCTGAGTCAGCAAGGGGATCACCACCGCCGGATATTCCGATCCCTGGGATTTGTGCACCGAGATCGCATAGGCCAGGCTCAGCTCGTCCAGTTCCACGAAGTCATAGGGTACCTTGCGACCGTCGTAGTCCACCTCGACACGCTCATGTTCCAGATCGATGCCGGCCAGAATGCCGATGTCTCCGTTGAAGACCTCTTTGCGATAGTTGTTACGTAGGTGCATCACCTTGTCACCCACCTTGAACCGGCGGCCCATCACTTCCACCTGCTCAATGGCTGTGTTCAGCGCCTCCTGGAGTACCCGGTTCAGGTTGAGCGTGCCCACCGGGCCGCGATGCATGGGGGTGAGCACCTGAATGTCACGGACAGGATCCAGCCTTAAGTGGCGGGGAATCTCCCGCTGGCAAAGTTGAACTACCGTTTCGACCACCCGTTCGGGATCAGCTTGTTCCATGAAATAGAACTCGGACAGCCCATCCGGGTCATCGGGGGAGTCGATGATCGGCGGCTGGCCGTTGCGGATCCGATGGGCATTGACGACGATGGCGCTTTGCTCGTCCTGGCGGAAAATCTCAGTCAGTTCAAAGGTGATGATTTTTTGGGAGCGGATCAGGTCGGACAGCACGTTACCCGGCCCCACCGACGGCAGCTGGAATACATCCCCTATCAGGATGAGAGTGGCGGTTACCGGTACGGACCGGATCAGGTGGGCCATGAGCAGGGTGTCCACCATGGAGGTCTCGTCCACGACCACCACATCGGCTGCCAGCGGATCGTCTTCGCTGCGCTCGAACCGACCGTCGGCCAGGTTGTACCCCAGGGCTTTGTGCAGGGTGGCCGCCGGCCGGCCGGTCACTTCGGAAAGGCGCCGAGCGGCCCGGCCCGTTGGCGCCGTCAGCATTACCCGGTGTCCCAGGCTCTCCATCACGGCGGTGATCGAGCGAATCAACGTGGTTTTTCCGGTGCCGGGACCGCCGGTGATCACCGACACCTTGTGGGAGAGCATTTGCGAGAGGATCTCCTCTTGCTGAGTGGACAGGGTGATGGATAGTTTCTTCAGCACTTCCTCGGTGATCAAACGGCTGTCCGGTGGTGTGTCTGCCAATGGGATGGACTGCATGGCCGCGATGCGGCGGGCAATCACGGTTTCGGCCTGGTGGATCAGCCTGGGAAAGACCAGGGGTGAATCCGCGCCATGCGCTTCATCCGCCACCACCAACGCACCTGCTTGAACCAGGTGATTCAAGGCGGCTGTGCCGGTTTCCAGCTCGACGTCGAAAGTTTCCCGGCACTGGTCGAAAAGCTGGTCCTGGGCGATATACGCATGCCCCTGGTCCAAGGCCTCTTCAAACAGGTGAGACATGCAGGCTCTGGCCCGGTCCATTTCATCGACGGGGGTGTCGGCGTGCCGGACGATGGCGTCGGCAATGCGAAATCCGATCCGGGGAATGTCTTCGGCCACCCGGTAGGGATCGTTGCACAGAATGTCGATGACGTCGCTGCCATACTCGCGCAGCAGGCGGCCGGCGTGGGCGGTGTCCACGCCGGTTTCCTCCAGAAAGCGCACCAGCTGCCTGGCTGCGTGATGAGATTGCCAGGCCCCGGCGATGCGCCGGGCTGTCTTTTTGCCGATGCCGGCCACCTCGGTGAGCCGATCAGGTTTTGCCTCGATCACCGCCAGGGTGTCGGCCTTGAAATGGTCGATGATCCGGTCGATCAACCGAGGCCCCACCCCCTTGATGAAGCCTGATTCCAGGTAGCTGCGAATGCCGTCCACCGTGGCTGGCAGAAGCACGGTAAAGACCGTGAACGTGAGCTGCTGGCCATATCGGGCATGGGTCTCCCAGCGTCCCCGGACCTCTATCGATTCCCCGACAATAGGCTCGGGCATGGTGCCTTTGATGGTGATGGTCTTTTGGTTTTCATGGGTGCGCAGCCGGGCGATGGTGAAGTGATTCTCACGGTTATAGTAGGTAACCCGCTCGATATGGCCGGCAAGGGTGATTTCCGGATGGGTTGTCATGGGCTTGAGCTGGGCCGATCCAGGATCCATTGTGCCGCCCTGTCCAGGTCGGCGGCCACGTGATCGGGACGCTGGCCGGTTTCTTCGAGGGCCTGGATGGCGGTCATTCCGTTGCCGGTTTGCACCAGAACGGTCCGGCCGCAGCCCGCGGCCTGGCCCGCCAGGACATCCTTGACGCTGTCGCCCACCATCACGGCGCGGGAGAGGTCGATGCCGTAGCGATCACGGGCCGCGAAGATCAGACCTGGTTTCGGTTTGCGGCAGCCGCAGCCTTCATCCGGCCGGTGGGGGCAATGGAAGATGTCCGTAATCCGGCCACCGCTGTCGGATACGGCCTTCCTTAGCTTGCAGTGCATCGTTTCCAGTTCCGCCAGGGAAACCCAGCGGCGGTTGATGACCGACTGATTGGTGATGATGATGACGCTGCAGCCGCTGTGGGTGAGGCGGGCGATGGCATCCAGGCTGCCCGGTATGAAGTGAAACTCCGTCCAACACTTGATGTAATCAGGGGAGTCTTCATTGATGACCCCGTCGCGGTCGAGGAAAACGGTATAAGGGATGGACACGGTGGATTGGGTTCCTGAAACTAAAAGTGTTAAGTTTTAAGTGTTAAGTGGTTAAGTGAAGGAAAAATAACCTTATTTTATCTTAAAACTTGATACTTTACACTTAAACCTCGCCGAATTTATTCGGCGACAATAAAGGCATCGGGATAACCGCTACTGGCCAGGTGCTGCTCATACTTTTCGGCGCTTTCGAGATCGTTGCAGCGGCCCACGCGAACCCGGTAGAAAACAGCATCGCCGCGATCATAGCGCGTGACGTGGGCGTTGGTGAAGGCCAGGTCCAGCTTGGCCCGAAGGCGCTCCGCATTGACCCGGCTGGAAAAAGCCCCTACCTGGAAGGTAAATGCACCGTTGTAATAATCCATGGGCACGAAGGCGTCGCCCGAGGCCGTCTGGCGTCGTTCCCCCAGCGCCACGATTTCCACCCGGGCCGTGCCTGGCCCCACCATGTCCATTTCCTTGGCTGCCGTATAGGAGAGATCGATGATTCGGCCGTGAACAAATGGCCCCCGGTCATTGACTCGGACCACAATCTGTTTGCCGCTGTCCAGACGCCTGACCCGGACCCAGGTGCCCAGAGGTAGGGTCTTGTGGGCGGCGGTCATGGCGTACATGTTGTAGACTTCACCGCTTGAGGTTTTGCGTCCGTGAAATTTCTGGCCATACCAGGAGGCGATGCCCTGCTGGGAGAAGTCCCGGGCATGGGGCAGGGGTTTGTACCAGGTGCCGTATACCCGGTATGGCTTGGGGTGACCCTTGGGTGTGGGTGGGGCAGGCGGAGGGGCTGTGGCACAGGCCTGCAACAGAAGCAAAAGCGCTACTAAGAGGAGCCTCAGCAATCGTCGTGCGCCTTTGCTTTTCCTCCTTCGGTCTCGCTTACATATTTTTTTTCCACTCAATGGGTGGGTTCCTTATCCAGTATCTGTTCGCGGTTATCGGTTCACAGTTCACAGTATTTTCATTGAACGATGCAAAGACTGAAGCATTTTGGATACTGATTATCTGGAAGCTTTTTCCAAACTTCAAAATCCAAACAAGAAGACGCCATTAATTTCCTCAGTCTTTTGTAGTTCTTAACCGTAAACCGATAACTGTAAACCGTGAACGGGCACCTTATTCTTTGATAGCAATGTTGAGCACGTCAATCATTTTATCCATGAAATGGAACTGGATATCGTCGCGCACTTTCTGGGGCAGGTCGACCAGGTCCTTTTCGTTCCATTTGGGCAACAGGATGGTCTTGATGCCGGCCCGGTGGGCGGCCAGCATCTTTTCCTTGATGCCCCCCACGGGAAGCACCTGGCCACGCAGGGTGATCTCGCCGGTCATGGCCAGATTCTTATGGATGGCCTTGTTTTTCAGCAGGGAGACCAGGGCCGTGAGCATGGTGACGCCGGCTGACGGGCCGTCCTTGGGGATGGCACCGGCAGGCACATGGATGTGGATGTCGTGCTCATCGAAGAAATTCTCATCCACGCCCAGCTTCTTTGCGTTGGCCCGGATGAAGCTCAGGGCCGCCGTGGCCGACTCTTTCATCACGTCGCCCAACTGGCCGGTGAGGGTGAGGCCTTTTTTGCCCTTCATGGCCGTGGCTTCGATGAACAGCAGGTCGCCGCCGAAAGGGGTCCAGGCCAGGCCCATGGCCACGCCGGGGGTGGACATGCGGGCCTTGGCTTCCGCCTGAAGTTTGACTGGCCCCAGGTATTCGGGCACGTCGGCGACCTTGATGGCGGCCTTCTTGATCTTGCCTTCCGCAATGCCGGCGGCCACACCCCTGCATATGGTGGCGATTTCCCGCTCCAGATTGCGCAGGCCGGCCTCGCGGGTGTATCCGGAGATGATACGGCGCACCGCGCCGGCGGCGATGTTGATCTGTTTGGCCTTTAGGCCGTGGGCCGCCCGCTGGCGCGGAATCAGGTAGCGGGCGGCGATCTTGACCTTTTCATCTTCCGTATAGCCCAGCAGCTGGATCACCTCCATGCGGTCGAGCAGGGCAGAGGGGATGGTGTCCAGCACGTTAGCCGTGGTGATGAACATGACTTTGGACAGGTCGAAAGGTACATCAAGGTAGTGGTCGGAAAATGAGAAATTTTGCTCCGGGTCTAGCACTTCCAGCAGGGCCGACGAGGGGTCGCCACGGAAATCGGACCCCACCTTGTCGATTTCGTCCAACATGAAAATCGGGTTGCTGGAGCCGGCCCGGCGCAGCCCCTGGATGATCCGTCCGGGCAGGGCGCCCACGTAAGTTCGCCGGTGTCCCCGGATCTCCGCCTCGTCGCGCACGCCGCCCAGTGAGATACGGTGAAACTTGCGGCCCAGTGCCCGGGCGATGGAATTGCCCAAAGAGGTCTTACCGGTGCCCGGAGGGCCGGCCAGGCAGAGAATGGGGCCTTTGGAGTCGGGCTTGAGTTTTCTCACGGCCAGGTATTCGATGATTCGCCGTTTAGGCTTTTCCAGGCCGTAATGGTCGTCGTCGAGTACCTTGCGCGCTTTCTGGATATCCAGGTTGTCTTCTGTTTCTTCGTTCCAGGGCAGCTCTGTGAGCCAATCCAGATAGGTCATGGCCACCGTGTACTCGGCCGAAGAGGGGTGCATGCGCGCAAGTCGGTCCAGCTCACGTTCCGCTTCCTTCACCGCCTCCTCGGGTAGATTTTTCTCAACGATCTTGGCCCTGTATTCGTCCAGTTCTACCGTGGCTTCATCGGTTTCTCCCAGCTCCTCTTTAATCGCCTTGAGTTGCTGGCGCAGGTAGTACTCCCGTTGGCGCTTGTCCATGTCTCCCTTGACCTGAGACTGGATCTTGTCACCCAACTCCAGAATTTCCAGCTGGTGGTGAAGCAGCTTGGTGACGGCCTTGAGGCGTTTGGTGGAGTCCCGCATCTCTAATACCTGCTGCTTTTCCTCGGCTGAGGAGTTGATCGTGGAGGCCATCATGTCCGCCAGGGTGCCGGGTTCCTTGATGGAGGCGGCCATGGAACCCATTTCATGAGGCAGGCCCGGTGACAGCTGGACGACACGGCCGAATTGCTTGATTGCGTTGGCCATAAGGGCTTCGGTCTCATTGCCCTTATGATTGATGTCGTCAAAGTGCTCCACCTTGGCCACCAGGTAGGGTTTGCCTTTTTGAAATGACCTGACGCGGAAGCGGCTTAGCCCCTGAACCAGCAACTGTACATGGTTGTCCTCGGTCTTGGCCATCTTCAGGATCATGGCGGCGGTGCCTACCGTGGCCAGGTCCCCGCTTTCGGGATCCGGTCTGACATTCTCCTGCTTTTTGGCCACCAACAGGCCGATCATGCGGTCGTTGGCCATGGCCTCGTCGATCAGATGGACCGATTCACCTCTCAACACCACCAGGGGCAGCACCATTTTGGGAAACAGGGTCGCATCGAACAGCGGCAGTATGGGTAGCACGTTGGGAATGTTATCCGTGTTGTAGTCCATCGATGGTTTTTGGTCTTGCATGACGCCCTCCTTAAAGGGTGTGAAGGGGTGAGGTCTTCCGCCGCCCGTTTACGCGGATGCGGCTGACATGTACCCGGCTCCCCGGGAAAACCCATTACTCATCGCTAATGGGTATTTTATGCACCGCATCAAGCCTGAGTTTGGCAATCCTGACTTTCAGCAGCCCATTGGCGTAGGTTGATGAAACCACCTCCGTGTCTACCGGGGATGGCAGGTAAAGAATACGCTCGAACCGCCCGTATTGGATTTCGGCAAGCCGATAGGTGCCGTTGGGCACCCGGGACATCTCCCTGCGGATGCCGGACACCTTCACCGCCCGAGAGTTGATTTCCAGATCCAGATCGTCTTTCTCCACGCCGGATATTTCGGCCCAGATCATGATCTCTTCCGGGGTTTCAAAAATATCCATCTGAGGTGTCCAGAGGTGTTCCCGGGACGAAAACATAGGGTTGACGGGCCGCGGTCTGAACATTTCCTGGATGGTTTTTCCCAGGCCCTGGCCGCTGGGATCAAAATTGCCTCCGAATTTAATTTTGATGTAGTCCATAGGTTTTTCCCCGAACCTGTTTCCTGTTATTGGGTGTACTGCGGTTTACACGGTTTCGACGACTGGGTAAACTTAGCACCGAAACGGATGGTTGTAAAGCAACATAGGCGGATTGTCCCGCCCCTGTTGCCTTTGCGCGAATCAGTGTTATTATTTATCACAAACATAAAAACGATGAATCGGTTACTTTTCAAAACGGCGAATGCCATATTTGGGAGGAAAAAAAAGAAAATGGGCAATCAGTTAAAAACCGCCCTTCTGCTGGCCGTCATGACGGCCTTCATCATGGTCGTTGGCAATCTGCTGGGGGGACGCCAGGGGATGATGATTGCCTTGGTGCTGGCTGCAGGGATGAACTTTTTCAGTTACTGGTTTTCGGACAAGATCGTCCTGAAAATGTATAAGGCCCGTGAGGCGACGCCCCAGCAGGCCCCTGAACTCTTCGAGATGGTGCAGACCCTGTCCCGTCAGGCCGGCCTGCCCATGCCCACGGTTTATATCATTCCCAAGGAAGCGCCCAATGCCTTTGCCACGGGACGCAACCCCGAACACGCCGTGGTGGCCGTTACCCAGGGGCTGTTGACGCTCATGGACCGTCAGGAAACCATGGGGGTGCTGGCCCACGAATTGGCCCACGTCAAGAACCGGGACATTCTCATCGGCAGCATCGCCGCCACCATGGCCGGTGCAATCATGATGCTGGCATCTATGGCGCGCTGGTCCGCCATTTTCGGTGGCGGGCATCGGGACAACAACAATGGCGGCGGCATGGGTGCCATCGGCATGATCGCCATGTCCATTATCGCGCCCATGGCGGCCATGATCATTCAGATGGCCGTATCGCGTTCCCGGGAGTACCTAGCCGACGCCACCGGCGCCGGCATCGCCGGCAATTCCGAGGGGCTGGCCCGGGCCTTGGAAAAGCTGGGGACCTACGCCAGGCAAATTCCCATGGATGCCAACCCGTCGACGGCCCACATGTTCATCGTCAACCCGTTGTCCGGCAAAAGCCTGCAGCGCCTGTTCTCCACGCACCCGCCCGTGGAGGAACGCATCAGCCGACTTCGTGGCGCGCGGCCCGGCGGCGTTGGGCCGGCGCCACCACCTCCGCCGAGGGGCGGTGATCGCAGGCAGGCTGCCGGTAAAGCGTTCTGGGATAAGCTCAAAGGTGGATAGGCCAGTGTCTTGAACGTCGTGCTTTTTTCGTGTCAACACTTAGGAAAAACGAACTACGATAGCCAAAAAACCAAAAGACAAATAAATCACAATGAACAAAATTCAATATTCCAAAGCACTATCGGTTTACGGTCCTGTTTGAGAATTGGTCATTGTAATTTGGGATTTATTTGTTATTTAAGATTTAGGTAGTTGGCATATATCTTCTCGGGTTTAATGACCACTCGTTTTCGTCGTTTTGGCCCTACAGGTGTTGCAACCGTTTGATGATGAGGATTCACCGGCCTCAGCACTGCCGTTGCGACAAACCCGGCAGCGGTTCTCGTCGCACCATTGGCAGGTGAAGCACGCCTCGCACGGATGTTTTTTCTGCACCTGGCCGGCATCTTCCGGCACGTAGACTTTGCCGGCCAGGCCGGGGACGTTGACCCAGGCCATCATTGTCCTCCCTTTGTAACCATCTGCATTAATCAAACATGGGAACGGGCTGCGACTTGTCAACCGTTTCACCACCACCCTAAAGTGTGATAGGGGTACCCTAAGTGGTCGTGTTCATAATTATGACCACTTAGGGAAAGGAGACCGTTTTCAGGTGGACCCTCTATACGATGAAGGCACCATTACCGCTGTCCGTAGGCTCAAAGAGGACTCTGCGGCACTGGCTGACCTGATGGCCCTGGATTCACGAGCGTCAATCGATGCCTGGAAACAGGC
>JAQYWF010000076.1 GCA_030145105.1 Desulfosarcina sp.
GATGGAAAAAAGGCATGCCCGGCGCATCGTCATGGAAGCTGAAAAGATCCATTGCTGCGCCGATCTTGCGGTGGTTGCGTTTTCTGGCCTCTTCGAGAAAGTTGAGATACGCCTTGAGCTGCTTCTTGTCGAAAAAGGCGGTACCGTAGATCCGCTGAAGCTGGGCCTTGGATTGATCCGCCCGCCAATAGGCACCGGAGACCCGCATTAATTTGACCGCCCGCACAAATCCGGTGTGTGGCACATGCGGCCCCCGGCACAGGTCGGTAAAATCGCCTTGCCGGTAAAAGGAGATCGTGCCGTCGGCCAGATCAGAAATCATTTCGGTCTTGTAGGGCTCATCCTTGTAGAAGTCCAGGGCATCGGCCTTTGATATTTCATGCCTCTCGACGGGGATCTTCGCTTTGATGATGCGCTTCATTTCCGCTTCGATCTTGGGGAAGGCTTCCTCGGAGAGTGGCTCCATATCGATGTCGTAATAGAAACCGTCCGCCACCACCGGCCCGATGGTGAGCTTGGCATTGGGGTAAAGGTTCAACACCGCCTGGGCCATGACGTGGGCGGCACTGTGGCGCATGATTTCCAGCGATTCGGGATCCCGGGTGGTGATCAGCCGGACAGCGGCATCCTGCTTAATGGTCCGGTTCAGGTCCATCAGGTTGCCTTCTATTTGCATGGCCACGCAATCCCGGGCCAAACCCTCGGAGATGCTCTTGGCCACAGCCAGTCCCGTGGGATAATCGTCAAAGGGTTTTCGACTTCCATCGGGAAGTGTGATATGAATCATTTTTTTTAATTGCCTTCCGTATAGGGGTTGTGCATTGCGTCAACAATGGATATCCAATAATTCAGTGATAAAAAAACAACTTATGAAAAGTAGGGAAAAACCCTCTCCGGGTCAAGAGAAAAAAATGCCCACTGTCGCCGATCCGTCTTACCGCTTCATCCAAACACGTGCTGAACTGGAACGGTTTGTCAGCCGCATCAGCCAGGAGAAAATCATAGCCGTGGATCTTGAGGCAGACTCCATGTTCCACTTTCAGGAAAAAGTCTGTCTGTTACAAATGGCCGGCAACGGTGAAAACGTGGTCATCGATCCTCTTGAAGTCAACGATCTTTCAACCTTGGCGCCCATATTCAAAGACAAAGCCGTCTGCAAGGTGTTTCACGGTTCGGATTATGACGTTCGCTCCCTCTATCGTGATTTTTCGATCGAGATCAACAACCTGTTCGACACGCAGCTGGCCAGCATGTTCATGGGCGAACGGGAAACCAGCCTCGGAGCGGTGGTGTGCAATCGGTTTGGTATTCAGTTGGACAAACGCTACCAGAAAAAGGACTGGTCTCAACGTCCCCTGCCAGAAGGTATGATCGAGTACGCCGCCTCCGACGTCTATCACCTGATTCCCCTTGCCCGGATGCTCATGGATGAATTGGAGGAAAAGGGACGACTGGACTGGGTCAAGGAGGAGTGCGATTACCTGTCCGATGTCAGGCCCATGGAAAACGGCAGCGATCCGTTGTTCCTGAGGTTCCGCGGCGCCGGCCGCCTACCGCGGCGCAACCTGGCGGCGCTGGAGGGATTGCTTCAATATCGCCGTGAACTGGCCGCAAAAAAAGACCGGCCCTTGTTCAAGGTCTTTTCCAATACCACGCTGCTGAAAATCGCAACCGAAATGGCCAATTCCCCTCAAGCCATGGAAGCGGCCCGATGCCTGAGCGCCAAACAGATCCGTATTTACGGCAAACCCTTATCCGGGATTGTAAAAAAAGCCAACGCCCTTGCCGACAAGAACCTGCCCACCTATCCACGAAAGCGGCGGCCATCGGTGTCACCCAAGGTACCTGAACGGATCAAGGTGATCAAGGCCTGGCGGGATCGGCTGGCCGAAAGCATGGAACTGGATCCCGCCCTCCTGTTCAATAAGGCGCTGATGACCGCCATTGCCGTTAAAAAGCCTGCGGAGATTCAAGGATTACGAACAGTCGAGGGAATCCGCAACTGGCAGGTGAAGGCATTTGGGGAAGAGGTCCTGACCGTTCTGTCCGCCCTGCCCTGATCCCACACCCGATATTTTCGATGTGCAGCGGTTTATTGATTCGGTAGCAGCATCCGGCAGAGCGGTGATGATCGACCGTCGTAGCGGATCAGCGCGCCGTCGCTGGCCCGCCCCATGGCACAATTGACCACGATCGTACGTCCAATGGTTGCTATACCGGCCTGTTCGTGAATGTGACCGCAAACGACCAATGCCGGCGAACAGCAGCCCACCAGCCGTCTGACGGCCCGGCTGCCGGCATGGAATCGGCCCAGAACCCGGTCCCTGACGCCGTGAGGCGGTGGATGGACCACCAACACACTGTGGGCATGCAACATAGTGGATACCCGGGTCTCGGCGTCGGTCTCGTTGAAACCCAATCGGGAGTGAAAGGGCAGCGGCAGGGTGCCGCCGATACCAACCATCTCCACATCGCTAAAACGTGCCGCTGAAAGATGAATGGATCGAAGCCGGGGAAATGATGGCAACAGGCGATCCAGATTGCGGCTGTCGCTGTTTCCCCGGATCAGCAGCACCGGCAAACCCAACCGATTCAATCCGTGGAGCATGACCTCCGGCTGCCAGCGCCTGGAAATGTCCCCAGCCAGCAACAAAATATCCGGCCGATGGACCGCAATCTGGCGCCTGAGGCGTCGAATCCGTCTCGGATGGCCGTGGATATCGGCAGCCGCGTAAATCAGCATGGGTCGCTTCACCTTTCATTGACAATCATCACTCTCGTCGCAAGCAATGGCCGACGGGTCAAAATACAATAATTGCCTTGACAGGTAAACCGCTATGGTGAAATCAGAGTTGTCGGGTTTGAAAAAAATGAGAGCCGCACGTTCATCAGCGTGAATCGTTGACACGCCCTCGTATAAAGTCGTAATTCTGACGGGTTCGAAAAAAAGCCGAGATCAAGGCTTGCGAATCCCGAGAATACCGCTATCGCGGGTGCCGAAGGCAGCGTACTTACGGTACTCCGCAGAGACGAGGGATGAAGCGTAACGCAGATATCGGCTTTTTTACGAATCCGTCAATCGTTGACACGCCCTTCATCCAGCATCCGGAAAGCAATCCCATGTCCCTGAGACGCTTTTATATGCCACCGGAAATGGTCCAGCTTCCACAGCCGGAAATTTCCGGATCGGATGCCGGCCACATCTACCGGGTACTTCGCCTGTCTGCCGGTGATGCGGTGGAACTCTTCGACGGAATCGGGAACGGCTATCGCGCGCAGATCGTGTCGGCTTCCCCCATGCGTGTTCGGTTTCGTATCGAAAAGACATTCCCGCTGCTATCCGAGTCGTCCGTTCATATCACCCTGGCTCAGGGAATCCTCAAGGACCGAAAAATGGACAACCTGATCCGTCAGTTGACCGAACTGGGCATCGATTGCTGGATGCCTTTTTATGCAGCGCGGTCAGTACCTGTACCGGTCGAAAAAGGCATGCAGAAACGGTTGGGACGATGGGAGAAGATCGCCCTGGAGGCGGTCAAGCAGTGTCGGCGCGGACGCGTTCCCTGTATTCGGCCAGCAGACAATTTTGAAGCCATGCTGGCGACATCGGACGAGTTTGATCTTAAAATCATTTTCTGGGAAGGCGCGCCACAGGCGTTCGATATTCCCGAGACGACCCCGCCATCACCCGAAAATATAATGGTTGTCGTGGGCCCTGAAGGCGGATTCGATCCTGGCGAAGTCCAGCTGGCGAAAACGCACGGATTTCTCACCATCGGTTTGGGCCCCCGCATTCTAAGAGCAGAGACCGCCACCCTGGCTGCCTGCACGCTGGTGCAGTATCGCTTCGGCGACATGGGACCTGGGATATTGACGATGTCATGAAAAGTCCGATATCGGCGTTACGCTTCACCCCTTATCACTGCGGAGTACGGCAAGTACGCCTCGCTCTTCGGGGTTCGCAAGCCTTGATCTCGAACTTTTCATGACATCGTCCAAGACTATCTTCATGGTTGGCCGCCGCTTCGACAGAACAACCCCGAGATTGAGTTGATGAAAGGAGAAAAGATGAGTCGGCATCCCTGGAAGATTCATAACGCTGAAGGCACCTTTCGTGTCATCGTCACCAAGACGCTTCCCGGACGACGATGGATTGACTTGCTGACCACTGCCGATTGCCGCATCGAAGTCTGCAGCGATAGCGCGGTTCTGGATACGGAAATCATCAAGGCGGCCATCGGGCATCAATGTGACGGCGCCATCGGGCAGCTCACCGAACCGTGGGGAGAAACCCTTTTCGATGCGCTCAAGGCCGCCGGGGGAGTCGCGTACAGCAACTATGCCGTGGGGTACAACAACGTGGATCTGGATGCAGCCACCCGGGCAGGCATCCCGGTGGGCAACACCCCGGGCGTACTCACCGAAACCACTGCAGAGATGGCCGTTGCCCTCACCTTCGCGGCAGCCCGCCATGTCGGTGAGGCGGAACGCTTTTTGCGTGCCGGCCGCTACACCGGCTGGCTGCCCGATCTCTTCTTGGGCACCCTGCTGCATGGCAAGACCCTGGGCATCATCGGCGCCGGAAGAATCGGAGCAGCCTATGCCCGCATGATGGTCCAAGGCCACGGCATGCAGGTAATCTATCACGACCTTGCCGCCAACACCGATCTGGAATCATTTGTCGCCGATTACAACCGCTTTCGGGTCAGCCAACACCTTCCACCAGTGGTCTGCCGCCGTGCCGCATCCGTCGAGACGCTTCTGGAAACGGCGGACTGTGTCAGCATCCACACGGTATTGGACGATGCCACCCGCCACCTCATCGATGCCCGACGATTGACCCTGATGAAACCGGATGCCATTCTGATCAATACAAGCCGCGGGCCGGTGGTCGACGAAGTCGCCCTGGTGGACCACTGCCGACGCCATCCGGATTTTCGCGCCGGGTTGGACGTCTTCGAAAACGAACCGAAGATGGCCCACGGCCTTGCTGAACTGACCAACGTGGTCATCGTGCCCCATATCGCCTCGGCCACCCGGTGGACCCGGGAGGGCATGGCCACCTTGGCGGCCTGCAATGTGGCCGGCATCCTCAGCAAATATCCGCTTTGGCAGCGACCGGACATTCTGCCCTTTTTAGAGAAGGATCCGCCGCATGCCATTCCGAGCATCGTCAACGCCAAGGCGTTGGGACTGTCTGGGCAAGGGGGATTGGATGTTAAGTTTAAGTAATTTATCCGACAATCGGCGTCTGCAACAAACCATTGAAAAAAGGTTTTTTAACCGGTAATCAGTCAATTATGGAAAAGATCAAGCAAACCACCTACGATGGTTACATCAAGGCCCTGACGGATATCAGCCGGGCCATCACGTCGGATCTGTTCCTGGAGGACCTGCTCAAGCTCATCGTCATGGTCACCGCCAAGGTCACCGAGGTTGAAATTTGCTCCCTGTGGCTCATCGACGAAAATGAAAAGCCGCCCAAAATCAGACTGAAGGCCACCCAGTCCATCGACCCGGAATACGTCAAGGACCGCTCCCTGAACCTCGACGAAGGCGTGGTGGGCTATGTGGTTACCAACAAACGCCCAATCGCCATCAACGACGTGCTTCGCAATCACCGGTTCAAAGAAAAAGAGATGGCCCGAAAACTGGGCCTCGTCTCCATGATGAGCGTTCCCCTCAAGCTCAAAGATGAGAAGATTATCGGCGTCCTCAACTGCTTTACCGCCGAACCCCATGCCTTTTCAAACACCGAAATCAATATGTTTACAGCGGTGGCCAACCAGGCCGCGCTGGCCATTCTCAACACCGAACTGATGGTCAAAACCAAGGTGATCCAGGAAGAACTGGAAACACGGAAGATGGTTGAGCGGGCCAAGGAAATCCTCATGCATCGCCGGAAAATAAAAGGCGAAGACGCCTTTCGTTGGATTCAAAAGCGCAGTATGGATATGAGAAAGCCGCTGCGTCATATCGCCGAAGCGATCATCCTCTCGGAAGATCTCAACCTTGACCGTTGACCGATTCTACACACGCGCCACCTGTTTCCACCTCACCCTCGAATTTCACTCAGACTTAATTCGATTGGATAATTTCACTTGACTTTTAGCATTAGCACGACTAAAAATTCCATCTGCAAGTGGGCATAGATTCCTCTTCCCAATAACGCATAGCAAACCAAAACAGCCGCATCTTACAACGGCGTGAGTGTCGGCTGTAGATCCTAAAGACGATGGCGTCTGGCACCGGTAGGGCAACCCCCCGTCCGTGCAGACGCCATTTTGCGTTTATGCTTTCAGGAACGTTTTTACCCATCAAACGGAAGAAAAGGAGGCCGCACCATGACTTTGAGATTCACAAAAAACAACGATGCGCTGGGAACCGTGAACCGTGGCAATCCCACCGAATCCAGCCTGTGTACGCTATGCCGGGCCGACTGCAAAGGCAAATGCGAAACCTGGCTCTCCAGCCTGGTGGGCCGCAAGCTGCTCTACCCCCGCAGCTACGGTATCGTGACTGCCGGCGCCGACAACACCACCCACGTGGGTGTGTCCTATAACTCCCTGCGCATTCAGGGATATGCCTACGGCGCCCAGGGAATGGCCGGCGGTCTAACCGACAGCGCCGATGACTGCATCTTCCCCAACGTGACCCTGGAGGCTGAATTCGGCAATAAAGTCAAAACCAAAGCGCGCATTCCGCTGATGACCGGTGCGTTGGGATCCACCTTCGTGGCCCAGAAATACTGGGATTCCTTTGCCATCGGCGGGGCTCTGGTGGGCATCCCCGTAGTGATCGGCGAAAACGTGGTGGGTGTGGACCGTGAATCGGAAATCGGCACGGGTCCGGAGAAAAAAGGCAAGATCAAGAAGGCTCCGGAACTGGAGCGGCGCATTGAAAGCTACTTCCGTTACTACAACGGCTACGGGGCCATCATCGTCCAGCTCAACGTCGAGGACACCAGAAACGGTGTGGCCGAGTTCGTCGCCGACAAGTATGGCGACAAGGTCATCATCGAACTCAAGTGGGGTCAGGGCGCCAAGGACATCGGCGGTGAGATACAGGTGACCAGCCTTGATTACGCCATATTCCTCAGGGAAAGGGGATACGTGGTCGATCCGGACCCGAGCATTCCCGAGGTTCAAGAAGCCTTCGAAAACGGATCTATCAAATCCTTCGCCCGCCACAGCCGCCTGGGCGGCACCAACCTGAGCACCGTAGGGCAGGTGCGGGAAGATTTCATGAGCAGTGTTGATTATCTGCGGGGGTTGGGTTTCACACGCATCACCCTTAAGACCGGATCCTACGGCATGGAGGAACTGGCCATGGCCATCAAGTTCGCCACCGATGCCGGACTGGACCTGCTCACCATCGACGGGTCGGGCGGGGGCACGGGCATGAGCCCCTGGAACATGATGCAAAGCTGGGGCGTCCCCTCCATCACCCTGCATTCCAAGGCTTACGAATATGCCAGTATCCTGGCGGCCAAAGGGCTCAAGGTGGTGGACATGTCTTTTGCCGGCGGATTCGCCTTGGAAGACAGCATTTTCAAGGGCCTGGCCCTGGGCGCACCCTTTACCAAGCTGATCTGCATGGGGCGCGGCATCATGATCCCGGGCTTCGTGGGGTCCAACATCGAAGGGGCACTTCACTATGAAAAACGGGCGACGGTCAACGGCCATTGGAACGAGCTGCCCAAAACCGTCCTGCAGGTGGGGTCGTCTGCCAAGGAGATTTTCTCCTGCTACTTCGACGTTGAAAAAATCGTGGGCAAGGATGAGATGAAGCATGTTCCTTACGGCGCCATTGCTTTTTACACCCTGGCCGATAAGCTCTACTGCGGAATGCAGCAGCTTCTGGCCGGCGCCCGAAAATTCTCTGTCGACCAGGTTACTCGTGAGGACATTTTCGCCGGCAACCGCGAGACTGCGCGGGAGACCGGCATCCGACACATGTCTGACGCCAACGACGAAAGCGCCCGGAAAATCCTCAACTCCTGAGAATAATCGGATAGCCGTCCAGTGACTCGGACACACGAAAGCGCAATACGATATATCATCAGCAAACGCCCCTTGCCGTTTTCGGCAGGGGGTTTTTCTTGCTGATGCAATAACATAACAAATAGAAAGTCAGTTTGTCATGAATTGGAATTTAGGACAAGCAAGGACCGTTATGATTATTATTCAGAATTGCAGGAATTTTCAGAACTGATAACTGCATGGGTCGTTGCAGATATCAAAGAAGAAGAAATTAAACCAAAGTACCAACTACAAGCAGGCAAGGGCAACCCGGTGTAAACAAGCCGAAGGCAGCATAAAATTTTGTCTATTTGTGTTTTTTGATCAGCGCTTTTTTAGAATCATTATACTGTTTTTCGGATATTATCCCATCTTTGTAGGCCTTATC
This sequence comes from Desulfosarcina sp., assembly GCA_030145105.1. Lineage (GTDB taxonomy): Bacteria > Desulfobacterota > Desulfobacteria > Desulfobacterales > Desulfosarcinaceae > Desulfosarcina. Next base: position 8,410 of record JAQYWF010000076.1, read on the forward strand.
AAGGTCAATCAACTCCTGGCCTAGCGTTTGTGAACCTTGTTCAACTTTTGCACCTCCACCCCCGCAACTAGTAAAAATAACAAATAGGGATACGAAAATGATTAGAAGTGTAAGGGTTTTTTTTCTCAACATGTTCCTCCATTTCTATCTTCGATTTGTCAAATTTACGATTGATGGTTATTAATTCTATATGAGACATGAAAGAATGTCAACTGACGTCGCCCATTCTACCACAAGGTCCGTAGTTAAAGGGATTACGTTCTCTGAGGCGTGTGGTTTAATCTGGTGATATATTGAGATAGAAACAGTTTTACTCAATTACAGATACCATCATTTTTGGATGCCTGTTGAAGAAAATCTTAGTTTGCGGAACTGTCAATGTTATCTCATTTATCTTAACACGTTAAGATGATATGGTCTTTTGGGCCTCGAGTTATACATGCATCGATAAATTACCCTCTCCACTCCGTATCATCCACACTGGTTTTGAAATCCGGTTCAATCACATCTGGCAGTTCCTCTCCGGTAACGGCAAGAATGTCTTCATCGGACGGAATACCCACGAACACCAGCCGGTTACGGGGGCATTTCTTGGCTGCCACCAGACCGGAGGTCAGATTTTCGAGGGTGTAGTTGTCGTAGTTGATGGTGGACAGGTTGTTTACCACGGAAAACATGCCCGATGTCCGCTCACAGGCCCGGCAGCCCAGACAACCCACCTTGCAGACTGACTTGACGTCCTTGCCTGCATCGTGGTTGGAGCACTGCACCACCAGCATTCGCTCGCTCTTGAAGGGCGCCATGGTGATGATGTTGCGGGGGCAGACCTTGGCACAGGCACCGCAGCCCACACATTTCTCATAATCCACCCGGGCCAGCCCGTCTTCAACATGGATGGCGTCATAATTACAGGCCCGGGTGCAATCGCCGAATCCAAGGCAACCGTAAGTGCACCCCTGGACATCGGTCACCAGGTTGGCCGGCCCACAGCGCTGCTCACCGATGTAGGGGCTTCGCCCCAGCCGGTCACTGTATCGTGCGCCACAGTGGACCACCGGTCGCCAGGGATAGCTGACGGCAACCGCAACGCCCATGACCATTGCCAGCGCTTCCGCGCAGCTTTTGCCGCCCACGGTGCAAAGGTTCACCGCTTCATCATCCAGTACGACGGCCTCGGCATATTCGCCGCAGCCCACGTACCCGCAACCGCCGCAGTTGGCACCGGGAAGTGCATCGATGGCTGCATCCACCCGTGGATCTACTTCCACATGAAAGGCCCGGTTGGCCCATCCCAATATGAATGACAGCACCAGCGCCATGAAGAGCATGGTGGTGGCGGCCAGACCGATTATTACCCAGGGCATGATTCCCCCATCGGTATAGGCTTTAAGCCAATTAATTTGGACTGCGTTATCGGTCGTCGCAGTATTACAATACGGCTTCCTCCCGCTAGCCTTATCGAATTTTTTAGCTTGAAGCCTATAGATGCACCGGACCTGAAACTCAGGTTAATGGCTGTTGAAAGATTCTTATTTTGTGGCAATGGTGGAGTAGACACGGACGTGGATGATTCCGCTTTCGCCGGCTTGGTGGTCATGGCCTCCCGGAGACCTGAATCCACGCCGGTAAACCCCATGAAGGCCATTGCCAGGATTCCGCCCACCACCAGCGTGATGGCGGCACCCCGAAACGGTTTGGGCACGTCGCACAGCTCCAGTTCCTCCCGGATGCCGGCCATGATGACGATGGCCAGGGTAAAACCGACCCCGCCGAAAAGGGCCAGGATCAGGGCCCGGCCCAGGTCCCAACGCTCCGCCGGATTCTCCGCGCCCACGACGTGGCTCATGATGGTCAGGCAGGCGAAAAGGATGGCGCAGTTGGTGGTGATCAACGGCAAAAATACGCCGAAAGCCTTGTAGAGCATAGGGAAAAACCGACGCACGTACATTTCCACAAACTGCACCGACGCGCTGATGGCAAAGATGTAGACGATGTAGCTCAAGATGGTCAGGTCCACACGGGCCGCAGTCTCGGCCGGCATGAACAGGCCCGCTGCCAAGCGCGTGAGCGGAGCGCCTGGCATGAGCACGAAAGTGGTGATGGTCCATGAGATGAAGGCGGCTATGGTGATGACAAAGGTCACCGCGGACCCCATTCCCACAGCCATGCCCACGTGCCGGGAGACACCGATAAAGGGGCAGATACCTACGAAATAGTAGAGGACGAAGTTGTTGATCAGAGCCGCCCCCAGCGCAATGAGCAAGATGTCGACGAGATAATTCATGGACTTGATCGCTCCCTACGTTGGCTTTTTTTGGCACCCTTGCGGGTGACAATCCAGTTGACGGTTCCCAGCAACAGACCGAAGGTGAAAAAGGCACCGGGAGGAAGGACCATAATGGTCCAGTCGGGCCAGGCTGCAGGCATGACCCGCAGTCCGAACAGGGATCCGGCCCCCAGGATCTCTCTAATGGCGGCAATACTGGACAGGGCCAGCCCGAACCCCAAACTCTGGCCTATAGCGTCGGTTGCCGCAACCAAAGGCGACTGTTTGGAGGCACACACCTCACAACGGCAGATGATGATGCAGTTGACGATAATCAGCGGGATGTAGGGCCCTAATGTTTTGCTCATCTGGTAAAGGTAGGCAGCCAGAAAACGATCCGCGATGGTCACGAAGGTGGCAATAGTCAGGGTGAAAACCACTATGCGCAGGTGCGGTTTGAGCAGGTTGCGGATCAGGCTGGTGATGACGTTGGCGCACAGCAGGACGAACCCGACGGCCCCGGCCATGGTGATGGCCGCGTTGAGGCTGTTGGTCACCGCCAGGGTGGGACACAATCCCAGCAGTTGGCGATAGACCGGGTTCTCCGGCAGGATCCCGTTGATGAACCGTTCGGTCGCGGTGGGCAGATCAGCCATTGTGCTTGCCCCCTTTCCCCTGGGAGGACGGTGCGGTGGTCAGCGGATTTCGCAGGTCGCCGATGGCCGTGTTAATCATGGCGGTCACACTTCTGGATGAGATGGTGGCACCGGTCACCACATCGATTTCACCGGGCCGGGAGGACCCCGTCTTGATCACAACCAGGGTCCGATCCGCCGGTGCATCGACAAACTGGCTACGCCAGGCGTGGGTGATGATCTTGTTGCCCAGACCGGGAGTCTCCTTCTGGTCCAGCACAAACAGCCCGGTTATACTGCGAAGATCTGGTGAAAGTCCCAGCAGCAGTTCAATGGTGTCCGCATAGCCCTGACCTTTGGTTTTCACCACCCACCCTTTCAGGTCGCCCTGGTAACGCGCCTCGTATACGATGTAGAACTTAGTCCGATCCAGCTTTTTTACGGTCACCTGACGCGGGACAATCTCCAAAGTCTGGTTCTCACTTGCCATTTTGGCGGCCAGAAAATTGCCCAGCACCAGTTCAGGCACCTTCTCCAGGGTTTCGTTGAGTTTGTTGCCCTCGATTACCGGCCCCAGCAACAGCTGTACGCCGGCCAAGGATATGCCGAAGCCCACGGCCAGCACCATCACCAACCAAGCCTGCACGAGATTGCTCGATTTCAGACCTCCGGCGAATGACTTTTTCTCAACGTCCATTTCCAATTCCTTACCCGTACAACCTATTAAAGATACAACCAATACTTAGAAAATTCTAAATCTCAATTACATTCCAAATTAAAAAATCCAATTCTCAAACCGGTTCAAAACCCGAACTCTTAATAAGTCGAACCGATGATTTTGAATTTGTGATTTTAAGCATTGTGATTTGTTTGCTAGTTGGCTTTTGGGCATTGGAATTTTTCTCTTATCTGGCCACATATAAAACTCGATACCACAGCCTGGGCCGCAATATCCCGTTTCTGAAAGGGCACTATTGTCCACCAAATGGCGTAGGTATCGTCCACCGGTTGATCAGCGGCGTCAGGGCGTTCATCAACAGCACCGCAAACATCACCCCTTCCGGATAACCGGAGAAAAACCTAAACAACATAATCAGCATGCCGGTGCCCAGACCGAAAATAAACTTGCCTTTGGGGGTCAGCGGGCTGGATACAGGGTCCGTGGCGATGAAAAAGACCCCGAAAAGCAAAGACCCACCCAGGATATGATGCAGCACCGTCCACCCGTCCGCGTGGCCGGCAAGATCGGCAACGCCGCCGAAAACCAGGATGGCAACGAACAGCCCGGCCGGTATCTCCCAGGAGGCGGTGCGTCGGATAACCAGATAAAATCCCCCCAGCAGGCAGGCCAGGGCACTGGTCTCACCCAGGCTGCCGTTGGTGGTCCCCCAGAAGAGCTCGCTCAAGGGTGCGACCACACCGTTCATCTTATAGGCGTTCATGGGAGTGGCCTGGGAAATGGCGTCCACAGCGCTTCGCACGTCTTCGAATCCCGATGCGGCCATTGCACCGGCAAAGGAGATCATGACGAATGCACGGCCCACCATGGCCGGATTGAATAGATTCATGCCCACCCCGCCGAAAATGGTCTTGCCGATGCCGATGGCCACGAAGGCGGCGATGGTCCCCACATACCATGGTGCCGTACCGGGCAGGGACATGGCCAGGATGACGCCGGTGACAATGGCCGAACCGTCTTTCAGGGTCGACGCCCGCCCGCGCATCTTCACGAAAAGCAGTTCCGCCAGCAGGCACGCCACCAGGCAGACGGCCAGCTGAAACAGGGCGTAGCCACGGAAGACAAACAGGGACATGGCCACCACCGGCACCATGCCGATCAGCACATCAACCATCATCCGCCGGGTGCTGGACGCCGATTGAACCAGATGGGGGGACGGCGATACCTGAATAACCGGCGCCGCAGGATCGGTGTCATCTATGGGTTTCACTTTTTTTCCTGCATGTTGGTTCGGTTTTTCATGATCCCACGATCAACTCCGATCCGCGGCCGCCAGCCTGGCCTTACCGGCTCGGATCAGCTGAACCAGCGGAATGTGGGCCGGACACGTATACGTACATGAGCCGCACTCGAAACAAGCCATGATATTGTATCGTCGTGACAGCGCGATATCCTGATACCTGGATGCCATGGCAATTTTGGTGGGGACCAGGTTCATGGGGCACACATCCACACACTTTCCGCAGCGCACACAGGCGGTTTCCTCGCCAGCCCTGACTTCATCGGCGGTCATCACGGTAAGTCCACCGGTGCCTTTGGTAACCGGGGTGTCGGGATTGGAGAAGGCAAATCCCATCATGGGACCGCCGGCCACCATACGAACGGCGTCGGGTGTCAGGCCGCCGCAGAAATCAACCAGCGCACCGAAAGAAACGCCGATGGGCGCCAGCACATTGGACGGGTTGACAATTCCGCCGCCGGTGACACTGATCACCCTGTGAGTCAGCGGTTTTTTATGGATCACGGCCCGGGCAACGGCAGCCATGGTTCCCACATTGCTCATGGCTACCCCCACATCCGAAGGCAGCCCTCCTATGGGCACCTGGCGTTTGATCACCGCCTGGATCAAATGTTTTTCGCTGCCCTGGGGGTATTTGGTCTTGACGACGGCCACCTGAATGCCGGTGCCTTCCGCCGCTTTTTTGATTGCCGCGATGGCCGGTGCCTTGTTGTCTTCGATGCCGATGACGATCCGCTTGGCCCCCACACTGCGGCCCGCCAGCAGGGCACCGGCAATGATCGGCGCCGTTGCTTCCACCATAAGCCGGTAGTCTGAAGTGAGATAGGGCTCACACTCGCAACCGTTGACGATCAGGGTATGAATCGGTTTCTTGTCGCTTGGCGTGATCTTCACGTGGGTGGGAAACGCCGCCCCCCCCAATCCCACCAGTCCCCCTTCGTTGATATCACGGCTGATCCCAGCCGGTTCATGGGCATCCAGACCGGTTATGGACCAGTTGCCACCGAAAATCTCATCCCATAACTCCCGGCCGGAGGGCATCTCCCCGTCGGTTTTGATGGGCAGGGTGTCCATGTGCCGGCCATTGGCCAGGGTCATTCTCACCGGACGCTGGACAATTCCGGGAACCGATGCATGTAAGGTCGTGGAGACAAAGGCGCTTCCCTTGCCGATGGTCTCACCCCACTTCACAATCTGACGAGGTTTGACAAGGGGTTCACAGGCGCCTCCGATGTTCTGGTGCAGGGACAACACGACGGTGTCCGGCGCAGGCATCACCCGGACAGGCGCATCCCTGGACAGTTTTTTACGATCCGGTGGATGAATCCCGTGGGCAAAGGTGCCGCTGCCCGCGTAGCCTTTCAGCTTCAGCCCCATGCCTGCACCATGAATTTCATTTTTTTTGTAACCACCACTTCGAAACCCCCTGAAACACAAAAAGATCCCCGCAACGGATTGGATCGCTTATAACCCGTCGCTCACCGGTTTCCATTGACCTTAGTCAATTTGCAGGCCTCCGCCGGATGCAATCCGTCCGTTGACCGGCCGGCTGGCCCATTGACCCCTGCACAGAGTTGATACAGACGGTTTCCGATGTTGACGGGTACCCCTTGAAGCGATACTATCTGCGTCGCAAATTGGCAGATGTTGTATTTGTTGAATCGTCTCGAACAAGTGATTCAGGAGGTTTTGTGTGCAAGCATGCGCTCCCCCCCCATAAAGTTCTCGTGGCCGTGGACGGCAGCGAACAGTCGCTACGGGCCATCCGCTATGCCGCCAATGTCTTTCCGCCGGACCGCACCCACATCGTCCTCTTTCATGTGCGGGCCCAGTTGTTCGATCTCTTTGCCGACCTGGACGCCTACCCCCACTACAAGCGCCGCGTCACCGGCTTGAAGCGGTGGGCCACCGAGCAGAAGATAGACATCGCCAACACCATGGACAGTGCCGTAGTCTACTTCAAGCAAAAGGGCTTTATCGAATCGGCCATCGGCGTCAAGACCCCGGACAGGAAACTGGGAATCACCCAGGACATCATCAAAGAGTCTTACGACGGCTACCATGCCGTCGTCGTTGGACGCACAGGCTGGAGCCGGTTCAAAGACTGGCTGATCAAAAGCACGGCAATGAAGCTGGTGGCCAAGATCAAGCATATCCCCGTGGTGGTGGTAGGCGGTAAGCCCGACGCGAAGAACCTGCTGGTGGCCTTCGACGGCACCCATGGCGCCATGAGGGGGGTGGCGTGTGTCGCCGCCCTGGTGGGAACGTCGGACCATCGCCTGCAACTTTACAGTATGATCAGCCACCAGGGAAAATTCTGGGACGGCGACGAGGAGTTCTTGATTTTCGAAAATACCGACGATCCAATGGAGGCGATCAAGCACCGGATCGGCCCCCACCTGGAAGAAGCCCGTGGCAGGCTGCTGGCAGAGGGGATGTCACCGGACCGTATTTCCATCAAAATTCAAGCCGTGGACCGGGACCGCGCCCCCCACATCGTCCAGGAAGCCATGGACAACCATTTCGGAGGCATCGTCTTAGGCCGCCGGGGGCTGATCACGTTTATCGATGAGTATTTCGTCGGTCGGGTCAGCGATCGGGTGCTCAAGTTGGCCGACCAGCTGGCGGTGTGGATCATATAGACGGTAAGGGATCTATGCAATCGGAAATCGTAAGAAAAAAACTGCTGGATTGGTACGCGACCCATCGACGACATCTGCCCTGGCGGGAGACATCGGAACCATTTGCCATATGGGTCTCGGAAGTGATGCTTCAGCAGACCCAGGTGGCCACCGCCATACCCTATTACCGTCGTTTTATGGATCGCTTCCCCACGCCCGCGCATCTGGCCGCGGCCGACATTCAAGAGGTGCTCAAACTGTGGGAAGGCTTGGGATACTACTCCCGTGCCCGTAACCTGTTTCGGGCTGCCGGGGTGGTCACGTCCCGATTCAACGGCCAGGTGCCCGATGACCCAGAGGAGTTCCGATCCCTGCCCGGTGTGGGGGACTACATCTGCGCCGCCGTCCTGAGCATTGCCTTCGGCCGCGTGCTTCCAGTGGTTGACGGCAATGTCAAGCGGGTACTGTCACGCCTGTTGGAGATCGACACCCCCGTGAACCGTAGCAGTGCCCATAAGATTTTCCAGGTGCCGGCCATGGAACTGGTCTGCCCGAAGCAGCCGGCAGATTTCAACCAGGCCGTCATGGAGCTGGGCGCGCTCGTCTGCCGCCCAAAAAATCCAGACTGCGTGACCTGCCCGCTTTCCGACCTGTGCCGGGCAAACCGACACCACACGACCGCAGCGTACCCGAAGCGCGATGCATCCCGAAAAATCCCCCACCGGCATCTGGCCATCGGGGTGATCCTGAAAAAGGGGAAAATGCTGGTGGTCCGGCGACCATTGGATGGGTTTTTAGGCGGACTGTGGGAATTTCCGGCTGTCCCGGTCGACAATGGGCAAACAGACAGGCAGCGCGTTGAATCGATGCTGGCCGCGGAAACCGGCCTGAAGGTTGCGGTGGACCGTCGGCTGACCAAAATCCGGCACGCCTACACGCATTTCACGCTCAGCGCCGACGTGCATCTGTGCAGGTATGTGGCCGGCCGGGTGCGTCTGAAAAGCGCCCATGGCCATCGGTGGGTCACCCTTCGATCACTGGCACGCTTGCCCCTGCACAAGGCCAACCACAAATTCTTGGCCCCCCTGGCAGAAGCTATAGGGATGCAGAAAAATTAATTGACCTGAAATTTCGTCAGATGTGGGTTCGCCGGTATTACCTAGTGTCCGTCCAGAAATGAGGGATTTTGGTCGAGATCAAGGCGTGCGAAAAATTTTACCGGAGGCATATAGTTGATATTCCGAGGATAAAATTTTTCGCGCAACGCAGAGATCGGGAAAAATAACCATTTATGGATGGGC
>JAQYWF010000382.1 GCA_030145105.1 Desulfosarcina sp.
AGGTCGTGGGTGATGTATTGAATGGCCATGTTTTTATCCTGCTTCAGGCTTTTCAGCAGACTCAGAATCTGGGCTTGCACGGTGACGTCCAGGGCGGTGGTGGGTTCGTCGGCGATAATCAGGTCCGGCTCACAAGCCAGTGCCATGGCGATCATCACCCGTTGACGCTGCCCACCGCTGAGTTGGTGGGGATAGTCGCCCACTCGACGTTGCGGGTCGACAATGCCCACATCGTCCAAAAGCTGGATCGTGCGGCGACGGGTCTCCTCCGCCGACACCCGTTCATGGACAAGAACCGCCTCGCCGACCTGGTCGCCGATGGTAAACACCGGGTTCAAAGATGTCATGGGCTCTTGAAAAACCATGGCGATGCGTTTGCCCCGCAGGGCGCGCAATTCATCCTGCGGCATATCCAAAAGGGATCGGCCGTCAAAGGTGATCCGGCCACCGGCGATCGATGCCGGGGGCTGCTTGAGCAATCCTAAAATGGCCAGGGCCGTCACCGTCTTTCCGCAGCCGGACTCCCCCACGATGCAGACCGTCTCCTGGCGGCGGATGTGGAAATCCACGCCATCCACTGCCCGGGCCACAGGGCCGTCGCCAATAAAGTGGACCTGCAGGTTTTCCACGGAAAGCAGTATATCGTTCGTTTGAGCCATATTTTTCAGGGTTCAGCGTACACGGTTCTGGGTTCTGGGTTCTGGGTTCTGGGTTCTGGGTTGAAGGTGCGGCGACACGCCGCATCTGTCTATCAGTTGGCGAAATGGTTTTACAGCCCTTTCACAGGTTCAAGATTTGGGCGGACGAGTAAACCATCATTTCTTATCAGGTGACGTCCAGAAAGGGTAGATTTTGGTTCAGGCCAAGGCCTCAACGTTTTAGCAACCGCAGGCGTAGCAGCGCTACGTCGAGGATTGCCAACAGAGAACACCGGCATGGGCCGAAAGATGCCCTTTCTGGACACCACCTAGTTGCGTTCGCGCAATTTTGGGTTGAGTATATCCCGCATCCCCTCCCCGAACAGATTAAATGCCAGCACAACAATTAAAATCACCACCCCCGGGGTGAAGGTCAGCCAGGGGGCGTCAAAAATAAAGGCCTTGCCGTCGGACAGAATGTTACCCCATGTGGCGTGGGGGAGAGGGACGCCGAAACCCAAAAAACTCAGTCCCGCTTCGGTGAGCATGGCCGACGCAATGCCCAGGGTGGCCGAGACCAGAACCGGCGCAACGGCGTTGGGCATGATATGGCGAAATATGATGCGGGCGTCGCTGATACCCAATGCCCTGGCAGCCGCCACAAAATCCTGTTCTCTCAATGACAGGAATTCGGCGCGCACGAAACGGGTGGTCCCCATCCAACTGGTCAGCCCGATAATGACCATGATGTTGTATATGCTCGGCGGCAACAGGGCCACCACCGTGAGAATCAAAAAGAACGAGGGGAAGCAGAGCATGATGTCCACGGCACGCATGATCAAGGTGTCCACCTGCATGGTCGGCAGCACCATCCATTTCAGGTAGGCGGGCAACGTCGACACGCTGCGGTTGTGTCGGCTGGTGAAGACGAATCCGGCAATGGCAGCGGTCAGCAGAACAGCCGCTGCGGAAAATCGCCTATGATAAGCCAGCACGATGGCCGCGACCAACAGCAGCCCAAAGATAATATGCCCGGACTGAATATATTTGCGCCCGTAGTAACCGGCAATGCCGCCCAGCAGGATGCCGATGCCCACGGCAATGCCCACGGCCACAAACCCCACCGTCAACGACACCCAGGCCCCTTGGAGCATGCGGGCAAATACATCCCGGCCCAGATCGTCCGTGCCCAGCAGATAGACGCCCAAAGCGGGAAGCGCTTCCGGTCGCAGGCTGTCCACTTTGGGGGCAGACAAGGGAGGCCGCAGCTTTTCCTGCAAGCGCACGCGGGCGGGGTCCAGAACGGGGTCCTTCCCGGAAGTTACGGCCAGCCCGGCCACGGCCACAGCAAAAAAAACCAGAAAAATGATCAGGCCACTAAAGGCCATTCGATTTTGGCGTAGCAGATGCCATGTCTCCGCCCAGGGCGAGCGGGATGGCGGCATATAGGTTTCGCCGGTCTCCATTCGGTCGACGGGGTTGACTGCGCTCGGCATCAGAGTTTAATCCTTGGATCGACCACCATGTAGAGCAGGTCCGAGACCATAGTGCCCACCAGCACCAACACGGCGGTTATGAAGTTAACCGTAAGAATCACGGGGTAATCCCTGCTCAGGATGGCCTCATAGGCCATGCGCCCCATGCCGGGCCAGGAGAAGATCGATTCTATGATCACCGACCCGCCGATGAGACCGGGCAGAATCAGTCCGAACATGGTCACGAATGGCAGCAGCGCATTGCGCAGGGCGTGCCTGTAGTATACGGTTTCGGACGACAGCCCTTTGGCCCGGGCCGTGCGCACATAGTCCTGTCCGATAATCTCCAGCATCTGGCTGCGCACATACCGGGAGAGCACGGCCACCCCGCCGGTCGCACCGAGGATGGAGGGCAGTACCAGATGCCAAGTGCGATCCATGATCTGAACAAAAGGGGACGCCGACGTCACACCGAATGTCGCCATGCCGATCACGGGCACCTGCAGTTTGGTGACGGTCAAAATGATCAGGATATAGGCAAAAAAGAATCCGGGGATGGAGATGAGCAGATAGGCCAAAAAAGTAGCTGATTTATCGTAAACCCCATCTCGCATGATGGCCGATCGTATTCCCACGGGAAATGAAAAGGTCCAGGTCAGAATGGTACCCACGATAAACAGGGGCAAACTGTTCAGAAAACGCTCCCATATCTTCCCCAGCACCGGCAAATTGTCACGCCAGGAGACAATCCGGCCGGTGAAGAGATTTTTATAAAAAAGCATGTACTGGACATGCAGTGGCTTGTCCAGATTGAACTCAGTGCGCATGCGCGCCACCATCTCCGGTGTGAACTTGGGGTTCAGGGGATCGATTTGACTGGGTTCGCCGGGAGCCAGATGAATGATCAAGAAGGAGATCACCGAGACGAAAAAAAGGGTCACGACCTTTTGAATGATGCTTCTTCCCATAAATGCCAGCATGGGTGCCCCCTATCCGTCGGCCGAAAATTCGGGTGGCCGGTTCAGTTTGATCCACTGGTTGAAATGAAAGCTGTAGCTGCCGGTTTTGGTGGGTACGATGGGTTTGTAGACGCTGCGGCCGTCGGCACCGGTGATCGCTCTTACAATGCGTTTGTCCAACAAAGCGGTCCAGCGGCTGATGTACAAAAAGGTATACGGCTGCTCCGCGGCAATGATTTCATGCAACCGGTGGCAGTATTCCACCTGGCGCTCATGATCATACTCCTGTCTAATCTTAAGAATCAAATCGTCGGCCTTGGGGTTGGAAAATCCCACGAAGTTGAGTTGAAAGGGGCCGCTTTGGCTGGAGTGCCAGATTTGAAACAGATCGGGATCGATGCCCATCGACCAGCCCAATATCAAGGCGTCAAAGTCGAGTTGATTGACTCGTCTTTGAATAAACACCGACCACTCCAGCAGATCGGTCTCAACCTGAATGCCGATCTTTTTCCATGCATCCTGGGCAATGGCCAGAATGGCTTTTCGCAGCGGGTTGCCGTTGTTGGTGATCAAGGTGAAGGCCAGGCGCTTGCCGTTTTTTTGTAAATAGCCGTCGCTTCCGCGCCGCCACCCGGCCTCTCCCAGCAGCTTGACCGCACCTTCCGGATCATAGGGCAACGGTGCGATGTTGTGGTTATAAAAATCGGTCTGTTTCACGAATGGACCGGTAATGGATTCTCCCTGGCTGTAGAGCACGTAGTCGATGATTTCCTGGGTGTCGATGGCCATGCCCAGCGCCCGGCGTACCCGGGGATCGGAAAACGGCTCCCGCCTTGAATTGTAGCCGATGTAGGAGTAGCCGAAGGCGGTGCCCGAAAAATTTTGAAAGCGTTCATCTTTTCTGAACCGCGCCACTTGATGCGGCAGCACGTTGTAATCGTCAATCGTGCCGGCATAAAACTCCATCTCCTGGGTCAGGGGATCGGGGATAATACGCATCACGTATTCCTGATAGTTGGGCGCGCCCTCCCAATAGGCTTCAAAGCGCTTCAGGCGCACGTACTGGTCCGATTTCCATTCCTGAAACACAAATGGTCCGCAGCCGATGGGGTGGCGGTTGAATCGGCTCTGACGCATGCTGAAGGCTTCCGACTCCTGGCCACTTTCGGTCGCCTCCTGGGCAAGCGCCTGGTCGCTGAGCAGGTGGGCGGGTAAAATACCCATGCCCCAGGTTGCAAAAGCCGGCGAATAGAGCCGTTTGTATACAATGCGCACCGTCAGTGGATCGACGACATCCACCTGTTTCACCGGCTCGTAGTCGGGAATGCGGGGAGAGAGGTTCTTGGGGTTGATTATGGCTTCATAGGTGAATTTTACATCCGCGGCCGTCACCTCATGTCCGTCGTGAAATTTGACACCCGGCCGGAGATAAAACTCGATGATGGGGTTGTGGGCGGTCGGGGGCACCAACTCCCTTGCCTGGGCGTTTAGCTGCGCAGCAGTCAGGCCGGGATCGGCGGCCACATAGACGGATGGGTCAAAGGTGTCAAAATAGCCATCTCCCAAGATTTTGGCCAGGCGCTCAAAGAGCATCTGATCCACCCGATCGAGCACGATACGGACCCGCTGTGGCGCCTTGGCCCGAAGGGTGATGGACTTGGTTTTTTCTCCCTCCCCGATCGAAACGGTGTGGGTAATTTCCTGCGGGGGCAGCAAATCAACGGTTTTGACGTGCTGCCAT
>JAQYWF010000337.1 GCA_030145105.1 Desulfosarcina sp.
GATGCCTGAGCGGCTCAATCGCTCGGCCAGCGAGCCCAACAGGATGAATCCCGCGATCATGGCCACGGCAACCCAAAGCAGCACGTTGGCCACCGCCATGCGCTCCAGCCCGGCCACATCCTTGAGCCAGGGCCCGGCCCAGAGCCCTTGTATGGCAAGAAAGGACGCCTGGGACAAGGTGGTTAACGGTGCCGCTCGCCAGAATTCAAGGCTGGTGAACACGGTTTTGACGCCCTGCAACTGATGATTAAAGCTTTCGCCAGCCCCGCCGGACGGTTTTTCGGGAACTACCGTGTATACGGCCACGGCCACCAGCAGGGTGAGCACGGCCAGCACCATGAAGACGCCGCGCCAGTCGGTCACCTGCAGCGCCGCCTCCACCGGTGCTGTCGCCGCCAGGGCACCAAGGCCACCGGCTGCCATTTGAAATCCATTTACCAGAGGCCAGCGTTCTTTGGGAAACCACAGGGTGTAAGCTTTAAAGGCCGCCATGAGACAGGCCGACACTCCGAAACCGATAAAAGCCCGGGCCACCACCAGGCCGGCCAACGACCCAGATCGGGAAAAAAGATAGGCCCCCAGCCCGGCGAAAAGCAGCAGAAAAGCTTCCATTCGCCGGGGACCGAAGCGATCCAGCAGCACGCCCAACGGCAATTGCGATGAGGCAAAAGAAATAAAGTAGGTGGCGGTCAGCAAGCCCAACGCCGACGGGCCGATACCCAGATCACCCACCAGATCCGGAGCGATGACCGCATTGACCACCCGGTACAGGTAAGATAGAAAATATCCGGCTGCAAATGGAACAAATACGCGCAGCGTGGTAAAAAAAGATGTGTCCATGAATCCCGGCCTTGCGGCATAAGGACGATCTCCCGAAAACAATCCATCGACCGTCGAAAAATAATGGGAGCAGAATACGTTGCACAGCACGCGATGACAAGTTTTTTCAGTATTGCTGGTTTCGAATGATTATATGATGGTTAAGGTAAACCATCGATCAATGATAGCAGGAGCAAAACCAACCCATGCAACCAGACACCCCACAGAACCGGGCCCTTGCCATGAAGCAGCTGCTGAACCGCCAGCGTGCCGCCTTTCAAATGAATCCGATGCCCTCGGCCGGACAGCGCAAAGGGCACCTCAGGCAACTGGCCTCAGCCCTGAAGGCCTTCCGACATCGCCTGTCCGAGGCCATTGATATGGATTTCAACGGACGCAGCCGCGACGAGACCCTGTTGGCGGAAATCTTTCCCAGCCTCGAAGGCATCCGCTATGCGGCAGATCACGTGAGCCGTTGGATGCGGCCCGACCGGCGGCGGGTCGGCCTGATATTTCAACCGGCACGGGCGCGGGTGCTTTATCAGCCCCTGGGGGTGGTGGGCGTCATCTCCCCGTGGAACTACCCCGTCTACCTGACAATCGGACCGCTGACCGGAGCACTGGCAGCCGGTAACCGGGTCATGATTAAAGCCAGCGAATACACCCCCAACACCACCCAGACCCTTCGCGAGATGCTGGCCGGAATATTTGCCGACGATCATGTATCCGTGGTCACCGGGGATGCGGATGTCGCCGAGGCTTTTTCCCGGCTGAATTTCGACCACCTGCTCTTCACCGGATCCACCGCTGTCGGTCGCCACGTCATGCGCGCCGCGGCCGAGAACCTCACGCCCGTCACCCTTGAACTGGGGGGCAAGTCACCGGCACTGGTGGCGCCGGGCTACCCCATCGACACCGCCGCCAAACGCATCGCCTTCGGCAAGTGCTTCAATGCCGGGCAGACCTGTATCGCGCCTGATTATCTCCTCTGCCCGGAGAAACGTCTGGATGCGTTTGTAAAAGCATTTTCAGCAGCCGTCGCCCGCCTCTATCCCACCATGGCAGCCAACCCAGACTACACGGCCATCGTCAATAAACGGCAGTTCAACCGACTTTCCGGCTGCCTGACCGATGCAAGAAAAAAAGGCGGACGTCTGGTGCAGATCAACCCATCGGCAGATCTTTTTTCAGATACCGGTAAAATGCCGGTGTGGCTGGTGTTAGAACCCTCCAGTGACATGACTGTCATGCAAGAGGAAATATTCGGCCCCATTCTTCCCGTCGTCACCTACCGGCGGCTATCCGAGGCCGTCGACTATGTCAACGACCGACCCCGACCGCTTGCCCTGTATTACTTTGATGAAAACAGAAAGCGGATCCAAAGCGTTCTCGACAAGACGCGATCGGGGGGGGTGTGCATCAACGACACCCTTGCCCACGTGGCCCAGGACGACCTGCCCTTCGGCGGAATCGGGCAGTCTGGCATGGGCGCGTATCACGGCAAAACCGGATTTCTGACCTTTTCCAAGGTACGACCGGTATTCACCCGGGGGCGACTCAACAGCACACGTCTGGCCTGGCCGCCTTACGGCCAGTGGCTCCACCGCTGGCTTTATCGATTCCTGTTTCGCTGAAGACCAAAAATGAGTTGTCTCTTTAACTAATGGTTAAGCAAATGACCAATGCCACTAATTCGATCTTACCGATTCCGTCTTTTTTTTAACGCTTTGTTGTACTGGCGCAACAATTTCCACTGACAGTAGTTGGAAGGATTGGCACGGGTTTTTTTCAATATTTTTTCTGCTGCCTTTAAATCGATGCCGGTTCTCATTAGGAACGCGCTGACAAATGTACCGGTGCGCCCCACCCCAAAACGACAGTGCACTAACGCTTTATGGCCTTGCGCGAGTTTCTGTTCCAACCAGGTAAGTGCTTTTTCCATTTCTCCCATGTCGGGAGCGCACTCATCTGCGATGGGGAGATAGTACACCGCAAACCCGGAGTCCTCTTGAATCTCATGCAGATCGCAAAATTCGCCGCACAGATTGACGATGGCATCGATACCCCGGGCCTTAATGGTCTCCAGGTCATCATAGGAAAGTGGTGCATGACCCGCTGCCAACTGCTCGGTGATCCAGGTTACTTCATAATCGCCCACATGTCCTGCCTTTCCCTTCTGAGGTCCATGTTTTCTTGTGTTAACAATCAGTTATTTACAAATCTACACTGGAAAAATGGTACCGCCCCTGCATGAATTCATCCGCATACGTGTCAACCATAGTTTCGTTCTTCAGATACATGTCCATCAATCTTGTAGCTCCCAACAGACGACCTACCATGTCCAGCGTGTGGGCAATTTTTTCTTTTCCGGCGGTGCCGTATTTTGCATCGATCAGATCGCTTTTCCGGGTCACATCAAATCCCAGGCGCTTAAAAATCAGGCTTAAAAAGGCGGCACGCAGCCTACGTTTCTCGATATCTGCACCGCCGCCTGAAAACCGCAACAAAATGTAGTTGTCCGCTTCCTTATCACCGCAAACCGTATCCAGAACAACGAAGTGATACCCAAAACGCAGATTCAGGTTGGCATAGATGTCAGAAATGATGGCGTGGCTGGCAAACATGACCGAATCCGGGCTTATAGAACCGCCACTCATGGCCACCTTGTCGTGGGAGGCCCAGTCGAAATGGGAAAACGTCCCCCATTGAATATCCGGGTGGGTCAACCCGCTGAACAGGGCAAGCAGCGGCCCACTTTCTATATCGGTCAATTCCACACGGGATTGGCCGCTGATACCGCCCGCAAAACCACCGCCGACATCGATCACGTAAAACAGCATGGGGATGCCGATGTTTAGCTTCTTGGAACCGCCGATACGGCGTAGACGGATATCGCTGAGTTGAAACATGGCGGCCACCGCTTTTTCATGGACAAACCGGATGATATCATGATGGGAACGGCAGCCTTGCGGAGTAAAGTTCGCGCCGCTTGGATCCACCAACTCGAGAGTCGCGATAAAGCTCATCACGGCCCCCAACCGACTCATGAAAGGGCTGTCGACCAACAGATTTCGTCGGGCACAGGGGCTATCGACCATGGCCTGAACGACTCCGCGGTAGACAGTACCGCTTTCTGCATCCACCGTCACATCAATCCCTTCCGGCAAGGCGGTCAGCACATCGCGTGCATTAACGATGGTGGGTATCCCGAATTCACGGGCCACCGATGCAAAGTGACCGGCTGAACTGCCGACTTCAGCAACGACGGCATGCAAACGATTGACGGCGGCGGCAAATTCCGGGGGGATGCTGTGTGTGACCAAAACCGAACCATCAGGGACATTGGCCAGGTCATCGATGTCCCTGATTTTGACGGTTTTACCGGCGGCGATACCGGCGGCGGCGGTTTGTCCGCCGGAAACCAGCACCGCATTTTCCACGGTTTCAAATGAACACACGAGCCGGTCCGCCGTTTGGCGGACCGGCTCGGCAAAAAATGGCCGGGTTTGAAGCAGAACCAACCGATTGTCGTGGGCAAGACACCATTCCACATCCTGCGTGTGGCCGAAATGGTTTTCCAGAAGCATTCCCCATTCGGCCAATGTCAAGGCGGTGGATACCGGGATCGGCGCCTGTGCAATTTGTGCATCATCCAAGATGTGCGTAACCAGGCCCTGATCCGAATCGAAGACCCGCTGTTCAACCTGCTGGTGAGGGCGTTTGGACACAATCGCCGGTGGATCTGTTTTGGCGGCCTGATAAACCGCCGGAACAGACTTGCCGTCCACCAGCAGTTGGCCCAGTCCCCACACCGCATGAATGGAAAGTCGGTTGGCGGTTGCTTCTTCGTTGGGTTCGCGGGTTACCATGACCCCGCTGGCTTTGGCGGCGATCATTTCCACCACCAAAACAGCCATGGGAGCCTCTCGGTCCGCCAGACCGTAGTTGATCCGGTAAACCAGTGCCGAAGGCGAATATTTGCTGGCCAGTACCTGCTTGTAGGCATTTAAAATATCTGTTTCGCCGACATTTAATACGGTTTGATATTGGCCGGCAAAGGAGGTTTTGGAGTCTTCGCCTTTCGCGCTGCTTCGAATGGCCAGTCGCGTAGTGTGGTCCCATTGAGCCTGCAAACCTGCCAATGCACCGGTAATCGCATCGACCACATCTCCGGGAACGGTAGCCTCACGAATCGCCCTGCAAATCGCATCCGAAACCGTGGCTAAGGACGCCCCGGAATGAATATCCAGCCGGGACAGGTTGTCTGCAATCAGGCCGTCCAGGTCGTTGAACGTAATAAATCGGTGGAACGCGCGGGTAGTAATAACAAATCCGGCCGGTACAGGAAGCTGCAGGGTTTGTGATGCCCTTGCCAGATTGGCCGCCTTGCCGCCAACGAGTGATTCGTCCAACGCCTGCCGATGATCCAATGCCACCGCATAGGGTGGTTCCGCGGATTCCCTTTCAGAAACGAGCATGAACCGCACGTAATCATCAAATTTTTTGTGAAAGGCGTTCAGGGCCGTGTATTTGCCAGGGCAAATCTTAAGCAGATCGGCAATCATATGGCCGACGGCGGAGGAAAATTGCCCATATTTGTCTTCAATGACGTTGAAATCCACCGGCACCTGATCGTAGTAGATCTCCTCCAGTTCAGCCATCAGTTCATGGGCGTGTTTGTCCTTTTCAAGCAGCGACTGAAACGAAGCATATTTATCCTTGATCACCGCTCCGGGATTGAAAATTTGAAGTGTCCAGTATTTAAACAGGTTTTTTATCTGCACGTGTTACCTGGCTGTAACTGCATGTGTCCGGCGTTATATATCGTTTCAGAAATAAAAAAGCGCCCGGTTGGTAGCC
>JAQYWF010000456.1 GCA_030145105.1 Desulfosarcina sp.
CTGGGTAAGCGACCTTCTGTATGTGGCGGTGCTTGAGCCGAACACGACGCTCGTCAAGGGCTGGGAATTTAATGAAAACCTGAACAAAGAAGGCTGGACCGAAGAATCATTGGGAGACACCGGCTGGGAGATCAAAGACTGTGGCGTTGCGAAGCCCGTGAAGTATGTGGCCGGCGGTTATTACATCGTGGTGGCCAAGGACACGGCGGACGCCAGGCTGGTGTCGCCGAATGGGCTCGACCTTGCGGCCGGGAAAGGGCAGTTCCTCGAAGTGCGCATGCAGAACCACACCAGTGCCAAACAAATGAAACTGAGGTTTTCCTCCGCGAATGCCGCACATTTCGATGTGGTGTCGAATGACAAGCAGATGCGGGTTTATCGGGTCGATCTGAGCAAGGTTGACGGCTGGAAGGGCACCATCGATCAGCTCCGCCTGGAAGCCGGTGCGGGCGAGGAAGTCACGGGGACGATGCGGGTGGATTATATCCGGTTGCTGGGTGGAGAGAATTAGAAGCTTATTGGAGGGACGACGTCCCCGTCGTCCGTAGACAGCGAGGCAACTGAAAAACGAAAGCAAACTGAAAACAGTTTTAGAGAGAGCAAATGATCAAAAAATGGAATTCAATGTTGTTAACGGTCGTGCGTGTGTGCGCGGCCATCGCCAGCAGCGACGCGGGGGAGGCGTGCCGGCCTAACGTTGTCCTCATTGTGGCGGACGATCTGGGCTGGAAAGATTTGGGGTGCTACGGCAGTACGTTTTACGAGACCCCGAATATAGACCGGCTGGCGGCGGAGGGCATGCTGTTCACCGATGCCTATTCAGCGAATCCCACCTGTTCGCCGACCCGGTGCAGCATCATGACCGGTTGGTATCCTGTGCGAAGCGGATTCTTGGTTCCGTCCGGTCATGTTAAAGGGCACCATGAACACGTGGTGCGGACCAAGGCGCACGCGGATCAGCGGGCGGCCACGCCCAAATCCGTTAATTTCCTGAACCCGGAATACTATACCCTGGGCGAAGCCATGAAGGATGCCGGATATGCCACCTCGTTCTTCGGAAAATTGCATCTCGGGCACGCGCCCCATATTCCGGAAAACAACGGCTTTGATTTTGTCGTCGGCGGCAGGTATCATCCCGGACCGCCCGGTAAAGATGGACGCCGCCAGTTCTTTTCCCCATGGAGAGATGCGGATACCTTGCCTGACGATCTCCCGGCGGACAAACATATCGACGATTACCTGGCCGACCGCGCGGTGGAGTACATTGCCGAACATAAAGACGAAGCGTTTTTCATGTGTTTCTGGACCTACAGTGTACACGCGCCTATTCAGTCCAAACCGGAACTGGTCGAAAAATGGAAAAAGAAAGCGGATGTGAATAATCCGCAACACTGCCCGACGATGGGAGCTATGATCGAAGTGCTTGACGGGAGTATCGGGCGTGTGATCGATGCGCTGAAGACAAACAAAATCGACAAAAACACCATTGTCATTCTCACCTCGGACAACGGGGGCATGATGTATGAGAGCGCTGATGGCACCACGCCGACCAACAACCATCCCTTGCGCGGCGGGAAGGGAACCAATTATGAGGGGGGCGTACGCATCCCGCTGATCGTTACCTGGCCGGGAAAAATCAAGGCCGGTTCGGTGAACCGGGATATCGTATCCACGGTGGATCACTATCCGACCCTGCTGGAGATGACCGGACAAAAGTTGCTGCCGGATGTGCATAAAGACGGCGTCAGTTTTCTACCAGCCCTGAAAGGGACGCCGTATGACCGCGGCCCGACGGTTTGCGAGTGGACTGCCTTTACCAAACAGACCCACAGCCTGCCGAGCACACACATCCGGGTGGGAGACTGGAAGCTGCTGAGGTTCTGGTTCGACGCGGCGGATCAGTCGCACCGCTATGAACTCTACAACCTCAAAAACGACCTCAGCGAATCCAACAACCTGGCCGATGCCTATCCGGAAAAGGTTCAGGCGATGATCCGGCAGCTGGATGATTTTTATGCCGAGAGCGGCTCGCTGCAGCCGAGACCGAACGAAAATTACCACGGACGTACCGTCGGGGTCTGGGCGGTTGCCAGGGATGGAAAAGGGGCTGAAAAGGACGGAGCCCTGTCGCTGACCTCCAACGCGGCAGAATTGGTGGTTGAAACCCGGGTGGTTCCCTTTGCCAATGACGGTGCGATCGTTGAGTTTGAGGCCCGGTCTGAAACCCGCAGTCCGCTGAGCCTGCAATGGAAAGTCGGTACCTGGATGACGGCCGGGGAATATAGCGCAGACCATGCGCATGATGTTGCGCTTTCCAGGGCCTGGAAAACATACCGTCTGCCACTGGATTTTGAGAACCGGTTGAAGGGGCTGCGTTTCATCCTTGGCGGCAAAGGTGCCGAAGCCGAGATCCGCAACGCACGCGTCCTGACCACCGACGATTCGTTGATGATGCAGTACCGGTTTGACAATTAGACAGTAAGGTGGCGCATTTTTTGTTGCTGATTTTTTAAGAGATAAAATGAAACACGAGTCGATAATAAGAGGAAATAAAAAGATGCAGATGAGATTTTTTAAAGCGGCTGGTTTTGGCATCATTGGTTGTTCCAATGTTTGGAAACGCGGCGGTTGCTGCGGGTGGAACGAAAGGTATCCGTCCGGCTCGGACCTCCCCGAATGTCGTTCTGATTCTGGCCGATGATCTTGGTTATGGCGAGTTGGGTTGCTATGGCGGCCCGTTAAACACACCAGCGATGGATCAATTGGCCAAGGATGGGATTCGTTGCACCGACGGCTACTCCGCCTTCCCTGTTTGCTCC
>JAQYWF010000452.1 GCA_030145105.1 Desulfosarcina sp.
CAGCAGGATCTCAAACACCTTGTTTGACATCAACTCGTGGAATACCTTAAAGTGAGTGTCAAAATCCTCATTTGGGAAGAATACCGGCAGGTTTGAGGCGTCGCTGTTCATATTCATCCGAATTAACTGTTTCAGAAGTGGGTTCAGCGCATTGGGCCGCCATTCAAGGATACGGTTGACAGTCCCTTTTTACAAGTGAAAATGATCACCGTCGGTCCAAGGAGCACAATTGTCATGAAATCACGAAGAAAGGCCGTATGGGGCTGGGCCATGTATGACTGGGCCAATTCCGCCTTTGCCACCACGGTGATGTCCGGATTTTTCCCCGTTTTTTTCAAGCAGTACTGGAGTGCCGGCGTCGACGTCAATCTTAGCACGGCCCGTCTGGGACTGGGTAATGCCGCCGCCGGTCTGCTGGTGGCCCTGGCCGCACCGATTTTAGGTGCCGTGGCCGATCGGAGCTCTGCCCGCAAACGGTTTCTGGCCCTGTTTGCTTACCTGGGGGTGCTGATGACTGCCGCCCTCTACTTTGTAGGTCAGGGGCAATGGGCTTTTGCCGTGGTGGTCTATGCCATGGGTGTGATCGGTTTTTCCGGCGCCAACATCTTTTACGATGCCCTGCTGCCGGAGGTGGCCGGAGAAAAGGACGTGGATTTCGTGTCGGGTTTCGGCTTTTCCATGGGCTACCTGGGCGGGGGGCTGCTCTTTTTGGTCAACGTGTTGATGGTCGTGATGCCCCATCGGTTCGGTCTGGCCGATGCCGGCCAGGCGGTGCGGATCGGCTTTTTAACCGTGGCCCTGTGGTGGGGCTTTTTTACCTTGTTTATCCTGTTCTGGGTGCCCGAAGCACCACCGGCAGCCGCGCGAACCACTACCGCCGGCATTTGGTCCGGCGGTTTTGCCCAGCTCAAGCACACCTTCGGCCGGCTGCGGCACATGAAGACCGTCCTGCTGTTTTTGTGTGCTTACTGGCTGTACATCGACGGTGTGGACACGATCATCCGCATGGCGGTGGATTATGGCATGAGTTTGGGCTTTGCCACCAACGACCTTCTCCTGGCCCTTCTGGTAACCCAGTTCGTGGGCTTTCCGGCGGCTCTGGTTTTCGGCCGGCTGGGCCAGCGAATGGGTCCGCGAAAAGGCATATACATCGCCATCGGCGTTTATGTGGCGGCCACCTTCTGGGGGATCACAATGACCCGCAAGGAAGAATTCTACGTGCTGGCGGTGGTCATCGGTCTGGTGCAGGGAGGGATCCAGGCCCTTTCCCGTTCCTATTACTCGCGCCTGATACCGGCGGACAAACCGGCGGAGTTTTTCGGCTTTTATAACATGCTGGGCAAATTCGCCGCCATCATCGGCCCGGTGCTGGTGGGCGGTGTGGGGTTGCTCATGCGCCGGATACTCATGCCGGCAGATCCCACGGCCACGGATCTGATCCAGGTGGGTGCCATGGCCGCCCGATGGAGCATGGCCTCGGTGCTGATTCTGTTTGCCGCCGGTGCCATTTTGCTCTATTTCGTGGATGAGGAGAAAGGGCGGGCGCAGGCGGCGATGCTGTAAAATAGACGGATGTCCGAGGACTGAGGTCGGAGAACAAAATCCCGAATTGGAACTTATCGGAAAAAGCGAACCGCAGAATGTCCAATATCCAATTACGAATGTCCAAGTGAGGTATCGCTGCGCGATGCCGATGAAATAAAAAAATCCGGTTCTCTATAAAGTTCAAGTGATCTCTTAAACCCGGGTATTCGGCAGTTGGCGGTTTTACTATGCCACCTGGTTTCGTGTTTGGCGTCATTCCCGCGAAGTCGACTTTCTGGATCCCGGATATCCGCTTCGCTGCTTCCGGGATGACACAGTCTGGTGTTCCGTCAACCGACCTACCTGCTTTATTCAACCGTCACACTTTGCGCCTGGTTGTCTCGGGCGCTGTCGCAAATGGTCTGCATCTTTGCCGCCCGGTTGGAAAAAACCCAATCCACGCCGCGGGCGACCTCCCGAAACAGGCAGCGCCGGGAATCGGCGAAGCCGGTCCCGACAGCCTGACCCAGCCGATGATGGCGGGTTATTAACCCATTGGTTGTCAACAGGAAGTGGCCGGCAATGCCACCCCATTTATTTGTTGCCGCCATGCGACTGAAGCGGTCGATTCGTATCCGGGCGATGGACACAAAGGTCCTGGCCGGCAGAAAGGCGAAATAGCCGAACAGAGCAGGATGTAGGCCCATCAGGTGGAAATCCTTCCCGGGGGAAAGGGCCTCGAGCTGGTTTTGCACGCAGCGGGACTGCACCGCGGGCGCCGGGTATGGTTCGTTCTTGATTTCCATCATCAGGTGCAGCCGGCCGCCGTAACGGTCGATCACTTCCGACAGGGTTGGGATCAAGGGAAATCTTTCCTTGAGGGTGGCCAGCGCCATACGGTCGATTCTCGCATCTTCATTGAACAGGCGGCGGGTGTCCGGGTCGTGAAACACCACCGGCACCCGGTCACGGGTCCAGCGCAGATCCAGTTCGATGCCCCAGACCCCGGCGTCGACTGCCGCGTCAAATGCCGCCAGGGTGTTTTCGAATCGACTGTGGTTGTCGTGTTCACCGCGGTGGGAGATGATGCGGCAGGATCTGAGAAGATGTGTCGGGGGGGCCGGACGGGGCCATCGACGATAGACCCCATCGATCAGGCGGTGGAAAATCCTTTCTACACCTTCTTCCATGCTTACTTTTCGATTCAGGCCGTGATCCATGACGGGATCAAAAAAACCTTTGCCTATGCGCGACAGGATATGATACCGTCAGTTTGCTGAGTTTATCGAGCGCCGATTATCCGGAACTCGAAGAATTGGTTGCCGGCCTTCATGCGTATTTTCAGGATAAGCATGTCGGG
>JAQYWF010000364.1 GCA_030145105.1 Desulfosarcina sp.
TATGGCGAGATTGGCTGACATGCCCGTGGTGTCCACTGCCGGGTAGACGGGAATCCCCGGGAAACGTTCCGCCAGGAACTGGATGCCCACGCCGCAGGCCATGGACAGGATCGCCTCGTAATCCTTTACCACATCGTCCAGTCCTTCGAGATATTCCACGTCGCACTGGCGTTCAATGGTGATGGTGCCCGTTTCCAGCGGGTTGTTGTCCAGTTTCCTGGCCATATCCAGCTCGGTGTTGAGGACGTCGACCTCTTTTTCACCGCCAGCCAGGCAAACTGCCACGCAGGTGCCGCATCCGGCGACAAGGACCTTTTTGTAGTCCTTGATATATTCTTTGATTTCATCAAAGGGTTTTCTTTTGGCAACTATCATTTTTCCTCCTAAGCTGTCATCCTCACCAATCGATGCAATACAGGGGGAATATCCCGTCACATCGATTTAAGGTGGAAGACGATTGCCTACATTTCCGATTCAGGATGAAACACGTCCACATCTTTGAGGTCATCGCCCAGATAGGTCCTTTCATTGGGCCCCAGTATGCCTAGCGACAGGCAGATCAGGGTCCAAAGGTGGACGGTCTGCCATGGATGGTCGCGCTGTTCCGACAAATCATGAACCTGGGCATGACAGTTGTGGCAGGGTGTGATGCAGTAAGGCGCCTTGGTGGCCAGGATCTGATCGGCCTTACACTTGCCGTAAGCGCGCCGTTCGTCTGGATAACCGGATTGCAGGAACCCCCCGCCGCCGCCGCAGCAGAAGTTGTTGGATTTGTTAGGGTACATCTCGGCAAAGTTTTCTTCGCCGACGACGGCCTTGACCACATAGCGCAGGTCTTCGGCCACGGGATCGCCAAAGGATTTCCTGACCAGCTGGCAGGGGTCCTGTACGGTGAACTTGATTTGGCGTTCCTTGTTCCAGTCGGAGTTGACCTTGAGTTTGCCTTCCCTGATCCACTGGGCATAGTATTGAATGATGCTTTTGATCTCGAAGTTATAGTCGAGTTTGAATTTGTTCAGTCCGGCCCGGACTGCGAATAGTTCGTGCCCTCATTCCGTATTGAGCCAGACCTCGCACCCCAGATCCTCCACGGCTTTCTTTTTGACCTCCACGATGTGCTTCCAGTTTTCGTTGTCGGCCATAAACATGCAGTAGTTTTCAGCGGCCCAGCCTTTGCTCCCGTAGGTCCAGTCCGCCCCAACCAGGTGTAAGATCTTCCACAGGGGCACCATTTCGTCCGGTTCGGTGACTGGCTCCCTGGAGTTCTGGTTCAAAAAGAACTGAGCTCCCTTTTTGTTGACGGGCGCCTGCATATCCGCGAATTCAGGTTGTGATTCCTGGTATTCCTCCAGTACATCGCCGACCACGAACTTGAAATCCTCTTCGGTCGCTCCCATGGCGCTGCAGGTGTCATTGCGCAGGGCCATGTCGCAGGAACCTAGAATACCCTTGGGCCTCTCCTCCCGGGGAACCTGGGCGCGTGCGTTGAACACGAGCTGGGGGATATCGATTTTCATGGGGCACACGTAAATGCAGCGCTGGCACATGCTGCAAAACCATTTCCAGTCGGAATTCCTGATCTCTTCGTCCATGCCGAGGGCCGCCATGCGTAGAAATTTCCTGGGGTCCATGCCGCCGAGTCCGGTGGCCGGACAGCCTGACGAGCATGCTCCGCAGGTTAGACAAAGGTTCAAATTGCCCCCTTCGGGGAGAAGCTCCTTTACTTTGTCGATAAAAAAGCTTTTCTTTTTTCCTCCGAGTTTAATTGCTTCTTCAGCCATTTTATATCCTCCGATTTAGGCTTTTGCCGAATTTTTTAACGGGTTTGGTCCAAGATTTTTTATATTTTCGGTCATCTCCCGGGCAAAGGCTGCAAACGTGGGGCCTTCGCCGGAGGAGAGGTTATACATTCTCACACGATCTGCTTCAAGGCCGATTTCTTCCAGCAGCATGCGCACGTGGTTGACCCGTTCCCGGGCCCTGAAGTTGCCTTCGTTGTAGTGGCAGGCACCTTCGAGGCAGCCGACCACATAAGCACCATCCGCGCCTTTTTGAATTGCTCTCAACAAATACATAACATCCACTTTGCCGGTACAGGGCACCCTGATGATCTTGATGCTCGCAGGGTATTCGAGTCGCATGGAACCTGCCAGGTCCGCAGCCGAATAGCCTCAGTATTCACAGCAAAATGCGATAATTGTCGGTTCAAATTCCGTCATTACATTCCTCCTGCCAGCAACGCATCTATTTTACAGGCTATTTGGTCATCTTCATAAAAACCCAGCTGAATGGTCTGGCGCGGGCAGACGCCCGTGCACGCACCGCACCCATGACAGAGGGCTGCATCGATTTCGATGAGTTTGGTTTCCATATTAAAAACAGGTACGTCAAAAGGACATGTTCGTACACATGTCAGGCATTTGACACAATAATCCGTATCCACCTGAGCGGCAATGGCCGAAAGCTTGATTTCCGGCCTGGCCAGGAAGGTGGTGGCCCGGGATGCAGCGGCCTGAGCCTGGGATATGGTTTCCGAAATCAGCTTGGGCCCGTGGGCCGTGCCGCAGAGAAAGATACCCTCGCCGGGCATGTCAACCGGTCTTAGCTTGACGTGGGCTTCGATGAAATAGCCTTCCGGGTTGGCATTCAGCTTCATGATGCCGCTCAGTTCCTTGGTGTCGGCGGCCCGCATGCCGGCGCTCAGGACCAGTTGATCTGCGGCGATTTCCACGTCGCGCTGCAGCACATGGTCTTTGGTCTTGACAATGATGCCGTCTGCCGACGCTTCAACCTGGGGCGGTGTATCCGCATCATAGCGCATGAAGATGACGCCTTTTTCCCTGGCTTCGGTGAGGTAGTCCTCCATCAGGCCGTAAGTGCGCATATCCCGGTAGAGCACGAACACCTGAGTGTCCGGGCTGGCTTTCTTGACCAGCAAAGCGTTTTTAACCGCTGCCTGGCAGCAGATGCGCGAGCACTCCACCAGTTCATCGTTTCTGGAGCCAACACACTGGATCATGACCACAGTATCGAGGTCATCAGAGCCTTTGTCTTCCAGCATTTGAGTGAATTCGACCTGGGTAACCACCCGGTCGTCTTCGGCATAAAGAAATTCTTGGGGCTGGTATTCGTTGGCGCCGGTGGCCACGATAATAACGCCGTGATCAATTTCGCGGGGTTCCGCATCATTGTCGAGCGTGATAGTGGTTTTAAAATTTCCTTTGTAGCCGCCAAATCCGGAAACCTTGGCACTGGTGACGACCTCCACCTTGTCGTGGGCTTCGACCTGGGCAATCAGTTTTCCAAGGTATGCTTGAACGTCCGCGCCTTCGATAGTATGGCGCAGGTTCCGGGCAAAGCCGCCCAGAGCTGGCTCCTTTTCCACCAGGACCACTTCAAAACCCTGTTTGCCAAGGTTGAGGGCTGAGTTCATGCCGGCAATACCGCCGCCAATGACCAGGGCGCGCTGGTTGACTTGAATGACTTTTTCGTCGAGCGGCTTCAGGGTGCCGGCCCTGGCCACTGCCATGCGTACGAGATCCTTGGCTTTTTCGGTGGCTGTTTCCGGCATCTTGGAGTGGATCCAGGAATTCTGGTTGCGGATGTTGGCCATTTCAAACAGATACTTGTTAAGCCCGCAAGCCTCCAGGGTCTCCATGAACATAGGTTCGTGGGTTTTGGGGCTGCAGGAAGCCACCACCACGCGGTTGAGGTTCTGTTCCAGGATCATTTCCTTTATTTTTTCCTGGGTGTCCTGGGAGCAGGTGAAGAGGTTGTTGTCGGAGAACACGACATTGGGCAGCGTGCTGGCATACTTCTCCACCGCTGGGACGTCCACGATGCCGCCGATGTTGATGCCGCAGTTGCACACAAACACGCCGATGCGCGGCTCTTCCCCGGCAACGTCCTTTTGATCGGGGACGTCCACGGTAGAGATGTCCAGGCCCCGTGATTCGGACAGGTCGGCACCGGCCAGGCAGGCGGCCGCACTGGCTTCCGTGACCGATCCTGGGATGTCTTTGGGGCCCTGGAACACACCGCAGGTGTAGATGCCTGGTTTGGAAGTTTCCACCGGTGCGAAGGGGTCGGACTTGGCAAAGTTGTACTCATTCAGATCGATGTCGAGCCGTTTGGCTAGGCTTATGGCTGAATCGGGAATGGTCAACCCCACGGACAGCACCACCATGGAAAAGGTTTCTTCCTTTAGTTCGCCGGTGTCGTCGGCATAGCGTACCGTCAAATCACCGGTTTCCGGGATTTCGTTGATGGTGTGAACACGTGCTTTTTCAAACCGGATGCCCTCTTTGTCCCGGGCCCGTAGAAAATACTTTTCGTAATCCTTGCCAAAGGTGCGCATGTCCATGTTGAAAATGACCGTTTCCAGGTCTCCATGGATGTGCTCTTTGGCAATCATGGCCTCCTTGGTGGCGTACATGCAGCAGACGGACGAACAGTAGCCGTTGCCGCACCGGTTTTTGTCCCGCGACCCCACGCACTGCAGCCAGGCAATGCTCTTGGGCTCTTCACGGTCGAGCGGCCGCATGACGTGCCCGAAATAGGGCCCCCCGGCCGAGAGGATGCGTTCGAAACCTTCCGAGGTAACGACATTTGGGTATTTTCCGTATCCCAGGTAATCGAGTTCAGAGGGGTCGAAGCCTTTGGTGCCGGGCGAAAGGATGACGGAACCAACAGTCAGTTCGTTTTCACGCACTTTGTCGTCGTATTTTATGGCGTTGGCCAGACAGGTGTTTTCGCACAGCCCACAGCCGATGCAGGCGTCCATGTCAATGGCGAAGGCCAGCGGTACGGCCTGGGCGTATTCGATGTAGGTTGCCCTGCGGTCGTTCATGCCCTTGTTGATGGTGTTGATGGCGGATGCCGGACAGTGCCGGGCACAGTCGCTGCATCCTGTACAGGCATCGGTGTCGATGAAGCGCGGGTTGTTGGTCAGGGTGACCTTAAAGTCCCCGGGGTCGCCTGCAATGCTTTTGACTTCGCTGTTGGTAATCAGGTTGATGTTCATGTGCCGGCCGACCTCGACCAGTTTGGGCGAGATCACTCACATGGTACA
>JAQYWF010000105.1 GCA_030145105.1 Desulfosarcina sp.
GCATTCGCATGTCAAAAGCGGCATTGTGGGCCACAAGAACCGTATTCTGGGCGAACCGGTGAAAAAAAGGCAGCACCTTTTCGATGGTCGGTTTGCCTTTAAGCATCTTTTCGTCGATGCCATGATACTTGATAGACTCGGCCGGCACGGAGCGACACGGATCGACCAGTTGATTGATGGTTTCCGTGTGAAGCAAGCGGCCGTTGACCACCCGGATGGCGCCTATGGATATAATTTCATCGCCGCCTCGCGGATCCAATCCGGTGGTTTCCGTATCAAATGCCGTATAATTGAGTTCACCGAGCATCCGTTTACCCATTTCCGGGGTTTGTCCAGCTTGATTAAACAGGTCGAAGTCGTAAAATTCCGGCCGTCCTTTTGGCAGCAGTGTGACGCGGCGGATATCCTCCGAAACACCTTCTGACTGAACCATGGGGATAAAGAACCGGAGGCAGGCCTCGTCACCATTCTGTTTGTCGCTGTGTGGCCAAATTTCTGCGTGATGGTGCTCAAGGACTTCTTTCAAGGTCAACGGATAGCCTTTTTGCGCGTCGGTCAACGGCAGATCGCTCCACTGACGCAGGGTCTCGATTTTTACATGTTCACCCTGCCAGATCAGGTCAATTTGAACCAGATTGCCCGGTGCGGTCAATCGAATGCGGCTACAGTCAACATTGAACTCTTTTTTGAGACATGCAAGGACAAAACCGATTGCCGAGACCAGCGAGTAGTTATCCACCCGGATCATACACTGGGAATCGCATTCAGCGATGTCAACCTTCAGGTCGGCGATCGCCATGGTTTCGTTTATTAGCGTTGAAATGAAGTCGGTGGCAAGGATCGGGAAGAGCGGCCATCGGGAATTGGCATAGCTGATTGTTTCGGACAATTCAGTTCTCAGCAGCCGGCTCAAGGACTGTGTTTCTGCGGAAATGTTTCCAAGGAAATCATTTTTCTGTTCGACACCCATGTCGGGAAACTGGATCATTAAATCCACGGTGGACCGGATGGCGGCGATTGACGATCGAAGGTTTTTTGCCATGGTTTTCAAGTGTCGATTCAACTGGCTGGCATGTTCAAGCTGGAGGGTGATGTCAGAAAAGATGAGAACGAATCCGGCAAAACGGTTGTCCTCGTCCAGGATCGGAAGGGTTTCCACGCGGAGTTGCCGCCGGTTTTGAGTCACCAACGCAAAGTGGGACGACACATTTTTTTTCTTTTGGTCCAGCTTGCCTTGAATGTCCTTAAGTGCATACTGAACCAGGTTCCTGTCGATCAGGGAGTAGATTGAACGATGCAAACCGACAAATCCGTCAGTTACCAAATCGTGATCATTCCCGACATTGTCATCGACGCTTGGATGTTGAACTTTGTTCAGTACCCGTTGCGCCTGTCGGTTATACAACAAAATGCGTCCTACTGTGTCGCAGATCAGCACACCTTGGGTAAGTTCGGCCATAATCGTGGCCAATATGTTCTTTTCAGCTTCGGTCTTCGCTTTGGCCGATTCAACGGTTTGGTCAATAATGTGCTTCGCCGTTTCGTATTGATCGCCGCAGGTGTTGATTAACTCAGCCAGTACCTGGACTTCACGTCCACCGTCAATCTTCAAGCGATGGGCCGGGTTGACGGTATTCATCACCTGGGTCTCTTCAATCAGTTGGTTCAGGGGAACAATGTAAAAACGGAAAAACCAGTCCAGGGTGAATCCGAAGGCTGCAAAGAGAAATACGCCGGTGCTGAAGAAATACCAGAACTGTGATATAAATAGTCCGGTCAACAACTGCTGTTCGGACGGGCTAAGCTGCCGCCAGAAAAGCATCGCCAGGGTCACGGCGATAGCTGTGGTAAACGTCATGCAGACGACAGCGAACAGCCAGAATTTATTGTTCAGTTTCATCCGGAAAGAAGGTCTTTGACCTGCCTGACCACATCGGCGTTGGAAAAGGGTTTGGTAATATAGGCGTCAGCGCCCAGCGTGTTCCCTTTGGCGATGTCAAGGTCTCGCGTCATGGCGGAAAGGAATACGACTTTAATGGATTTGCACCGCGGGTCCGCTTTCAAGTTTTGGCAAACCTGAAAACCATCCACTGTGGGAAGCATGACATCCAGCAGAATCAGATCGGGCCCGAAAAGGTCAATTGCACCAAGCGCGTCTTCCCCGGTGTGAACGACCATCACCTCGAACTGATTCTGTTCCATCAGGAATTTCAACGGTACGGTGATGCTCGGCTCGTCATCGACAATGAGAATCTTTCTGGTCATGCTTATCCATACCTTTGATGTTACTGGATTTCAACAAGATAAACGATAACGGATTCGTAAAAAGCACGATATCTGAGTTTCGCTTCATCCCTCGTCACTGCGGCGTACGATAAGTACACCTCATTTCTCGGTATTCGCAATCCTTGATCTCCGTTTTTACGAATCCGTCTGAGACGGAAACTTTTACGAGTGCAACTACGATAGGCGGTGAGGTTTTTTCAATCCGGGAGGAAAGAGGGATCGGTATTGATGGGTGGCAGAGCGTAAGTTGGCCGGCAGGATTCTCAATGGGTTTGGATCGCAATGGGTGGGGTGGGAAACGATCATTGCGGCATGCGCAAAGTCATTATCGGTGTGGCGATCAGTTCGATAAAAATATAGGTCAGAAATGTGACAACGGCTACAAATGCGCAGACCACATAAATGTTGTACCGTTTGAACTTGTTTTTATCTTTTTCATGGTAATAGACGGCGTTGGCGCAGCGTTCACACCAGTTGCGGTCGCGTTTGGCAGTGAAGGTGTGGCCGCAATCGCAAGTGACGGTTTTAGGTTTCAGAGGCATGGTGACGTCCTTATTGTTTATCGATAACCATGTTTTTAAGGTAAGCACAGGAAAAGTGATCTTCCTGTGCTATTTTGGTCAAGTCTCGTTTTCCGGGCACCGGCCACAATTCGGCTTTCGGTGCCCGGATCAATTAACAAAGGCACGTTCGGCCTATCCGAACAGCCCCCATCCAAAGGATGCGGTCCACAGGATGGAGAACACAACCAATCCAATCATCCACAAATCTTCTCGTTTCATGGGTAATGCCTCCTTATAGTGTTTAAACGGTTAGGCTTCCTTGATAACAATGTTGGTTTCCTTTTCGGCACGTTCGATCTGGATTTCGTTGGTGGTGGCCATCTCCGCCTTGAAGCACAGGGCCCACATCATGATGATACCCAGGATCCACCAGGAGATCTGCCAGGACCACAACGGTGTAAACCCGGAGAATGAAAAAGCCTTAT
Organism: Desulfosarcina sp.; assembly: GCA_030145105.1. GTDB lineage: Bacteria > Desulfobacterota > Desulfobacteria > Desulfobacterales > Desulfosarcinaceae > Desulfosarcina. Next base: position 3,275 of record JAQYWF010000105.1, read on the forward strand.
TGCCCAGGATACAAGCAGGACCGATGGCAAAGAAATACCAAATGGGGGTGGCAATCTTCATGATGCTACGCCACTGCTTGCCCGAAGCACTGGGCTCGTCGATGTCGTCGAGGAAATTCCGGACTTCCGCCTGGCGTTTCATCGTCTCTTCGTCGTCCTTGAAGCCGAGACCACGGCAAATAAACGCCACCGTCAGGCCGCTGGCAGTGCCCCAGAAGGCGCAGTGCATGGACAGGGGGTTCGGCCAGATCTTGTAGGTGAGGAACACGGCGATCATGCCGGTGAGCACACCCAGCACCGCACCGACCCGCGGGAACTTGAAGCCCCAGATGACACCTACCAGAAGGACGTACATGACGAAACCGAAGGCTGTGGCCAGTGCCCCGAGGATTACCAGCGCCGCCTTGGAGGTCATACCCACCGTCAGGGCCAGGATGGTCAGAATGGTGGCGAAGACACGGTTCATCCAGATCTGCTCGGCGTGGCTGGCTTCCTGGTTGCGGATATAGCGCCAGTAGACGTCCCGCAACAAAATGGATCCACCGGTGCCGATGTAAGGGGCCGCCGTGGAATGAATGGCTGCAATGGCACCCATGAAAACGACGCCCAGCATGAAGGGCGGCAGGAAGGTTTTCATCAATACGGGTACGACCGTCGCCTGGTTGATATTGGCAAAGGCTGCATGCCTGGCCAGCTCAAGCACCTTGGCGCCCATGCCTTGGAAGGCGGTGAAGAAGAACAGGGCGAAGCCGACCACGAAGGTGGACATGAAGGCTTGCTGCCAGGCCAGGGGTTTGGGGGACTTGATGCCGAAGGTCCACATGGTGAAGGCCGGCGAGCTTTGGATACCCATCAGGGCGAACATGTAGGTGAGGATCATCACTGCCGTCCAGGCCGATTCACCCGGAGCCCCGCCCAAGAAGTCCACCGTGTTGATCACGCGAGGCACTTCCAGTAATTTGGCGTCCAGTGCATGAACCGCTTTCGAGAAGCCGGTCCAGCCGCCGAATTCGGGCGCAGTAATGACGAAGAAGCCCAGGATAACGATGCCGCCCACCAGCAGGACGAACTGGATGACGCCGACCCAGGTGCTGGCTTTGAGACCACCGGTGCAGACATAAAACCAAACGATGAAGGCCATGAAGATTGCGCCAAAAGTTACCGGAACACCGGCGATGATGTGAAACAGGGATGCCGAGGCCATCAGCTGCACGGCTGAGTAAAAAATGGAATAGAGCACCGCTGTTATGACCACCAGAAAACGCAGCGGTTCACTGTTGAAGTAGTAGGCGTACATGTCGCCCGGGGTGATGAAGCCGTAGCGTTTGCCCAGCAGCCAGGTACGTTTTGAAAAGAACGTACCGGTGATGGGAATGGTCAGTACGTAAAACGATGCGAACGCATAGGCCAGACCGTCCCGCCAGATCAGGCCCGGATGACCGATGAAGGTCCATCCTGAAAACGATGCTGCCGTTGCTGCCAAAAGGAAGGCGAAAAAGGGAATGGACCGTCCGGCGATGGAGTAGCCGGACGAGGTCTTTTCCGTAAAATACCCTTTAAGCCCCCAATAAAAACAGTAGATAATGTAAAGACCCAGCATGATATAAACCCACGTGGTTCCACCCATAACGTTTCCTCCTGTGTCTTTTTGTCAATGAAGTTGACCGGTCGCCAATAAAAGTTATTGATTCTCCTGATATCTCAGGGTCCCCACCACCTCCTTTCATGGCTCCTTCGGACTGGATCGGAAGTCGATCCCGATCCAGTCCGTTTTGTTTGAAAGTTATGATTTCACCATTTCTTTGATCTCGGCGACGATTTCGGGGTTGGCCAGAGTCATGACGTCACCCACATCGAGATTATTGGACAGCGCGCCCAGCACACGGCGCATGATCTTGCCCGAACGGGTCTTGGGCATGTCTTTGACGATCCAGACCTTGCGCGGCTTGGCAATTTTGCCGATCTGGTCACAGACCACATCGGAGATTTTCTTGGCCATTGCGTCGCTGGCCTCGATCCCGGGTTTGAGGGCGATGTAGAGGTCCGGCTCCTTGCCCTTGATTTCATGGTTCACCGGAACAACGGCTGCTTCGGCAACTTCAGGACACACCAGGGCGGCCGATTCGATTTCCTTGGTTCCCAGGCGGTGCCCGGAGACGTTGATCACGTCGTCGATGCGACCCAGGATCCGGAAATAGCCATCTTCGGCCTCCACGGCGGCGTCACCGGTGAGGTAGGGCCAATCCCGCCAATCCGTGCTTTTGGGATCCTTGCAGTAACGGGTAAAGTAGGTGTCCACGAAACGATCCCGGTCGCCCCAGATGGTCATGAACATTCCCGGCCAGGGGTTCTGGATGCAGATGTTGCCGGCCTTTCCGGCACCCTGTGGCAGCACGGCACCTTCATCGTCGTAAATGATGGGGTGAATGCCGGGCATGCCCGGACCTGCGCTGCCTGGTTTCATGGGGGTGATGGCCGGCAGGGTGCTGCAGAGGAACCCGCCGGTTTCGGTCTGCCACCAGGTATCAACAATGATGGCTTCACCCTTGCCGACTTCCTTGTGATACCACTTCCAGACGGCCGGCTCGATGGGTTCGCCAACGGTGGTCATGTGTTTGAAGTGGTAGTCGTACTTGGCAGGTTCGTCGGGGCCGATCTTCCTCAGGGCGCGGATGGCCGTGGGGGCGGTATGGAAGATATTCACATCCAGGTCCTGGGCGATGCGCCAGGCGCGTCCAGCATCCGGGTAGGTAGGCACACCTTCGTAGATGACCGTCGAAGCGCAGTTGGCCAGGGGGCCGTAGACAATGTAGGAGTGGCCGGTAATCCAGCCGATGTCGGCCATGCACCAGTATACGTCTTCGGGATGGATATCCTGCACGAACTTGGATGTTCCGGTCACGTAAGCGAGATACCCGCCGGTGCCGTGCTGGCAACCCTTGGGTTTGCCGGTGGTACCGCTGGTGTACATCAGGAATAGCGGGTCTTCGGCATTCATACGTTCCGGTTCCACTCTGGCGCCATAGTAACTCTTCAATTGATCGTTGACGAAAAAGTCGCGTCCGTCGACCATGGGGGTCTTGGCGGAGTACTTGCCGGGATAGCGCTGCCAGACCAGTACCTTGTCGACCTTCTGACCGTCTTTTTCCGCATGCTCCACAGCTATATCCGCATTCTGCTTGTGGTCGAGGAGGGTGCCGCTGCGGTAGTAGGAATCCGCAGTGATGAGTACGCGGCTGCCCGAGTCGACGATGCGATCGGCGCAGGCCGTACCGCTGAAGCCGCCGAATACCTGGGAGTGGATCACGCCCAGACGGGCACAGGCCAGCATGGTGATGGGCAACTCGGGAATCATGGGCATGTGCAGAGTAACGCGATCGCCGCGTTTCAGACCGGCGAAATCCCTGAGCAATGCGGCAAATTCATTCACGCGCACATACAGTTCCTGATAGGTGATGTGCTCGGTCTTTTCTTCCAGGGGTTCGGGGACAAAATGAATGGCGGCCTTGTTCTTGTTATCCTTCAGGTGACGATCGATGCAGTTGTAGCTGGCGTTGATCTTGCCACCCTTGAACCATTTGTAACAGGGTGCATCACTGGTATCCAAAATTTCATCCCAGTATTCGTACCAGGTTAAAAGATCGGCATATTCCTTGAAGCAGTTGGGAAAATTATCCAGGCTGAACCGGTCGTAAATGCCTTTGTCAGCCATGTTCGCCTGAGCGATGAAATCTGTCGACGGATAATAGTACCCTTCTTCCTTCCAGTGTACGGCAATTTGCGCCTCTGAGGTTTCGACAACTTCTTTTTCTGCCATGGGTCACTCTCCTCCGATTAAAGTTGATAGTTCAGTCGGACTGATGTGCATTTGGCTTCTTTTCAATGCCTTTTCTTACGCGTTCTCTCAACCGTTCAATGTTTGAGGTCACAAACCATCGATTCGTAGCAATAGCATTTAAAAAGAAGTCCCCCTCCCCTTGTTTAATCCCTCCTTTCATCCATTCTGGTTACGTGTTGTCGTCAAACGAGTAATGGTTGGTGCGCCGTTTAATGACGCATAATCCCACGGGAAAAGATTTCGAAGCCGGTATCGAAGGTCTCCTTTAAAAAGTCTTTTTCGCCATTGATAATTTTTTTGCTGGTTTCCCAAAGTATGATGCCAGAAAAAAGAGACCAGAGTATATCGGCAACCGCAGTCGGGTGCCTATCCACAAACATATTCTTGCGGATACCGTCTTCGAATATTTTTGCTAAAATTTTCAGAGAGTTACGGCTCAATGATTCAATTTGGCCCAACAGATCTGGAGACAGGTTTTTCAGGGTCTCACTGGACTGCATATGAAACATATTGATCAGAATAAGCGGATCGAACTCGTACACATCGAACATGGCTTCTTTCAGGGAATTGAGGCGCTGGGCCGCATCGGAAAAGGGTTCGGCGTTGACGTGTTCCAGGCGAATCATCAGGTATTGAAGAATTCGCAGAGAAAGAGAGGCGTATAGTTCGTCCTTGTTCTTAAAATAGAGATATAATGTCCCTGGACTCAGTTCCGCTTCTTTGGCAATATCTTCCATGGTTGCCTTGGCGAAGCCCTTGTTGGTAAAGACTCGTTTGGCGGCAACCATGATCTGTTGCCGACGCCGTTCGCGTTCCCTCTCTTTTCTTTCCTGGATTCCCATATTAAATGAATTCCATTTATTTCTTGCAAGACCTTACATATCTTACCTTGCATTTGTCAAGTTATATTTGTTCATTTTTTCAAATTAAAACCATATTTTTTAAGTATTTTTAGTTTTTCACCGGCGGTTTTCGGAACGTGTTGCAGCAGGACATTTTCTTGACATTTTTTCAATTGGTGGCATGTGCTGAGACCATCAGCTACGGATAGCCCAGGGATGGTTGAGAAAGAAATGTTCGGTTAGGAATCTATTCCGGAAGCAGGTTGGGGTGGTGAACCAGTTTATCCAATTCTGATTGCAGGGATTTCAACTGGTGGCGGGAATCAATGGTTAAACGCAAACGGTAGGAAGTTCCTTCAAAAAAACGCGGGGGCTGAATTTGGACACGGGGATTCAATTTAAGCGTTTTCACTTTCCGGTTATACGCCGCTTCGGCCTGGCTCAATTCGGGAAAGCGTTTCGACTTTAGCATTCTCCGCAAGTGTTGCACTTTTTGCGGGGCTGAAAAATTTTTATTATCTATTATATCAGTTAAATAATTTTGATCCATCAGTCTGGCAATGGGAATGTCATCCCTGCGTGAGATTTCAGAAATCAACTCCAACAACTCCCGCTGAATGTTCAATCCGGTGGTAACCTGCCGGAATAAGCTGCACAAGGCGTCGGCATCATCTTGTTCCAAATGGCTGATCTGAAGGGCAATGGGAAGCGCGATGCTTCCCTCGAGAATGGCGTCTTGCATGGATACCGGCATGCCGGCAACGGGTATAATCCGATCGACCGCGGTTTGGCTGCTGGCCAATCCTGTTGATTCGCCAATTTTCAGCCAGGCCGTTGCGTCGTCAGCAAACTTTCTGATTAACGCGTAAGCGCGGGATTGTTCAACAATGTTCAATGCGCGTTGGGAGGAATTATCTATTACGGCGATTTGGGCACAAGTAATCGGTGAAACATTCAATTGGAGTATTCGGGCCGGAATCCTTTTAATGTTAAGCGTGTTACACGCGTCGATCCGACGGAAACCACAAACGATCGTGAAGTCAGGCCCTTTTTTTACAAGCACCGGCGGTTGTAATAGACCGATGGCGCTGATCGACCGCGCCAGTTCGGTTTTTTCCGTTTTCGTGGTAATTTTAAAGGTGTGGTCCCCCGTTTGGATCTGATCCATTAAAACGGGGGTGATCTCAAAGTCCATGACGATCGCCGCAAAGCAGCGTCAAGGCCTCCACGTACTTGGCACGCGTATTGTGTATCACCGTTTGGGGAAGTCGGGGACCGGGAGCGGTTTTGTCCCAATCCAGCGAAAGCAGGTAATCGCGCAGATACTGTTTGTCGAAACTTTTCTGTGATCCGCCCGGGGAATAGGTGTTCCTGGGCCAGAAACGCGATGAATCGGGGGTCAGCACTTCATCGATGAGGATCAGTTTTCCATCCACCAGGCCGAATTCAAATTTGGTGTCGGCAATGAGGATCCCTTTTTCACCGGCAATCTGTGCACCTTTTTTATAGATGGCCAGTGACAGATCTCTAGCTTGCTCGGCCAACGGTGCACCTATCCGCTTGACCATCTCGTCGAAATCGATATTGATATCGTGTTTGCCCATCTCTTCCTTGGTAGACGGTGTGAAAATCGGTATGGCCAGTCGGTCTGATTCGACCAGTCCTTCAGGAAGGCGGATGCCGCACACGATACCACCCTTCTGGTAGGATTTCCAACCGGACCCGGTAATGTAGCCACGGACCACGCACTCCACTGGAAGCGGCTTGGCTTTTTTGACGATTATGCTTCTTCCCTGAAGTTCCGCGGCATAGGGGTGGCAGGATTCAGGAAACCGAGAGACATCGGCGGTAATCACGTGATTGCCGATCAGCGGTTCCATGATGTCGAACCAGAAGAGGGATATCTGGGTAAGCACAACACCTTTATCCGGGATGGGATCGGGCAGGACCACATCAAACGCAGACATCCGGTCTGTCGCTACCATTAGATAGGCATCTCCCAGATCATACATGTCTCGGACTTTGCCCCGTTGAATTAATTTCAGGTTTGGAAAACCAGTTTCTCGAACCACACGAGTCATGTGCAAGATTCCTTTTTACGCCCTATTCGTGAGCCATCAGCGTCAAATAAATCACTTCCCCGCACCCAAAGGGCTTAAGCGTTGGCGGAAAGGGCGTTGAATGCATCGATGTAACGGCGCAAGGGTGACAAAGATGAATCTTCGATGGCCAAAAACTGAATGCCGGACTGGTAGAGACCGGTATCGGTGGTCCGATTAAAGATCACTTTTCCGCGAATGGTCACCATATCCTCTTTGAGTCCCACGACGACGTCCACCGTATCATTCTCACTGAATGCCACGTGGGTTTCCAGCATGATTCCAGACTCAGAGACGTTAATCGTACGCCCCATGCCTTGCATCATCTCTTTATCATTTTCATCCAGATTTACATAATTGAGCAGATAGATGGATTCCACCCTGGAATGCTTTCTCTTTTCGTTCATTGGGGTTCACCTTTGTCCCGATGGTAAGGGGTTACCGATGCCGAATAGGCCATTCATGTTTCCTGCCGACCGTTTTTATCTGCAGTTACCTCTTTTTTTGAAGCCAGGGAACTGCAAACGATATCCGCAGTCACAGACATGCAGGTGGCCATATTATCCACAATGTTTTTAAACGTCGTCGAGAGCCGGTTGTATTCCTTCTGCAGCGATACGGCCTCGATCTTGGCAATTTTGATATTTTCCGAACCAAAAATGGATGCACCTTCAGGCTCCAGCCCCAAGTGCAGAAAAGGTACATCGCCAAAAAAGTCGCCTTTGTAAAGATGACATAGAACGACCGGGCCGTTTTCGGTATGTCTCACCACGGATGCCCTGCCCTGTTTTAACACGTAAAGCTGTCTTTCCTCGTTATTTCCCTGTCGGATGATCGCCTTTTTGTCTTTTAGTATCTCTGCGGTCTGAACGTTCCCGTCATGATATTCCACGATGCGGTCGGTCAGCTGTTTCATTCGCTTATCAAGGCTGGTTAAGAATGTTCTGAATTCGAGAGACATGCCGGCATATTCCTGGGCCAGGCGTTGGGAATCCAGGACACCCAGCTGGACGTTTCCCACGGCGACAGCCGTGGCGGCGCGAATGTGCCCCTGCAACAGAAAAGAGGCCATACTGCCGATAAAAGAGCCGTCGCCAATACGGATGATGGGAATGGTACCTGAATCCACCTCTTTGACGATATCGACGACACCCTCCAATATCACCCAGATCCAGCTGCCGTGCTTTCCCTCTTCCACGATATGCTCACCGTCGAAAAAATCCTCCTCGTCGACGACGTACATGTAATCCACGAGCGGACCCTTGACGATGGCGCTCTTAGAAAGCAATCGTTTCATATCGGCAGCTTTCTCTGCGGCATTGGCCGGTCCAATCTTCTTGACTTGACCATCATCCAGAAGCTTCATGCCTTCCAGGATGATTCCCATTCGGCTTTTGTTGATACGCTTGTCGGCCAATATGGCTTCTCGCGTGAACTCAAAAGAACCATTAACCCAGCCGAAAAGAGAGTAGAGGGCATCGATCCCCTCAACATCTCCGTTTTGGGCATTGATCGGATTTCCTTCTATAAAATAGATAAACCCCGGATCCGGTGCATAACGGTTGATCAGACGGAGTACACCCGTGCTGCCGCTTGATCCAAGTAGCTGGATGATGTCTCCCAAAGACAGGAAGCCCAGGCTTCCCGATAGCGCCACGCTTTCATTCATCGGAAGGACTGGCTCCTACTTTGCCCATTTGAATTCTCTTTGCAGGGATTTCAGTGTCTCCATTAAACACGTCTTCAACGTCACGCCCACCCCCGTTCCTTTCACGGCACTGCCCGGGAAAGAAGGCACTTTCAGCTGCCGGTTCAAGTCCCGGTCCATCTGTTCAATGGACATGAGAGGAATTCCCTCATCCGCAAGGTCTCTTTTGTTATACTGCATGATCAGGGGAACCTTGAATATACTTTTGCCGTATTCCTTGAGGTTGCTCTGCAGGTCCTTCAGCGAGATCATATTTTTCTCACGGCGCACCTCCAGGGAATCGGCCACAAAAACGATGCCGTCCACGCCACGCAAAACCAGTTTCCGCGTCGAGCTGTATTTGACCTGGCCGGGTACGGTGTAAAGCTGCACACGGATATCGCATCCTTTTATCTTCCCCAGGCCGATGGGTAAAAAGTCGAAAAACAGGGTTCGGTCCCCTTCCGTATTGATGGAAACCATCTCCCCGGTCACCTGTTTTTTATATGATTTAAAAACATATTCGAGGTTCGTTGTCTTGCCACACCGACCCGGCCCATAGTATACGACCTTACACTCGATTTCCCTTTTCTTCAGGTTGAAAATGGCCATAAAGATTATCCTTAGCTGATGTAATGATGTAAGCGCTGGAGACCTTGTTTAGCCGCAATACGGTATCCGCATTCAAAGATTGACTGCAGCGTTTATGAATCGTCAAGTGCTCGTAACTTTTAGATCAAGACAAAAATCGCCCTGTTTCGGTCCGGTATCGATCCGTGTCTTATTGGCAACGACGGCCGTCCCTTTGAACATGGCAATGGGTGAGTAGAACTGGATGTCGTCCAGATCATCTCCTTTTTTCAACTCCTCGATCAGGCCTTTGTCATTTTTCGAAATGATCAGGCTCAATGTTCCACCGGACTGAAAATTGACGTCGAACTCGACCATTTTCCCCTTATGGGTACCGCTGGTAAAGGTGATGCCGATGGAGGTGATGTCCAGTATCTCCTCTTCGGGTTCGGGCATGCTGAATTCAATGCCGCCGGAATCGGCGCCGGTATTTATTTCATCTTTTTCGCTTACCGGCACGGGCAGGATTTTATCGATGCCTTTTCTGTCGATAATCGGTTGAAGATAGGTCCTGATAGACTCCAGTTGATGGCCGTTGAACAGGTCTCCGGCAAGCCATTGATGATACTGGTCGATGGCATCGTCCACAGAGGCGATCGCCATCTTGCACCGGATTATATTCTTACCTGCGTCCACCCGGTACACATCGTCTCTCAGCAAGGCTTCAAGTTCGACAATGGCCCGTTCGAATTGACCGAACTTTGCCAGGGCGACGGCTTTTTGTAGATCGTTTTCACCGAACAGATTTTTGATCAGATTCTGCCCTTTTTCTGACAGCTCTGGAGAGGAAGGACCGGTTTCCACCTTCTCCGTCTTTTTTTCAAGGGATTGAATCTTGCCCGAAATGGCTTTCAGGAGATTATCCTTGTTTTTGAGCTTGTCGATCTTGTGGATCATGACGGACGCTGCATGGTACTTATCCTTTGCTTCAGGAAAAAGTCCCTGGGCGCGGTACAATTCGGCTTCATTCAGCAGGGATTTTATTTGCAGGCTGATGTCCATTCACGATCCTGTTTTTGATGACAGTCTAACTGTGGCTTTGCCGCCCCCGTCCCATCGGGACTGGGAAAATGCTGTAAAATGGACTGTATTCCCCATTCTGTCCTATTTTCATCACATACGGCGTGAAATGATTCCCAATGAACCTAATGTTTTGTCACAAAAGGTGTTTTATCCTGTTTGCCCTTTTATTGTCAACATTTGAGAACTAACTTCTTATAAAACAAACATATTGACATTGACAGGCTGTGTGTTATCAAGTTTTTTTCTCCCTGAATCAAACTCGAAAAATGGCAATAATAACCCAATAACTCTAAAAGGAGCTTGTTATGGACAAAAAAGTTACCGTTGTCGGCGCTGGAAATGTGGGGGCTA
>JAQYWF010000193.1 GCA_030145105.1 Desulfosarcina sp.
CCGCAGGCCACACATCCCTGGGCGTTGGTGGCGTTGAGGGCTTCAAGGTCCATCATGATTTTGGGTTTGCACGCATTGATGTCATTCATTGTCTTTTCCTTTCGTTTCAGCTGGTTCGCTTTATCAGATAGAATATTCATCATCCTGGCAAATGCAAACCGGCGTGACGCGTCGACGTTCTTGCCAGGACGCTTGGTCCAGGCAAAAAAAGGAATCGCTTTTTTGGGTATCGGCATCAACCTGACGCTAAACCAGCTGTCCCTAATCATGACCATCACGGTGTTCTCCGGCCTGGCGGCCCAGTGGGCGGTGGGAACCCTGTCGGACCGGTCTGACCGCACCGTTGTCCTCACCGCGGTCGCCACCGCTATCGCCGTTACCAGCGGATTCATGTTCGTCTTCGGAGAGCGTTCGTTTGGGGGAATGACTGCGATAGAAAAAGGTGAATCAGCGAAGGAAACCAGGAGACCGACCCCCATCCATCAACAACGGATCGTTGTCCCGTGCGGGCAGGCTGACGACAATCACGTTTTCGGGCTCAAATCGAATGGTCGTCCGACTGTAGTACGAATACCAAACCCCCGCCTGTTTACCCTCAGGATCGGCAATCACCCCGCCCAGGATGGCGGGCGTAAAGCCCAACTGGTCGGTCATGGCGTCTACCAGCCGATTGAGCAGCTCGGGAGTCATGTCAACAGGCCGCCATAGCCCCGGCTTAAGTGTGTAGGACCGATGAATAGCCAGGATGGCCGTGGGCCGGGCCTCGGGGCCGGTGGCATAGTAGGCGTGGTCCGCCAGGACCTCGTGGCGCTCGAAAACCTTGCTGACATCGTAGCTGCGCTGCAGGTTGCCGTAGGTACCGGCGCAGGCCACTGTCAGGGTCACCAGCAGGGCCAATAGCGGACGCAGGCACCGAATGCGGCGTGAATGCTTGGTCTGATTGGAAGTTGAGTACATCCCTCAGGCAAACCGTCTTTGGCTGGTAGGCGTTGGCTATTCAATTTCCCTGTGATGCAAAATAGGCTGCCGCACCCGGATGCAGGGCGATGCCGATGTCCGGACCATCGGATGGCTTCACGGAAAACTGACCCAGTGCGGGGTGGATGCTCTTCAACTTATCCTGATATTGTTCGATCGCAGCCATAATCGAAAGCGTGGTCTCGGCATCAAGGCTTTTAGACGCAACCAGCAGAATGGTCGTTGCGAATGTTGAAACCGGGTTTTTAAAAGATGGATAGGTCTGCGCGGGGAGAAGGGTTCGTAGAAAGCCTGGATGTCCGTCGACCATTTTGGCAATATCGCTGTCATCCATGTTCACCGGCGCGGCGTTGCAGAGCTTCAGCAACTGCTGGAACTTTGAATCCGGGTGCACGCCGATATTGACCATGGCCTGTATGGACCCATGGCAAAATGCCATGGTATCCTGGGAAAGGCTGGCCGGTAAGGCTTCGAAAAGTTTGAAATCCGCCGTCGTCCAACCCTTGGCAGCCATGATCCAATCAACTGCCTGGCGCTCCTTCGAACGTGGCGCGCCGGCGTTTATTCGTTTGCCTTTTAATTGGTCCAAATCGGAAATATCCGCATCCGATCGTGAAACCAACACTATAGGTAGGTCATAAAGCGGAAATAGACTGCCCAGGTTGTCATAGCGGATATCCAGAAACGTAAACTGACCGGTCTGGTTGATCGCATCGGCCAACAAGTGCGAGTCGGTCAAGGCCATATCCAGGGAGCCCCCCTGAAGGTTGGTCAGGTTATGGATGCCATCCAGAGCAGGAAGAACCTGGCAGTTCAGATTCTCGGCATGCATGCTGATGGCCCGACAGATGGTCCGCCCGACGAAGTGAGAAAAAGTACCCGCTTTTTCCGTTCCGATGAGAATATCTTCGGCATATACATACACGGGGAAGATGCAAACCAACGCAGCGATAAAAATGATGGTCCGTCGACTGAATAATATCGTGCAGCCCTTCTGCCTGGTGTGCTGGGTAGCCATGATGTTTCCTCCCAGAGGTTGAAATCGGTAAAACGGATTATTGGGGTTGAATATTGCGCAACCGCAACACGCTGCAGTTGGCGTGATCGGCAACCCGCTGAGAACAGGATCTGCTGAACATTTCGTTAATCTCGCGATGACGGTTGTGATAGACGACAATCAGGTCCGCCTGCCACTTGTCGGCGACACTGATAATCTCCTCCCAGTTTTTGCCGGTTCGCAAACTGTAAGTCACGTTTTTATCGCAATGATCGCTAATGAATTGCTCCATGGCTGCCTTTACCCGAACTGTCGCTTCCTGACGCACGTCTTCAGGAACCAGGGAGGCAACGATGGGCATACTGAAACCGGGCATGACAGTAACCAACCGGATTTCGGCACCGCTGAGTTTGGCAATGGCAACGGCCTTCTGGTATACGTGGGCGGCCGTTTCCGGATAGTCGATATCCACCGGTACAAGAATCTTATTAAACATGAACGCCTCCATTGATCAGTGTATTCACCCGTCGCCGATTAACCATCCCGCCGTAGTTATCTTCAGAGAACGATGGCAGGTGTTGCATGGAAATGGCGCTGCTCGACTATCCGGCAGCAACGGCGGGGGCAAGCTTCTTCATGCGACCCCACTGCAGGAACGCGACCAAGGCATACAACAAAAATGCCGGTATAAACATGAGCTGTTTAGGCGGACGGTGGCTGGGCATCTGGATGTTCAGGACCTCCTGATCAAAATCGATGCCGGCCTTTTCGGCCTGGCTGGAAAAGACTACATTGTCTACCAGGATCTTGCCATCCTCCTGGCGGGTTTCAATGCCGATACCTTCCATCCGCTCTTTCCCGGTGGCTTCGTCGCCCACCTGGAGCATCAGCGTCTTGATATATTCTTTCCCGCTGAGTTTTTCTCCCTTGACGGCAATCCTCAACCGGGAGCCGGGATCCATGCCCGCCACCATCTCTTCCAGTTTGGCGGGCGACTCCTCGATTAGCGGCGGAAACGCCATGTCCCACCAGAACCCCGGTCGAAAGAGCGTAAATGCAACCACAATCAGCGCGACGGTTTCCCAGATTCGACTTTTGGTCAGAAAAAAGCCCTGGGTACCCGCGGCAAAGGCCAGCATGGCCGCAACGGCAGCGACAATGACGATCAACAATTGAAACCAGTTGGCCACGCCGATCATCAGCAGTTGAGTATTGAAGATGAACATGAAGGGCAGCACGGCCGTGCGGATATCGTAGGTAAACCCCTGAATTCCGGTTTTGATGGGATCCCCCCCAGAGATCCCGGCGGCCGCAAAGGCGGCCAACCCCACCGGCGGTGTGTCGTCGGCCAGGATACCGAAATAGAAAACAAACAGGTGTACAGCAATCAGTGGCACGATGAGGCCGTTCTGGGCCCCCAGATCCACAATCACCGGCGCCATCAGAGTGGAGACGACGATGTAATTGGCCGTGGTAGGCAGCCCCATGCCCAGGATCAGGCTGATCACGGCGGTAAAGAGCAGGATCAGCATCAAATTGCCGCCGGAGATGAACTCGACGAACTCGGTCATGACCAGCCCGATGCCGGTCAGGGTCACGGTGCCCACGACGATACCGGCAGCCGCAGTGGCCACGCCGATGCCGATCATGTTGCGCGCCCCGTTGACGAACCCGGTAATCATGTCGTTGAACCCCGTCTTGAAGGCGAATTCGTCACCCTTCATCTTGCGAAAGACACCTTTGAGGGGCCGCTGGGTCAGCACCATGAAGATCAGTAGCATGGTGGCCCAGTAGGCCGACAGGGCTGGAGACAGCCGCTCCACCACCAGGCACCACATGAGCACCACGATGGGCAGCAAGAAATAATACCCGGCCTGGGCGGTGGAACCCAGCGGTGGCAGTTCAGCGATCTCTTTGCTGGTGTCCAGCTCCGGCACCCGGCAGGCAAACTTGAGCAGCAGCAGGTAGGCGGCCAGCAACAGGAGGCAGACGATGTAGATGGTGGCCCCACCGGCAACGGTCTTGATCCAGCCCAACCCGTAATAGGTGACGCCACCCATGATGATCATAAACAGAAAGGCCATGACCGCCGACATCACTTTCTGCTGGAAGGTTGTGATCACCGGCTTTTCCATGCCTTTGAGGCCCATCTTGCAAGCTTCCAGGTGGACGATGTAAACCAGCGCCACATAAGAGATGATGGCCGGCAGAAAGGCGTGCTTGATCACTTCGACATAGGAGATGCCCACGTACTCTACCATCAGAAAGGCGGCGGCACCCATGACCGGCGGCATCAACTGGCCGTTGGTGGAGCAGGCCACTTCCACCGCACCGGCCTTTTCCGGTGAGAAGCCGACTTTTTTCATCAGCGGAATGGTAAAGGTACCGGTGGTGACCACGTTGGCGATGGAGGAACCGGATACCAGTCCGGTCAGACCGGATGAGATGACGGCTGCCTTGGCCGGTCCGCCGCGCAGATGGCCCAGACCGGCGAAAGCGGTACGGATAAAATAGTTTCCGGCGCCGGCCGACTCCAGCAAAGCGCCGAAGAGCACGAACATGAAGACCATACCGGTGGAAACCCCCAGGGCGACTCCGTAGACGCCCTCGGTGGTCAGCCAGTAGTGGGTCATGCCCTTGACCAGGCTGGCCCCTTTGTGGGCAATGACATCCGGCATGTAAGGTCCGGCAAAGGTGTAGGTGATGAAAACGGCGGCCACCACCATCAATGGCGGTCCCAGCGCCCGGCGGGTGGCCTCCAGCAGCGTGATCAGGCCGATGACGGCCACCACCAGGTCGAGTGTTGTCGGATTGCCTGGACGTTCGGCCAGTTCCGCGTAAAACCAGAAGAGATAAGACGCGCAGAATGCGGCCACCAGCGCCATGACCCAGTCTTGCACCGGAATGTAGTCCCGCGGCGAGCTCTTGAATGTGGGATATGCGGTATAGGACAGGAATACGGCGAATGCGAGGTGAATGGCCCTGGCTTCGGTATCGTTGAGCACAAAGATATTGAAAAGAAACGGCAGGGGTGACGCGTACCACAGCTGGAAAAGCGTCCAGACCAGGGGCACATAAAACAGGATTTTCTTGGGAATCACACCGGTAGGATTGCGGGCACCTGATTCGGTTTCTGCAACCAATGCATTCGGGTCGATAGATGATGCCGTTTTGCTTTTCGATTCGGCCATGGTAACGGGTCCTCCTTGGGGAACGATGGGTATCCGCTATTGCTGGGATTTTCTGCCGGAGGATGAAAAAACCACAACCGTCTCGACACGATGCGCACCACGCCTCACTGCAGAATTAAGCAAAAAAAGCTGCGTGCACAGCCTGAAAGGCTGCGCACGCGTTTGAAAGAACGCCTACTTCAACAGACCGGCTTCCTTGTAGTATTTCTTGGCACCGTCATGCAGGGGTGCGGAAAGGCCGTCTTTGATCATCTCTTCTTTTTTTAGATTGGCAAATGCCGGGTGGAGCTTTTTGAAATCGTTAAAATTTTCGAAGACCGCTTTGACGATCTCGTAGATCACCTTGTCATCAACCTTGCTGGAGGAGACAAACGTTGCCCCCACACCAAAGGTGAAGGTCTCGGTGTCGGTTCCGCGATACATACCGCCGGGGATGGCGGCTGTGCGGTAGTAATCATTTTCGTCGACCAGTTTCTCGACTACCGGGCCGGTCACGCTGACGATAACCGCATCGCAGGAGGTGGTGGCCTCCTTGATGGATCCATTGGGATGACCGACGGTGTAAATCATGGCATCGATTTTATTGTCGCACAGGGCGCTGGACTGCTCGGCAGCTTTCAACTCAGAGGCCAGTTTAAAGTCTTTTTTAGTCCAGCCCAAGGCGCCCATGAGGACTTCCACGGTGCCGCGCTGTCCGGAACCGGGGTTGCCGATATTGACCCGTTTGCCCTTCAGGTCCATGAAGTCTTTGACGCCGGAATCTTTGCGGGCCACGACCGTAAAGGGTTCGGGGTGAACAGAGAAAACCGCCCGCAGTTCCTTGTTGGGTCCGGCGTCCTTGAACTTGCTGGTGCCGTGATAGGCGTGGTACTGCCAATCGGACTGGGCCACACCCATATCCAGTTCGCCGGCTCTGATGGCGTTGAGGTTATACACTGATCCGCCGGTGCTCTCAACAGAACAGCGGATGCCATGCTCTTTTCTGCCCTTGTTGACCAGACGGGCGATGGCGCCGCCCGTGGGATAGTACACGCCGGTTACGCCACCGGTGCCAATGGTAACAAACGTGGTTTCCGCCTGCGCCGTTGCAGGACCGAAGCCAACCATGAGTGACAGGCCAAAAAACAGTGCAGTGACAACGAGTAATGATCTTTTCATCCGAACCTCCTTTGATTGGGTCAATATTAGTGACCGG
Source organism: Desulfosarcina sp. (assembly GCA_030145105.1). Lineage (GTDB taxonomy): Bacteria > Desulfobacterota > Desulfobacteria > Desulfobacterales > Desulfosarcinaceae > Desulfosarcina. Next base: position 6,362 of record JAQYWF010000193.1, read on the forward strand.
TTTTAAAAATTGGGTAGGTAATGACGCTTTTGTTTTTATCCTCCTCCGCAGGGCTGTTGTTAAGCAGGTCCTCGATGCCATTCGAGAACTCATAATGCTGTAACGAGAAACGGCAGGCACCGCCAGCATGGGTTATTAGGGTGGGTATGCAAATTCACTTCAGCAAATAGAAGGCGCACGTGTCGCTACGCCAAACCAGGCCTGAGCAAAGTCTCTACCACCTACATTTTAAGGCACAATATGTAGCTCTAACAGAATAGATGCGTTGAATAATTCCGCTTATAACGGTATTCGTAAAGAAAAATCGAACTGGTGTAACCTGATCAAGAGATGGAAGGATTATAATTGAATTTGAAGAATTCATCAACCTTGAAAAAAAATCAAACCATTTTTTGGAAGTGGATGCGCTTTTCAACAATTGGTCCCAACAGCAATTCCGGTTGTTAGGGTCCAGCCGTTAAGCAAGACTATCAAAGGCGATGACTGATGACTCAAAAGCCCATCGATATGCCGGCAGAACCCCGGGTCAGCGTGATCCTGCCCACCTACAACCGCGGATGGGTCCTCGATCAAGCCGTCGAATCAGTGCTCGATCAGGACTATGCCAATCTCGAACTGATCGTCATCGATGACGGTTCCACCGACGGTACCAAGGGCCTGCTTTCAAGGTTCGGGGATCGCATCGCCGTCATCCGGCAGGTCAACCGTGGGGTCAGCGCAGCCAGAAATGCCGGCATCCGGACGTCCAGCGGAGAACTGATCGCCCTGCTCGACTCGGACGACACCTGGCTGCCGGGAAAAGTGACCGCCCAGGTGTCGTTTTTCTCAAACCATCCCGATGCGCTGGTCTGCCAGACCCAAGAGATCTGGATTCGCAACGGGGTTCGGGTCAATCCGGGCAAACGCCACCGCAAGCAGGCGGGCATGATCTTCGAAAGAAGTCTGGCCCTGTGCCTGGTGAGCCCGTCGGCGGTGATGATAAGAAGCTCCCTGCTGGACGAGGTGGGCCTGTTCGACGAATCCCTGCCCGCCTGCGAGGATTACGACCTGTGGCTGCGCATCGCCTGGAAGCACCCGATCCATCTCATCGACCAGCCGCTGATTGTCAAACGCGGCGGCCACCCGGACCAACTCTCTCGCATGCCCGAGTTGGATAAATACAGGATTCAGTCCATCGCCCGCCTGCTGGACAGCGGCGTTCTTTCACCCGGCCAGGAAAAAGCCGCCCGAGCCATGCTATCCACCAAATCTGTCATCTACGCCCAGGGATGTCGCAAGCGCGGCAGGATCGCACAGGCACAGTATTATGAGGCATTGGTGGCAAAGCATGCAACCGGTCGACCACCAGCGTGTTAACGGCACCGGCCTGGATCAGAAAGACGACATCGCCTCTCTTTGATCTTCATACACCTTCCAGCGTTTGTGAACCCAGAGGTATTGTTCAGGGTATCTACGTATTATCGATTCCATCTCGGCATTAATCGCGTTGGTAATTCTTATAATCTCACCCTTATAGCTGGTGAACGTGCCGGGCCAGATGGGATCGGAGACGAATCCATCATAATTGAGGCTGTCTTCCTTCCTGTAGCAGGCGACAACAACGACCGGTCGGTTATGTGAAATGGCCAACATGGCCGGGACAGGGGTGGTTGATGCCTTGCGCCCGAAGAAATCCACAGAAATGCCCTTTATTGTGCTCTGATCAGGCAGGATGCCGATTGATTTGCCTATATTCAGTGTTCTATGGAGGACAAACAAAGCGTTTTTTTTAGGTATAATTGCCTGCCCCGTAGATACCCGGTTTTGGTATAACAACTTTTCAAGGTAAGGATTATCCATCGGTCTCACAACGACTGACAGCGGTATCCCATACAGGGAGGATGCATGCGGGAGCGCTTCCCAATTGCCAAAGTGAGGGCTTACAAAGATACATCCGTTGGTCTTATCATGAATGTCTTTTGCCCGCTGCAGCAGACCATCGATGTTATTGCCCATTTTGCGTAACGTATGAAGGGCATCGGGTCGCCTATAAATGCGACGGAACTTGATGATATCGAAAGCCGTCAAAATAAATGACCGGCAGCACCCACGTGCGATCATCTTGATGTCGTAATCGTTTTTCTCATTTTTAAATGCATGCCGGAGATTGCTTATCGCTATTTCTCGCCGGCTTCTAAAAAGACCGTAAAACAGATCCCCGATAAGATCAGACAGCCATTTTAAAGCCCCCGTGGGAAGCAATGTGACCAGGAATACGCCGCTCGATATGGCGGCATATTCCAACAGGATGATGAATTTGCTCTTCTTTTTCATAGCAATGAATGGTCTCGCTTATTTAAGCATCAGCGCTTACGGGCATCGATTAAAACGGTGGAAGCCTGGCCACCTGCACCATAGCTTGTAGACAGGAAGATCGTTTTTTCAGTCCTTTTAGGAGAACCTGAAATATTCAGACTGGAGAACGTTTTTTCTGTTTCTGTGAAATTAAGGGTTGCCGGGATATACCCCTCCTTCACGGCCAAGATTCCAAAAATGATCTCGGCAAGATCACTTGCAGGGCCCATATGGCCGGTGTAAGACTTTAACGCACAAACAGGGATAGATGGATCGCTCAATACGGATCTGATCGATTCCAGCTCTGAACGGTCACCCGCCTGGGTGCCCTCCCCGTGAGATATCAGAAAGGCGATCTCAGATTGCCTGCATCCTGCACGCTTTATGGGTGTGGCCATATTCCGGTTGTTGACCATGGGCGGCACGGCCGCATTGTCATCTTCGTTCAACGCAAATGAATTGCTTGTTGCCAGCACTTTTCCAAACACCTGGGCGCCTCTGTTTTTGGCACTTTCGGCCGACTCTAAAACGATGGCGGCGCCACCTTCGCCAGTTATGAACCCATCTCTTCGCATATCCAATGGCCGGTATGAAGATGCGCCTGAGTTGCACGCAGACAGCAGGCCAACGCCTTGAAGCTCATAGC
>JAQYWF010000241.1 GCA_030145105.1 Desulfosarcina sp.
ACCCGACGGTATTCATGTTCGAACTTGGCAGCCCCTGCACTTCGGGCCATTTCACGTGCCTTGAGGGTCTCGGTCAGGGTCGTTCGCGAAATCGTGGCAATCTCTTTCGCTTTCTGAAGGTAATCGCGCGATTCTATGACAGCCATACGGATATCGGCGATCTCATTGCCCTTTTCAAGATCCTTCTGGGCACTGAAAAAAGCCCTCTCTGCTTTTTTGAATCCCTCGGGGGAGAGGATGTTGAGTTGGGCCATGCGTGCTTCGGAAATATCGCTGCTGAGCTGGTTGACCAGTTCCACCGGATTGTCCATCATGGACTTGTTCTGATTGAGGGCAACCGCGGGGCCGGCCATCTGAGACTGGACACATCCGGTCAGAGCAAGACCGACAATCACCATGGAAATCCAAAAGCGATTTCTCGCCCAATTTTTCATTTTTCCCTCCTTGGTGGCAACGATTTTTTAGTGGATCTGTTTTCCGGGGCTGGACGATAGCAGGCAACCATAAATGACGTGGTATGATGCGCATATTTTTATTTTATGTCAACATTTCAGTGCAACAGGCCATTTTCTCTCAGTCATGCAAATGGTGAAAGGCGTTGCCTTTCCCACCAAAATGGATATGATGCCCGGACCATCAATATCTTCATCTTCCATGTTTGCGGGTTGTCCATGAACAGCGAAAAATTCGCCATCAGAATTCAGTACTTCCTTTATTTCGGAGCCATGGGCGTGTTTCTGCCTTACTTCAACCTCTATTGCCTAAACCTCGGCTTTACCGGTTTTCAGATCGGCAGCCTGTCCGCTGTGCGTTCCGCCGTGCTGATCCTCTTTTCCATTTTCTGGGGTATCCTGGCGGATCGAAAGGGCCTCCGCCGTCCCATATACATCCTGTGCAGTTTTGTCAGCACCGCCCTGTGGGCGCTTTTTCTCTTCACCACCGATTTTCGGTTCATGCTGCTCCTCACCATCATCTACGGTGCTTTTTACGCGCCGATTATCTCCTTTCTCGAAGCCTTTGCCATGGACGTGCTGGGCAAAACCAAACACCGCTACGGTCGCACCCGGGTGTGGGGATCGATCGCATTCATTGCCGTGGTGCTTATTTCTGGAAAGATGATCGACCGGTATACCGTGGGTATCGTCATTGCGTTGGCCCTGGCCATCTCAACCGCCCAGGCCATGACTGCCGTCGGCGTGCCCCGAATCCGGTCAAAGCGGCAGGCGCAACCCCAAGATGCCGTGCGGTTGTTCTCGGGCCACACCCTTGTCTTTCTCATGTGTGCGTTTCTAATGCTGGTGAGCCATGGGGCCTACTATGGTTTTTTTTCCATTCACCTGGCCCAACTGGGGCACGGCGGCGGCTTTATCGGGGTCTGTTGGGCCCTGGCGTCCACGGCGGAAGTGGTGGTGATGATTAACTCACCCCGGCTGTTTGCCCGTTTTTCTATTAAACGGATACTGGCTGTATCCTTTGCGGTGGCGGTCTTGCGTTGGGGCCTGTTGTACGTCGCCCAGTCTGCGATGGTGATTCTGGCCAGTCAACTGCTCCATGCGATCACATACGGCGCCTTTCACATGGCCGGCATTCTCTACATGGATCAGCTCGCGCCTGCATCCGAGAAAACCCTGGGGCAGGCATTGAACAATGCCGTGACCTATGGCCTCGGGCTCACCGTGGGTTTTTTTGTCAGCGGCGCCCTCTATGACGCAGGCAACACGTCACCGCTTTTCCTGTTAAGCGCCGGTGTGGCGCTGGCGGGAGGATTGCTGTTCGCAGGATTTCACGGGGTTGCTTCCTTCGGGAAACCGGAATCCGAGGCCTGAACAGACAGCCTATAGACCATTTAAGGAGTCGATCACCATGTCCACAGCCGAGTGCCGGTGCAATGCATGCGGCCACACATTTGCGCATCTGACATTCAAAGGCGATGACATCCCGCCTGTCTGCCCCCGGTGCAAGGGAAGGGATATCCAGATGAAAAGCAACCGAGAGGGATTCATGGCCGGCCCCGGATTGGGATCGCGCATCGTCGGTGTTCCCAAGGGACCTTCCTGAGCGGGATGAAAGAAGTCGGCGGTCTGCCGATTTTGTTTCAATCCCCTCTGGCGGGAAACAGCAGGTGGCGCAGCCAGCCAAACAGGGTGTTGCCGTGGAGCATGGCCTGCTCCCAGGCCATAAATTCCCGGGAGAGTTTGCCCGGGTCGGAGAAAAATTCGGCGCGGGTGGTGAAGGACTCTTGCGGGTCCAGCTGTTTGACCACGCGGGCGGGATTGCCGGCGGCCACGCAGTTGGCGGGAACCGAATCCACCACGATGGCGCCGGCGCCCACGATACTGTTCTCGCCGATGGTCACACCCTTGCAGATGATGGCGCTGTCGCCGATCCAGGCATTTTTTTCGATGGTTACCGGCATGGCGTTGCCAAAGGAGATGCGGTCATAGATCCCGTGCCAGTCGGAATCGGTAAGGTAGGCGCCATTGGCGATCATGCAGTTGTCGGCGATGGTGATGCCGGCGGCGCTGCTGATCCTGACGCCGGGGCAGACCAGACAGTAGTTGCCGATGGTGATATGTCCCTTGCCCGCTTGGTCCGGCCATACCGACAGCCGAATTTTTTTGTCCGGGGTGGCGATGACCGTGGCGAATCGTCCGATGGTGATCGGCGCACCGAACAGCTCTACATGCCAGGGCCGCATGAAGGTGAACCCTCTTCCCAGGTGCTCGAGTTGGGGGCCCAGAAAGTGGCTGGCATAGAATCTCTGAAACTTCAGGTATGCCTTTTTTATAACGTAGGGGCGATGATCTTTAATCATGATAGATCCGTAAAAAGCCCGTTAACTGCGTTACGCTTTATCCCTGGTCACTGCGAGTTTACCAAAAGTACGCCTCATTTCTCAGGATTCGCAAGCCTTGATCTCGGGCTTCTTACGAATCCATCTAAAATGTGACTTATTCCGACTTCACCAATTATTGTGGGACTCCCCTAACGCATACATGCGCCGGATGACCGGTCGTCAACCGGGGTATCCGGTTTCAGCCCACCAGGCATGGCTGAACAGCCGTCCTCCGGGGGTAAGGTTGAACAGCGCATCGGCTGCCAGCAGCACCACGGCATTGGTCCAGGTGATTTTTTCTTCGGGCCACCGGGTCATGTCCGGAAAGGTGAATCCACACCAGAAGGAGCCGTCATCAAATACGTGCTCGGACAGCCAGTTGAAGATGATGAGCGCCTTTTCCGAATCTCCCATGGCAGAAAGGGTCAGCACCAATTCGGAACTTTCCGCGATCGTCACCCAGGGTTGGTCGGAGACGCAGCGTACCCCCAATCCTTCCACCACATATTTCTTCCACTGTCGCTTGATGCGTCTACCGGCCATTTCACCGGTGACGGCACCGCATAGCACCGGGTAGAACCAGTCCATGGAAAATCGGGATTTGGTCATGTTGAACAGGTATGGCCGATTGGAGATCGCGTCACCGAGACGCTTATATGCAGCGGCCCAGGGGATGACGGCCATGTCCAGTTCGTCGGCAATGGCCATGGCGCATTTCAGACTCATGTAGATGGAGCTGGATCCGGTGAGCAGGGCCATGGGGTCCACTTTGCCCTGGGGGCTGATCGCCCAGCAGACCTCTCCGTTGGCGCGCTGATGGCCGACGGCAAAGTCAATGGCTCGTCGTACGGTGTCCCACATGGATTCCAGAAAATGGCGATCGCCGGTAATCAGCCAGAAATGAAATACACCCACGGCGATGTATGCGCTCATGTTGGTTTCGCGGGTCCGGTCCACGGGGATACCTCTGCGATAGGCGGAAAACCAGCTGCCGTCGGCAAACTGCATGCTGCGCAGCCAAAAAAAAGCCTGGCGGGCCTCTTCCAGATATCCTCCCACTGTCAGCCCCATGGCCGCCTCCACATGATCCCAAGGGTCTGTCTTGTCTCCCGTAGACCAGGGGATTTCACCGGTTGGTAGCTGGGTGGCAGTGATCAGACGACACACTGCATCGATATCAACGGCAAGCTTCTGTCGCTGCTTGCAGATACTCACATTCATAATAATGATAAACCTTTTTGGTCGTGCCAGAATCCAAACGATTGTGTTGCAGTGTCCAACAGATCGATAAAATACGTTGGAAATTATGGATATGCAAGGGAAAAGGCCCAATCCGGTAAGCCCGCCATCAAATGGCAGACAGGATGTTGCCCAAAAAGGGTCCGGATCCTTCATGGGACATCGCCATGGGTTTTGCCACGGGTTCCCCCAACCAATTGGTTTTTGCCTGTCAAAAACACCCCGTACAAGCATCCTGCAGTCGGGGTGAACCTTCTTGACTTGGATCGTAAAACTCTTTATGAACTGGACTTTATCTAAAAACGGCGTGTGCCCGACGGCAGTCGCCGTTGCCAGATGACGGCAACCATCAACTTGACCATACCGCATCGGCTGACCCGTCCAAATCAATCAGCCGTCAGGAATTCATAAATGAAGAACGCGCTCAAAGAAACCATTTTGGCGGCAGCAATGGTCGATCACGAAAAAGGCATCTTCCCCTCTTCTGATTTTTGTGAGGTGGTGCTGGAAGAACCCAAGGCCGACAGCCACGGCGACTGGTCAACCAACATGGCCATGCAAATGGCCAAGGCCCAGCGCATGTCACCGCGAAAAATCGCCGAAACGCTCATCGGTCATTTGGATGATAAAAAGGGCATCATCGACCGGACGGAAATCGCCGGGCCGGGGTTTATCAATTTCTTCATCCGTCCGTCCGCCTGGTACCCGGTGCTGGCCGCCATTCACGAACAGGACGACCAGTATGGCCGCTGCGACTTGGGCAAGGGGACCCGCATCCAGATCGAATTCGTCAGTTCCAACCCCACCGGTCCCCTGCACGTGGGCCACGGGCGGGGCGGTGCCGTGGGGGACAGCACCGCCAACATCCTTTCTTTTTGCGGATTTGATGTACAAAAGGAGTATTATATCAACGATTCCGGCCGACAGATACAGACCCTGGGCATGTCTGTCTACCTGCGGGGAAAAGAGCTGCTGGGGGAAACCGTCGCTTTTCCCGACACCTGCTACCAGGGTGATTACATCCGGGACCTGGCCGGGGAACTCCTGGAACGGGAGGGCCGTGAGCTCTTTGAAAAAAGCGAGGCGGAGGCAATCATGCCCTGCGCCCGATATGCGGCGCAGAAAATTACCGAGGGTATGCGGGCCGACCTGGTGGATTTCGGGGTGACCTTCGACCAATGGTTCTCGGAGCAGAGCCTCTACGATTCGGGTAGGGTGGCGGGGGATATCCGTGATTTCAAGGAGAAGGGACTGATCTATGAGAAAGACGGTGCCTTGTGGTTCAAGACCAGCGACTACGGTGACGAAAAGGACCGCGTGGTGGTTCGCCAGAACGGCCAGACCACTTATTTCGCGTCTGACATCACCTATCACAAGGAGAAGTTTGAGCGCGGGTTTCAAAAAGTGATCGACGTGTGGGGGGCAGACCACCATGGTTACATCCCACGAATGAAAGCCGCCGTGGAGGCCTCCGGATACGATCGCGACCAGTTCGACGTCCTGCTGGTGCAGCTGGTCAACCTGCTGCGGGCCGGCCAGCCCGTGGCCATGTCCACACGGGCCGGTGAGTTCGTCACCCTGGCCGACGTGGTCAAGGAGGTTGGCCGGGATGCAGCCCGGTTTATCTTTCTAACCCGCCACTATGAGAGCTCCCTGGACTTCGACCTGGAACTGGCCAAACAAAAAACCAATGACAACCCCGTGTACTACGTCCAATATGTCCACGCGCGCATTTCCAGCATCCATCGCAAGTCTGAGAGCGACAGGTTGGATGTCAGCGGGTTTGCGCCATCGGATCTATCAGCCCTCGAAACACCGGAGGACATTGCACTGATCAAGGCCCTGGCCCGCTATCCGGAAACCGTTGGAACTGCCGGGGCTTTAATGGAGCCTCACCGCATCACCTACTACCTGATGACCCTGGCCGCTGCTTTCCACACCTATTACAACCGGCACCGGGTGTTGTCTGAAGACGATCTGAAGTTGACCCGGGCAAGGCTCTACCTGATCGCGGCCGTTCAGAAGGTGATCCGTAACGGACTGGCGTTGCTGGGCGTGTCGGCTCCGGACGCCATGTAACCGATACGGGGTCAAGGGTCTACGGATTCAAGGGGTCAACGTGCACCGAAAACCTCAGCCAGTGTGACCATTTACAATAAACGCGATCCGGTGAATGATTATATGTTGGAAGTACTCACCCTGCGATTCGAGGTTTCATCTTAAAGCCTATAGTCTGCGAGCAAGGTCAACGAATGAAAGCAAACCCTGAACGGTGACGTCGAACCTGTGAACGCTTACGGAACAAACCTGTGACAAAGGGCAAGGCCACCGCGTCAAAACGCCGGATCGCCTGGGGGCGATACTTGCTGGTCTTTTTCGTTGCGGCATGGATGTTCGTTCTTGGCGTGCTGGTGGGCCGGGGAACGGCCCCGGTACATTTCGACACCCAGGCGTTGCAAAAAGAGCTGGCCGCCTTGCGTGACGCCATGATGAAAAAGGAGCGGGAATCGGTAGAAAGAGCCATCCGGGGTGAAGATGAAAAAGCGCCCTTGGAGTTTTACGAAGCCCTGAAAAAGGATGGTCTGGACACCACTGTTCAGATTCCTGCGCCAGCGGTGTCGACGGCTGAACCCTTGCACCGCGCAGAAACATCCGAATCGGTTCAACCGCCCCACAAGTCGCGAACCGTCACCATGGCCAAGAAATCCAAGGTGCCGGAGAAACCGACGCTCGAGAAAGTGCCGTCGTCCCCTCCGGCAGCTGTCGAAACCAAGGGCAAGCTGACCATTCAGGTGGCTTCAATGAAGGATGGGGAAGCCGCTGAGCGAATCGTTGCAAATCTGAAAAAGGACGGGTATCCTGCCTACGTGTCGAGAATTGTCATTCCCGATAAAGGGCTCTGGTTCCGGGTTCGGGTGGGCCGATACACGGACCGTGAACAGGCAACAGCGGACATGACGCGGTTGACCCGAAATCGGAAAAATCCCATCTTGGTTGAACGATAACCCAAACCGTATTCAATATTCATAGATGCCGAGATAGAAAAATGAAAATATCCCAAAAGGAAGTCCTGCACGTCGCCCAGCTGGCCCGACTGGATATCGCTGAAGGAGACGTCGACCGGCTGGCCGACCAGATCGGCACCATTCTCGATTATGTGGACACCTTGAATCAGGTGGACACCACCGGGGTTCCGGCAACCTCACATGCCATCACCCTGACCAATGCATTCAGGGAGGACCAAGCGCAGGACCATCTGGACCCACAGGATTCTCTGGCCAATGCTCCGGAGAAGGAAGACGGTGCCTTTGTGGTGCCCAAGATACTCTGACGCTGCTTTGACGAATTGGCCGTCGTTATACCAGGCCGTAATTCCGCAAGGAACGAATGCCATGAAACTGCATGAACTGACCATTGACCAGGCCAGCCGCCTGTTGAAAAATAAGGAAATTGGTTCTGTTGAGCTGACCCGGGCCGTCCTCGACCGAATCGAAGCGGTCGACGGGAAGATCGGTGCCTTCTTGACCGTCGATGCCGACGGTGCCATGGCCCAGGCTGAAGCGGCGGACCATCGCCTGGCCAAGGGTGACACGGTACCCCTGACCGGCATCCCATTGGGCATCAAGGACCTGATTTGCACCCAAGGCCTTCGCACGACCTGTGGGTCAAAGATACTTGAAAACTTCATCCCGCCATACGACGCCACAGTCATCTCCCGATTGAAAAAGGCCGGAGCGGTGATCGGGGGTAAGCTTAACATGGACGAGTTTGCCATGGGTTTGACCACCGAGCATTCCGGCTTTCAGACCACC
>JAQYWF010000248.1 GCA_030145105.1 Desulfosarcina sp.
GCATCACCAATTTTGAGGAAAGCCGGTTGAACCTGGAGTATGATGAGGTCATAGCAATCAAGGATATTACGGAGATTATACAGGACATGCTGTAGTGCCTTAATTTAAGCAATCTTGATGAGGAGATAGAAAGTGGGAAACGACGTATTGCCAAAAGAAATCATTCAGCAATTTTCCGGAAGCCTTGGAGACGTCAATTTTGGAGACGTAATGGTTGTCGGTGGGGGGGTCAGCGGTATCCAAGCCTCTCTAGATCTCGCCACTGCCGGATTTAAAGTGTACTTGGTTGAGAAAGGAGCGAGCATCGGCGGGCACATGGCCCAGCTTGACAAGACCTTTCCAACCAATGACTGCTCCATGTGAATTCTCTCACCGAAACTGGTCGAGGTCGGCCGGCATCCAAATATAGAGATTCTGACATTTACGGAAGTTGACAGTGTAGAAGGGCAGGCAGGAGATTTCACGGTCACCCTGACCAAGAAGCCCCGCTACATCCTTGAAGACAAGTGTACCGGTTGTACGACATGTGTAAAATATTGCCCGGTGCAATACCCTGATCCCTTTAATCAGGAAATTTCGGACAACAAAGCCGTTCATGTGTACTTTTCTCAGGCCATTCCGCTCGTCGCTTATATCGATGAAAGCTGTCTTTTCCTGAAAGAAGGCAAGTGTGACATCTGCAGAGGCGTTTGTCAGGCCGGCGCCATAGATTTCAAACAGACAACAAAAAAAGAAGCGGTAAAAGTAGGAGCGATCATTCTGTCTTCCGGCATCAAGCCTTTTGATCCTTCGGGAAAGGATGAATATGGCTACGGACGGATGCTGAACGTGGTAACCAGTATGGATTTTGAACGGCTATTATCATCCACCGGGCCTTATGGGGGTGAAGTGCTGCGAGCCTCCGACAAGAAGCATCCCAAAAAAATAGCCTGGATTCAATGTGTGGGTTCCAGGCGGGTGACCGAGGGCGAGAACAGCTATTGTTCAGGTGTGTGCTGCACCTATACCCAGAAACAGGTGATTTTAACAAAAGACCATGACACCGAGGCCCAGTGCACCATATTCCATAACGATGTCCGTTCCTATGGTAAAGATTTCGAACGGTTCTTCCAAAGGGCGGAACAGCTTCCAGGCGTCGAATTCATCAGGAGTTACGTGTCCATCGTAAAAGAGGATCCGGACAGCAAGAATGTCGTTGTCCGGTATGCCACGAACGATGACGGTGTAAAAGAGGAAGAATTCGACATGGTCGTCTTATCCGTCGGATTGAACCCTCCTGCTGATCATAAGGAGCTTTCGGAAAAATTCGGAATCGATCTGAATTCACACGGATTCAACCAGGCCAACCATGAAAACCCAATGAAAACCAACCAGCCCGGGATCTTTGTCAGCGGTGCCTTCCAGGGGCCAACGGATATCCCGGAGTCGGTTTTTACCGCCAGCGCTGCCAGCGCCCAGTGCGGTGCGTTGCTTGATTACAGGCGAGGAAAGCTGGCCAAAGAGAGAGTGTATCCACTGGAACGGGATGTCTCCACGGAAGAGCCAAAGATAGGCGTTTTTGTGTGTCATTGCGGGGCCAATATCTCCAGTGTGGTCAATGTTCCCTCCACCGTCGATTATGCCATGACCCTGCCCAATGTTGTCTACGCCCAGGAACAGCTGTTCTCTTGTGCCACGAATTCCGCTAAGGAAATAACCGACCTGGCAAAGGAAAAAGGCTTGAATCGCGTGGTGATCGCCGCCTGTTCCCCCAGGACGCTTGAACCTTTGTTCCGGGACACCCTCCGGGAGGCGGGACTGAATCAATATTACCTGGACATGGCCAACATCCGGGAACATTGTTCCTGGGTCCATTCCAAACAAAAGGAAGAGGCCACTAAAAAGGCGCATGATATTGTCCGGATGTCGGTGGCACGCGCCAGCTATCTGGAACCGCTGCAGGAGTTTGATCTGCCGGTAACCAAGGCGACCCTGGTGGTTGGTGGCGGAATCGCCGGCATGACCTGTGCGCTTTCCATCGCCAGCCAGGGGCATGAGGTCCATCTGGTGGAAAAGAAAAAAGAGCTGGGCGGAATGGCGCGCAGAATTCACACCACCATAGAAGGCATGGATGTTCAGGCCTACCTGGATGACCTGATCCGCGCGGTGTATCATAACCCCTTGATCCACGTATCCCATGAGGCCACCATCACCGACGTTTCCGGATATCTTGGAAATTTTATGACCACGGTGGAAACCGAAGGCCGGGTCAAAGAGATAAAACATGGTGCATCCGTCCTCGCCATCGGCGCGGATGTGTATCAACCCACCGAATACCTTTACGGTGAAAACGATAAGGTCTTTACCCATCTTGAACTGGGAGAGCTGATCGCCCAAAAAGAAGAAAGGGTGATCAAAGCCGAGAGCCTGGTGATGATCCAATGCGTGGGCTGCAGAAACGAAGACCGAAACTACTGCAGTCGGGTGTGTTGCAGCCACGCTGTAAAGAATGCATTGAAACTCAAAGAGATAAACCTGGAGATGGATATTTATATTCTCTTTCGGGATATGAGAACATATGGGCTCCGAGAGGATTATTACCGCGACGCATCAGACAAAGGGGTAAGATTTATCCGCTATGAACCGGATGACAAACCCCTGGTCGAAGCCGCCAAAGAAGGGGGCAAGGAAATCGTTCGGGTGACCATCGCCGATCCCATCCTGGGCCAACGGCTTGAATTGGACGCCGATATTCTCTCTTTGGCTGCCGCTGTCATTCCTTCCGCATCAACCCGTGAAGTGGCCGGACTGTTCAAGGTGACCTTGAGCCCGGACGACTTTTTCAAAGAGGCCCATGTCAAGCTAAAACCGGTCGAGTTTGCCACCGATGGTGTTTTTCTTTGCGGGACGGCTCACTATCCCAAGCATATCCAGGAAACGATCAACCAGGCGTATGGCGCAGCCGGCCGGGTCATGACGCTTCTATCAAAAGATACCGTCGTGGCCTCGGGTTCCGTTGCCGAGGTAAGCGCATACGATTGTGTAACCTGCGGTGCATGCATTACCGCGTGTACGTACGACGCGATAGAATTTGTCGATACGCCGAAAGGCAGGAAAGCCTGGGTGAATCCCATTCTCTGCAAGGGAGACGGTGTCTGTACCACAAAATGCCCGACCGATGCGATTGTGCTGAAGCACTTCACCAATGCCGCGCTCTGCAGCCAGATCGATGCGGCGGTTACACAGCAGGAGATTTTGCAGCAAATGGATGCAGCGGTTGAAGATCGGTAGCGGTTTTCCATGGAGTCCATACAATAAAAGGGGTAAGTGCGAATGAGTACAGGTATTGAATTTAAACCAAAACTATTGGGCTTTGTCTGCCACTGGTGAGCATACGGCGCCGCTGACCTGGCTGGAGTTTCCAGACTACAATATACAAGTGACATCAGGCTTATTCGCGTCATGTGTTCCGGCAGAGTGGACCTGGAATTCATACTCAGGGCATTTTTTAATGGACAAGATGGGGTGTTTGTCGGTGGTTGCCGCTTGGATGAGTGCAACTACATTACCCACGGCAATTATGATGCCTGGGCCAACGTCTACCTGTGCAAAAAAATAATGGGTCACATCGGCCTGAATCCTGAGCGGCTGAGGATCGAATTCATGTCCGGTGCGGATGGCAACCTGCTTGCAGATGCGACTGATGATTTTACAAACCATGTTAAGTCGTTGGGGCGACTCGGTGAAGGTGAAGGCATAGACGTAAATAATGTAAAGTTTAAACTCGAAGCAGCCATGAAACTGGTCCCCTACCTTCGACTGGTGGAACGGGAGCGGCTGAGAGCGCCTGAAAAATCAAAAAAAGCGTATACCGAATTTTTCGAAAGCAGCGAGGTAGACCGGTTATTTAATGAGATATTCACAGAAAAACTGGCTGTAAGCCAAATCATGCTGCTCCTGAAGAAAACCCCCCTTTCGACGATTGACATCTCTGAACGCCTGGGCCTTAACCCTTCAGATGTATCCAAGCACATGAACAGCTCTTCTCGGCACGGGTTGGTCAAGTACGATACGACCAGCAATTGTTACGCACTGGCCTGAAAGAAACGGGTATGATTAAGTATCGGTAAGGGAGAAAATAGGGAAACAGTATATGGAAATTGACAAAATTGATCAGATCATTGACAACCATCACGGTGAAGCCAGTTCACTCATTCAGATATTGCTTGATATTCAAAGTGAGAATAACTGGCTTCCCAGGGAAGCCTTAAAAAGGGTAAGCGAACGATTAAATGTCCCTTCAACCCGGGTACAGCACATCGCAACCTTTTATAAGGCTTTCAGTGTTGTTCCCAAGGGGCGCCACAAGGTTCACATCTGTTTGGGGACGGCCTGTCATGTCCGCGGTGCTCCCCGCGTGCTTGACAGCGTGCAGGATGTGACCGGAATAAAAGCGGGTGAAACGGACCTCGATTTCAAGTTCAGCCTGGAAACGGTTAACTGCCTGGGTTGCTGTGCCTTGGGACCGGTATTGGAAGTTGATGGAAAAGTTCATGGAAAGATGACGCCGGGTCAGACCGCAGACGTGCTAAAAATTTACGAGTAGGGGAAAATTATGGCGCAGTTAAATTCGCCTGAAGAATTAGAGACATTCAGACAGGAACTATTGTCCAAAAGGGACCCAAGCGCCCCTTGCATCTCCGTATGTGCCGGCGCGGGTTGCGTTGCCTCCGGTGCAGATGCTGTGATTGCCGCTTTTAAAGCCGAGATTGAAAAAGAAGGTTTGACCGCCAAAGTGGATACCAAGGGAACCGGGTGTCCTGGATTCTGTGAGAGAGGACCGGTGGTCGTGATATATCCTGAGGAGATATGCTACCTTCAGGTGACGGCGGAAGATGTTCCCGAGATTGTCTCACAGACGATCAAGGCGAATAAAACGGTCGAACGCCTGCTCTATCAGGACCCCGTAACCGGTGAACGCGCTGTCCGGGAATCCGATATCCCCTTCTACAAGAACCAAAAACGCAGACTGCTGTGCAGTAACATCAAAATCGATTCCAAGAGTATAGATGACTATCTGTCCATTGGCGGGTATTCAGCACTGAGCAAAGCGCTTTTCCAGTTGACGGATGTGGGGTTTCTGTAGGAAGTCAAAAAATCCAACACCCGCGGGCGGGGGGGTGCCGGGTTCCCTGCAGGCAAAAAATGGGAAGGTTCCCGAAATGCATCGGAGCCCATCAAGTATGTGATCGTCAATGCAGATGAGGGTGATCCCGGCGCATTTATGGACAGGGCCCTGCTTGAAGGCAATCCGCACTCCATCCTTGAAGGACTGATCCTGGGCGGCTATGCCATCGGCGCACAGGAGGGCTATATTTATGTCCGACAGGAATACCCCCTGGCAGTAAAAAATATCCATCTTGCGATCGAGCAGGCTGAAGCATATGGTTTTCTCGGAGAAAATATTCTGGGTTCACCTTTTTCTTTCAAGGTCCTTGTCCACCAGGGGGCGGGTGCGTTTGTCTGTGGTGAATCAACGGCCTTGATGACCGCATTGGAGGGCCGGGTGGGTGAACCCAGGCCCAAGTACACCCGCTCGAATATCAAAGGCCTGTGGGAAAGACCGTCCGTTTTGAATAACGTTGAAACATGGGCGAATGTGCCGCTGATTATCAATAACGGCGCCGATTGGTTTACGCAAATCGGGACCGAGGGCAGCAAGGGGACGAAGATTTTTTCATTGGTAGGCAAGATCACCAATACCGGGCTTGTGGAAGTCCCCATGGGCATTACCCTGAGAGATATTATTTACAACATCGGGGGCGGCATCCCAAATGGCAAGCGTTTCAAAGCCGTGCAGACCGGCGGACCGTCCGGTGGATGTATCCCCGAAGCGCAATTGGACTTGGAAGTCGGGTTTGACGAATTGACCAAGGCCGGCTCAATGATGGGATCAGGCGGGATGATCGTTTTGGATGAAGATACCTGTATGGTGGATGTGGCCAGGTACTTCACTGAATTCCTTACGGACGAATCCTGCGGTAAATGTGTCCCATGCCGTGAGGGCCTGCGGCAGATGAACAGGATTCTGACCAACATCACCAACGGAAAGGGAAAAGAGGGTGACATCGAGATCTTGGAGGAACTGTCCGAGACCGCCATCGAAGCCTCGCTTTGCGCGTTGGGCAAGAGCGCCCCGAATCCGTTTCTAAGCACACTGCACTACTTCAGGGATGAATATGAGGCACACATCAAAGAGAAGCGATGCCCGGCGATGGCCTGCAAGGAACTGATCGCCTACCACATCGATCCAAAAAAGTGCCAGGCTTGTATGATTTGTCTTCGCAAGTGCCCTGCAGAAGCGATTGATGGCGGCAAGAAGAAGATCCATGTCATTGATCAGGAGAAATGCACAAATTGCGGAACTTGCTTCGAAGTCTGCCCCTCTCGTTTTGGGGCGGTAACAAAGATTTCCGGCGAACCGGTCCCGCCTGCTGTCCCTGAAGAAGAAAGAAACATAATCAGAAAGAACACAAAAAATGAGTAAAATCCTTTTGCAGATCGATGGATCCGACGTTGAAGCTAGTGACGGGATGACGGTGTTGGAAGCAGCCCAAAGCGCCGGGATATCGATCCCCACGCTCTGTCACCACGAAAAACTGGAGCCTTTTGGGGGTTGCCGGCTTTGCATCGTAGAGGTAGAATTACGCGGGTGGACCAAGCTCGTCGTCTCCTGCGTTTACCCGGTAGAAGAAAAACTGGTCGTAAGAACCCGGTCAGAGAAGGTCGATCGGATTCGCAAGACCATCCTGGAGCTGTTGCTGGCCCATGCGCCGGACTCCCCGGAATTAAAGAATTATGCAAAAGACTATAATGCAGACAAAGACCGTTATGAAAAAGATGCATCGTTTTGCATCCATTGCGGCTTATGCGTCAGATACTGCGCCGAGGTAAAGAAGGCCGATGCCATTGGGTTTGTTGACAGAGGAATCAGGAAAGAGATCAGTTTTATCCCGGAGATCGCCGCCAGGGCTTGCAATGACTGCAAGGAATGTTTCCCGCTCTGCCCGACATCCTATCTCCAGGCAGCCTTCGTTTTGACTGAAGCCCTCGCGTTTCCGGCGGCGTCATCCGACCCCGCTGCAACGGAATAGGCAGGGAGATGGGGGGTATACACGCTACGCGGGTGAGCGAAGAAATATATCTTGCTGCTAAAGTTGATGAAATCGTCAAAGGTCTTTTTTCAGATTGATGAACTTACTGCGGTCGAACCCCAGGGTTTTAAAAAAAGAGAGCAGATCGGAAGAGTCCCAGGGCACCGAGGTATACACGCGGCTGATTCCCATGCGCTTGTAAAGCTTGAAGATCTCACGTGCCAGGCGGTCGCCCAGGCCCTGGCCCATGTATTCGGGACCCACGCCAAGGGTGGCGATCCAGGCGCTTTTTTCAATGCCGAAGCCGAAGGTGAGGATGTAGCTGATCATAAAACCGATGACCCGGCCGTCCAATTCGGCCACGAAGCAGATGTCATTTTCGCTCCGGGCATGCTTTTCGATCAGGTCTTTAAAGTCCATATCTACGGATTTTCGGACAATGGATGCGTAGATGTCGGCGATATCGTCCGCATCCGCTGCCGCAAGTTCTCTGATCCGGATATTTTCCACGTCAATGGTCCTTTTTTTCTGCGTA
>JAQYWF010000444.1 GCA_030145105.1 Desulfosarcina sp.
GACCTCGCGCAGCACGAGAAAACCGTCGCCGAGGCGAAGGTCGGCCTCGCCTAGTAGCGAAAGCGACCTCTGCCTCCCGGTAAGCTTCCGAATCGACACCAACATCTTCGCTCGTCAAAGCCGCGCCCACGGTGAAGGCACTGCCGCCCTTTGAGCGTATCTGTTCGGCCAGGGTGTTCGCGGATTCGGCGCTGCTGAAGTAGTGGATACAAACCTGAGCACCCAGTTCAGCCAGTTCGGCAGCTCCGGTCGCTTCCAGGCCATCGGCAATCTGGGCAAAATAGGGGGTGTGGGTCTGATCGTCTGACATGGACGGGTCACCCGTGGGGCCTGTCAGGAAAACCAATGCGATCGGCCATTAGATTGATCATGTATTCGTGCGGGGTCATGCAGAAGATGTCCTTCTTGGTTTACCGGATGAAGCGCGGTTTGGGCGGCCGCCGCGATTGCGATAGTGCCGTTTCGCCCCGTCGCCCTGACGCGGTCGCGGCCGCCGTCTTTTCTGCCCCGCGCCGCCGGGACCGGGAGCCGGTTGGGCACGCCGCCGACGCGGTGCCGGCGGCAATTCCAGCCATCCCTCTTCGGGTTGGATGCAGGGCAGTGAATGGCCGATGAACGCTTCGATAGCCGGCAGGTAGAAAGAGTCCTCCTCACAGGCAAAGCTGATGGAGGTTCCGGCTGCCCCGGCTCGGCCGGTGCGGCCAATGCGGTGAACGTAGTCTTCGGCATCGTGGGGCAGCGTGAAGTTGATCACGTAATCCATGCCCTCGATGTGAATGCCCCGGCCGGCCACATCCGTGGCCACCAGCACGCGGATCTTGCCGGACTTGAACTGTTCCAGCGTGCGGATCCGCTTATTCTGCGGGACCTCGCCGGACAGCACGGCACAGTTGATCCGGTAGCGGTCCAGCATTTCGGCCAGCCGCCGGGTTTCATCGCGACGGTTGCAGAAGACCAGCACGCGGTCCAGATTCTGACGGGTGATGATGTTATAGGTCAAAGAGAATTTTTCGTCGGTGGTGATGATGTAGACCACCTGCTCGACCGTGTCCACAGCCACCTGTTCCGGTTCGATCTCGACGGACAACGGGTCCCGGGTCCAGCTGGCGCTCAAGCGGGTGACATCCGGTGTGAGCGTGGCGCTGAAAAACAGGGTTTGGCGCTTGTTCTTATGCGGTGTGCTGTAGACAATCTGGCGCACATCGGGAATAAATCCCATGTCGAGCATACGGTCCGCTTCGTCGAGGATCAGCATCTCCACCCGGCTCAGGTCCAGATCCTTGCGACGCTTGAAATCCAGCAGGCGGCCCGGGGTGGCGACAATGATGTCCACGGGCTTGCCGTGCAGTTGCCGCCGCTGCTTCTCGTAGTCCATGCCCCCGAATACACTGACAATGGAAAAGGAACAATAGGTAGAAAGGAGATGGGCCTCGTCGGCGATCTGCAGCACCAGTTCACGGGTCGGCGCAATGATGAGCACCCGGGGTGTGCCGGCGGGTCGTTTCCCCCTGATGGGATTGGCCAGCATCCGTGTAAGCACGGTGATGAGAAAAGCGGCGGTCTTGCCGGTGCCGGTCTGGGCGCGGCCAAAGGCATCCCGTCCCTTTAAGGCAGACGGCATGATCTCCGCCTGGATGGGGGTGCAGTATTGAAACCCGGTATCGGCAATGGCGTGCATGATCGGATCGGGAAGGCCCAGGTCTTGGAACCGTGTCTTGCCTGCTTCCACGGGAACCTGAAACAGACCCGGGTGCCAGGCGACAGCCGGATGGTTCGGCTTTCCCCGTGAAGACGATTCGATATAGGGCTTGCGCGTTGATTCCGTGCCTTCCGGTTTTGGGCGGGGAGAACGCTTTTTCTTAGTTCCGGGACTGAGTTCCGATTGTGCTGCGGGTGACGGTGAGCTATTCTTTTCAGACGGTTCGGCAGTATTGGGGCGATCGCTGTCGAATAGCCGGCCCTTTATGGCTTTAATCAGTTTTCCTATCAAAATTCGGCTAACCTAAAAATCCTTTCATTTCTCTTTACGGCAGGTTGGCCCATATGCGGACGCCTTTGACCGTGGCCCTAAAAAAATCGGGCCCGAGATCAAGGCCCGCGTTAATATACGAATATCAGCCACGAATTGCAAGGGCTATTGGCTAATCGATCGATAGCAGTCGCCGACTGGTCAGGTAGCATCGGCGCCAGAAGTCATCGTCCATATGGGAAAGCATCACCCCGTGACTGGTGGAGGCGTGGACAAACTCGCCTTGGCCTATGTAGATGCCCACGTGGTGGAATTTGGTGTCTGGTTTGAAAAAAACGAGGTCTCCGGCGGTCAGATTGCGCTTTTCCACGCGACGGCCTTTGCGCATGAGGGCCTTTGTCGTTCTGGGCAGGCGCATGTCAAACAAGTCGTCATACAAGACGACCACCAGCCCCGAGCAATCGATGCCCCGGCGGCTCAGGCCGCCCATCCGGTGGGGGGTCCCCAACCAGGACTGGATCTCGGCCCGCAGGACCTGCGCCGGCCGGGTTCCGTCAGGTGTCAAAGCCACTGGTTCAGGGTCAGGGGCAGCAGTGGTGGCGCATCCGGTGGTTATCAGGGTCAATAAAATCAGAAACAGGCTCGCCATGACGCCTCTGTTCAGGAGCCGGTGGAAGTGGCTGCCATGGGTGCCGGCATCAGGCATCTTGACCCCTTTCAAACAGGTGGGCGATGGTTGTCAGACTGAAATCCATCTCCATGGAGAGAAACTGGGATATGGAATGCAGGGTGATAATGGCATTTTTATCCGCATCCCGCTTGCCCACGCTGTGGATGCGCGCCAAAAGGCCCTCGTTGACCAGTTGCACCCGGGCGTAGCTTTTTTCGAGTTTATCGAAGTCAAAACGGTTCACGCGGCCCTTTTTGAATTCGAAATACTGACCGAGCAGGAACAGCGACGTGCTGCGGGCGGTGGTCTCTTCCACGGATGAAAAGGGCAGATGAAAGCGGGCCATGGGTTTGAGGAAATTCATCACCGGACAGTTGCTGGTGGCCATGACAATGCCGAACACCGAGGTCAATCCTTCCATGGCCGAGGTTCTTTTTGAATAGGTGCGGTCGGCGGTTTCACAGACGACCATGCAGTTTTTGTGGGACAGGATATCCTTGAACCGATCCACCAGTTCCGTGATGTTCACGGCAATGGGGCAGTACAGGTTAGTGTTGGGAGACAGGCGGCAACATTTACACTGCTGGTAAGAAAGCTCTGTCCACGGTGGAAAGGGCTCGGGTGACGCCGGCTTCATGGTCAGCGTCAACGGATCCAGCGCGATGTGAAAACGCGTGCTCTGGC
>JAQYWF010000288.1 GCA_030145105.1 Desulfosarcina sp.
GTGCCGCCAGCTTGTCCTGTTGAATCAATTGGGCGTTGAGTTCGGTCATCTCCCGGTCGGTTTGTTCCAGGTGGCGAACCAGAATGTGGGAAATCAGCACGATGGCAAAGCAGATGACCAGGCAGCCCGTGGCAATGATCAGGATTTCCGTATTGCGTGCCTTGACCAGCCATCCACGCTCCTGGCCGGCAATCTGGCTGATCACCAGCATCCACTCGTTATTCTTAAGCCAGGAGCCACCGATATAGCGGGTATCGCTACCGGGCACTTTCTTTTCGACGACGGTGGTGCCTTCCCCGAAACGCTGCGTGTCCATATTGGATCGGCCGAGGATGAGTCCTTCGAAGCGGGGGCTGGTTTGAAACACCCCTTTACGGTTGACGATATAGGCGTCTCCGGAAGTTCCCACCTGGGCGCTTCTCACCAGCCGGTTGAAGATGTCCGAGTCGATGGTGGCCCGCAGGATCCAGCTGCTGTTGCCGGCTTCACCCTTCACGGCGATGATGAAGTGGGGCACCTGGCGAAAGCCCATATAGATATCGCTGATATATTTGCCCCGGCGCATGACCTCATCGAACCACGGTTGCTGATAGTAGTTGAGCCCTTTGAGGCTGTATGGCCCGGCATAGGCCAGTTGGCGCCCTTGGTCATCGATGACGCCCAGATCCACCAGCCCCAACCCTTCCGCTCTCCTGTTGATCAGCCTGAAGAGCCGGGACAGGTTGTCCTGGTCTTTCAAGGATTCGAACGAATGGGTCTCCACAATCATGGCCAGAATGGTGGTGCGTTCCCTTAAAAAGACATCCACCGCATTGCTCTGGGAACGGGCCAGGTGACGGATCTGATCTTCGATGCGCTCTTTGTAAAGCTTGCCGAACTGATAGTAGATGGCGCCCCCCAGCAGAATCAGCGGGCCGATGGACACCGCCACGGTGATGCTGATCAGCTTAAGCTTTAGGTTCTTGTAGAGGGTCCGTTTCATGTTGACCGCCGCTGTTGTCTATCTACTATTATTGGTTCAATTGCGAATGGCAACGAACAACCTTTTTCTGCGTGCCGTTGAAGGGAGGGGCAAGGGCACACGAAAAAGATTCTTTCTCATCCATTCCGCCTTCATCCGGGTCGTCCCTATCCATCATCGGCAATACTATTACCAGGAGATGAGCTTCCAGTAGCCCAACACGGCCCAGAACCACAGCACCAGCCATGCAAGGATCGTTACCGGCAGCCCGTATTTGACAAAGTCCATGACGTCGAGAAGCCGTTCACCGGTCTCCGGATCCTTGGCTATGCCGAAGCAGATGGCATTGTTGGGTGTGCCCACCACCAGGAAGTTGGCAAAGGAGGAGGAAAAGGATGTGATCAGCCCCACCTTCCACACGCTCACGTTGGCCAGAGTGGCCATAGGCAGGACGATGGGCCCTAATGCGGCAACGGTGGCGCCGTCGCTCATAAAGTTGGTCATGGTGCCGGTGAGCAGGCTTACGCCAATGATCAGGCCATCACCATTGGTGAGAAAATCCGGCAGGACGCTCACGAAGGTGCTGGCCAGCCACAGGGCGCCACCGGTGAATTTGAGGGCCACGCCCATGGCGCAGGCAGCGGCGTAAAGCCCAACCACGTCAAATGCCACACCGCTTTGCACATCTTCCCAGTTGATTATCTTAAACAGGAACATGGCCATCACGGCATACAGGGTAGGACCTCCCAGCCCGGCATGCTCACCGATGAGCACCCAGGCGGCCACCAAGAGGACCAGGATGACCGCCATGGCCACCTCCCGCCCTCTGAATTTGGGCATGTTTTTCACTTCATCCCTGACTACCTTACCCGGGTTCACATTTTTGACCAAAAATTTGGGTTTCAGACGCAGGTACATGTAAAGACCGATCACCCAGGACATGACCGGCACAAAGGGAATGCCGGTTTTCATCCACTCCAGAAAGGTAATGGGGGTGCCGTAGTCGGCCAGGTAGCCCACCATGATTGCATTGCGCCCGCCGGCCGCGGGAGATCCGGGACCGCCTTGGTTGGCGGCAAAGCAGACCCCTAGGATGAGGAATATGGCCAGGGCCCGGTCCTTTTTGATGCCGTACATCTTGCAGGTGACCTTATAAACGCCCATGAGCACAGGGATGAGCAATGCCACCAGGGCGTGTTCGGACAAAAAGCCGGCCGACAGAGCCAGCATAGGCAGAAAAACGAAGGCAAAGGCCTTGGCGCTTTTGATGCGGCTGAGCAGAATCAGGCCGATGCGTTTGTCCAGGCCCGTCTTGGCCACCCCCACGGCCACGGCCAATATGCCGAAAATGAAGAACACCGCGTCAGTCATGTAGGCTTTGGAAATGTCATTGATGGGCAGAATGGCAAAGAGGTATAACATTACGCCCACCAGGATGTCCGTGGCCCCCAGCGGCAGTGCCTCGGTGCCCCATAGGAAGGCAGCCAGGAATAGAATGCAGACGGTGAGCTTGGCCATCTGTGCGACCTGGTAGGTGGTGAGCAGGGGCTTGATTTTGTTGTGACCACCTTCCTCGGAGGCCTCTGCATTTGAGGATTTGTCGGCATTGAACGCCTCGGGTCGCAATTTTTTGTTCACGGCATCGGTAATCGTTTTGACCCCCTGCGACAGTTTATACCCAGCAGGGTTTTCCGTTTTTACCATGTCCAGCATGCCCTGCGTCGGTGGCATCATAACGGCAAAGGTGAACGCCAGGGCGGCGATGACAAAGAACATGGGCTTGTATCCGGGCCTGCTTTTCCACGTCCATTTCTGATTATGGATCTCATGCGCCAGCAACGGGTCGTAGTTATGGTCCACCACGGTTTGATGTGACATTGTTCCTCCTTGATCGATCATTGTTAAAAACCACTTCGTGGTAGTTTTGTTCTATCGATTAGAATCCGATTGGCACCGGTCTCACATAGCCTGAGCAATCGAGATGCCACCATCCAAAGAATTCGAAAATGTTTTAACTAAATGTAATTAATAAAAATATACGCTTCTTAAACATTGTTGAAATCCATTCGAAGAAAAACTCCTGTCAGGTTGTTTTACAGGTTGTAAATGGGTTGATAAAAAATTTTGGAAAAAGAATACGCAGTATTGCCGGGGGGCATTTGCTCGATCTGTCGAGAAGAGGGTCTCGGTCTTTGAACTACTCTTCCGATGGTATCAATCAGGAAAAAGTCGGTTCATAAGCGGTATAAGGGATCGTAAAATTATTTTAAGGCATCTAAAAAGTGTCTATTGGCCCAATTTTTGTGTTGGGTCCGAGTTTCAAGTCCTCGACATACTCCAGTATGCTTGCAGGTTGAAACTCGGATTCGCCTTGATCTGAACCAAAATTTTATTGTTGAGATCAGTTTTTTGTCTCGGTATAGCACTTTTATAGGCTGGTCATCGATGTCGGAAGCGTTTTAGCGATCCGTTGATGGTGCTGTACAAATGGCAGCACCGGCAAGAATCTGTTGGATGATCTCTTTGAGAACTTCGATGCTTTGGCCATTTTTCTCGAGATGGAACACGTTCCC
This sequence comes from Desulfosarcina sp., assembly GCA_030145105.1. Lineage (GTDB taxonomy): Bacteria > Desulfobacterota > Desulfobacteria > Desulfobacterales > Desulfosarcinaceae > Desulfosarcina. Next base: position 3,535 of record JAQYWF010000288.1, read on the forward strand.
GGTGAAACAATCTGAGAGATTGTCGGTTTCTCGAATACAGTAGAGCACCACCGGCAGTTGAGGAATCCGATCTTCTATCTTTCTGGCCATGACCCTCGCCTCGACACCCGGAAAATCGGGGTCAAGAACAAGCAGGTCAACCGGCGTTCGGCTGTATATCTCTTTTAACAGTTCTTTCCCGGTTTTGACCAGCCGGACATGGTATCCGCAAGCCGACAGCTCTCGTCTCAGGAAACCCCTGATGTGGGGATTGCGATCGGCGATGAGAATTACATTGGCATTTTCCATTGATGTTGTCGTTTCTGATGGTTATCCAACCAGTTGAGAAGATACCGGATGGCCGCTGCCCTCGATTCAGGGAGAAACCGCCGTCCCAGGGGGCAACCGGGACATGTCCAAGGTCAGTTCGAACTCGCCGGGCTGATCGCCGCGCCTGATGGTAAAACCGAGCTTGCGGCCCAATGCCAGCATGCCTTTGTTATCGGCCAGCACCGTCCCCCAGATGCTCCTGAAGCGGCGTTCCCTGGCGATATCGAGACACGTGGATAATAGCTGCGCACCGATGCCCTTGCCCTGCCAGGGGTCACCCACCAGGACGGCAAATTCCGCATCTTTAAGATTGTGCTGAAGAATCACACGGGCCGCCCCGAGCATTTTCTCTTCGGCCGCCGATTCCAAAATGGCGACCATGGCAATCTCCCGATCGTAGTCGATCTGCGTGAACCGGACCAGCATACTCTGAGAAAGCTGTTTCATGGGAGAGAAGAAGCGAAAGTAGATACTTTGTGGTGAAAGGGTCTCAAACAACCTCAGAAGCAAATGGGCATCTTCGGGGCGTATGGGGCGGATCGACAGGTCGCCCACCCCTTCAATGTTCACGCTGGATTCATACTGGGACGGGTAGGGACTGACCACCAAGTGGAACGGGGCCGAGCAAGGGGCGGGTTTGAGGACCACCCGCGCATCCAAGACAATGGCCCGGTCGTCGACCACGGCCAGGGGGTTGATGTCCAGTTCCGCTATTTCAGGAAAATCGGTCACCAGTTGAGAAAGCCGGATCAAGATCTCCTCCAGCAACAACCGGTTGGCCGGCGGGCGGTTGCGGTAACCCTTCAGCAGCCTATCGATGCGGGTGTTTTCCATGAGCCGGTCGGCCAGCAGGTGGTTCAGGGGCGGGAGGGCGATGGCGCGATCCTGATGCAGTTCCGCCAGAATACCCCCCATGCCGAAAATGATCACCGGGCCGAAGCCGCTGTCATGTTTGGCACCCAGGATCAGTTCGCAGTCCGGGACGACCATGGGTTGTACGGTGACCCCTTCGATATGCGCCGCAGGAAAGGCTTTGCGGGCATTGTCGATGAGTGTATGGAAACCGCTGCAGATCGATTCCGGAGTTCTCAGGTCCAGCAGAACGCCGCCGGCATCACTCTTGTGGGTGATGTCGCGGGAGTGGATTTTCATGACCACCGGGTATCCGAATCCCTGGGCCAGGCCGAGCGCTTCGGTTTCCGTGGTCGCTACACCGGTCGAATTTAGCGGGATCCCGTATGCGTCCAATAGCGCCTTGGCCTCGGTTTCCATCAGCATACCGCTGGCGGTGGCCAGACCGGCGTCGATCGCAGATCTGGCGCGGCTGCGGTCAACCAGGATCCGCCTGGAGAGGCGCGGTGGGATTTGCTGGAGCAACTCGATGCCGCGGGCATGCTTTTGCAGGTTCATGAAGGCGCGCACGGCGCGTTCGGGTGTGCCGAAGGTGGCGATGCCTGCCTGGTTAAATAGTTCCCGCCCTTTTTCCACATCGATCCCGCCCAGCCAGGAGGTGAGCACGGGTATGGTTGTGTTTTTGAGCTGTTCGGCGAGGACGCGGGCGACCTCGGTGGCGTCAATCATGGCCTGGGGCGCCAGCATGACCAGCAGACCCTGTACTTCCGGGGCCTGCATCAGTACCCGTGTGGCGTCTGTGTACCGCTGCACCGGGGCATCGCCCAGGATGTCGACGGGATTGCCCCGGCTCCAGTATTCGGGCAGAAGGGCGTTGAGCTGGTTCATGGTGTCCGTCGACAAGGACACCGGCTCCGCATCGTAATCGGCCAGCGCGTCGGCTGCCATGACGCCGGGGCCGCCGGCGTTGGTGAGAATGGCCAGTCCGGGGCCCCGGTAACGGCCCTTGCGGGAGAGGATTTCAGCTGCGTCGAACAGCTCTTCGAAGGTTTTGACCCGGACGATGCCGGCGTGCTGGAATGCGGCATCGTAGACCGCGTCCTCCCCGGCCATGGCACCGGTGTGGGAGGCCGCCGCCGCCGCTCCGGCCCGGGTTCTTCCAGCCTTCAGGACGATGATGGGCTTGACCCGGCTCACCGCCCGGGCCGCACTCATGAAGCCGCGGTGATGGCTCAGGCTCTCCATGTACATGACGATGCTGCTCACACTGGGATCGGTGCCCAGAAAGTCGATGATGTCACCGAAGTTTACATCCAGCATGGATTCTAAACTGATGAAATGGCTGAATCCGATATGCTCCTTGACCGAATAGTCCAGAATGGATGCGCCAATGGCGCCGCTCTGGGAGATGAAGGCCAGCTTGCCCACAAGGGGCATGCGGGCGGCAAAGCTGGCATTGAGTCGCGAGGCGGTGCATATGATCCCCAGGCAGTTGGGGCCGATAATCCTGAGGCTGCTGTCTGCTGCAGCCTGGTGGATCTGTTCTTCGACTTGCTGGCCGTTCTCACCGGTCTCCTTGCCACCTGCCGAGATCACCACCGCGCCGGCCGCCTCGATGTGCCGGCACTGGTCGATGATTTCCGGAACCGTTTCTATGGGGGTGGTCACCACAACCAGGTCCATTGGACCTTCCACGTGGTTCAAGGATGGGTATGCCGTTTGGCCCATAATTGACCGGTGTTTCGGATTGACCGGATAGAGTCGGCCTTGGAATCCTGCGTCGATCAGATTACGCATCACTGCCCGGCCGACCGCGCCCGGCCGTTCGGAAGCGCCGACAACGGCGATGGATTTAGGGTGAAAGATATTTTCCAGACGCTCAATGCCCATGGTCATCCTCGCTGTTCATGCTTGACAGCTCCTCCACGATGTTTTTTTCCCTTCTGAACTCTGAACTCTGAACTCTGAACTCTGAACTCTGAACTCTGAACTCTGAACTCTGAACTCTGAACTCTGAA
>JAQYWF010000126.1 GCA_030145105.1 Desulfosarcina sp.
GAAAGATTGCGATGAAGGACGACCTGACCAAATGGATGAACCGATTTCAATCCGTTGGTATTGATAAAGACCTGCTCCACATCCGGTCCATAGGATCTCAGGGTATTGACCAACTCATGGGCGGATGTGCCGTCGAAATCCCCGTCGAGGGTGAGGTGGACACTATTCCTGTTTTTATGCTGGAAAATCTTGAAGTTCAAGGCCATCGGTTAGCCTTCCTTTCCACCGCCGGGGGCGGCACCATCCGTTTGTCGGAAAAGGATTCCAGTAATGAACGCCGGGTGCGTCACACCGGGGGTGGTGAAGCGGCGGGAAGCTCAACGCAGGCAATTATAGTTTCAGATCCGCAACCATCGACAGCCCAATTTCCACTGGCACACCAATCATTTTCAGTATGCCGCCTCACACAAATCTTATCAGCAATGATGGTGCCATCTTGAATCATTGATCTAAAATTGAACAATTAGCTATTGATATGAAATAGTTAAGTAGACAGTGCATCAACGCGAGCGATTCATCGGCGACATTCATTGTGGCATAAAATACCCATTGTCCATGGAAATCGTGTTATATGGCTTGCCCCCCTTACCGACATCCCGATGTCACGGCAGCCTAAACCACTTCGGCTGTACGAAGACCAACCGGCGGTTGGTGGTTTTCGGGAATGCGCCCGATAACCGTTATAGCACTTGACGGAGAGGGCATTTGCAGATATATGTGGCCACCTTAACGGTGCTTATGTGTTTACATTAATATGGAGGAGAATGAACAATGAATAAAGGTGATTTAATCAACGAAGTGGCCCAGATCGTTTCAACCAAAAAGCAGGCTCAGGAAGTCGTGGATGGTGTCTTTTCCGCTATCACCGGTGCCCTGAAAAAGAATGAACCCATTCAGATCGCTGGTTTTGGCAGTTTCAAGACCGCCAAGCGAGAAGCCCGCATCGGCCGCAATCCCCAGACCGGTGCCGAGATCAAGATTGAAGCCAGAATGGTTCCCAAGTTCGTACCGGCAAAAGCACTTAAAGAAGCTGTAAAATAAAAGATCCCGTCGATCCGTCAACCAAAAAGGCAGGGCCGCTGGCCCTGCCTTTTTTTATGAACCAGGACGAAGGCCGTATAGTTCAGGCGACCGATTGACGAGCGTCGCATCATGTCCGCACATTGACTTTCACCAAGGGGGTTGTTAATACAACTAGCCATGGAATCAGGTGAAATTGTAGAATATATCGACGATCAAAAAATCATCTGCACGGTGGTGATGGAAGGCGGCAACCAGAGGCTCCGACTGTTGACAGAACACAACCGGGAGGTCAAAGTGGCCGCCCAGCGGCTGTCTCACCGGGGGCGCATGCGCCTGGACCTGTCGGCGGGCAGGAATCGTCTGGTGGAATCGCTGCGGGAGCTATCTCTCAAACGAAGTGCCATTGCCGATGAAATCGAGATCGAAGCGCTCTGGGAAGTCCTCAATCAGGAACAGACGTGGATCGATCTGGAAACCATGACCGGCCTGTGCTTCCCAACGGCTGTGGACGATGATCACCAATCGGGAGTTATCCGCGCCTTGTTTAAAAGCCGGCGCTATTTCAAGTTCAAGCCTGACCGATTCCTACCCCATACAGAAGAACAGGTAGCGGCCATCATCGAAATAGAACAAAAAGCTGCCCGCAGGAATCGACTCATCGACGCTGGTGCGGCATGGATCCAGTCCGTCCGGTCAGGATCGGCCACCCATCCGCCGGCATGCCACCGGAAACTGGTGGAAAAATTCAAATCATTTTACCTGTTCGATAAAGAAAGCCCCTATTACGAGGAGGGCAAGACGATCATGAAGAAGGCCGATCTGACTTCGTCTGAAGCCATCTTCAATCACCTGGTGGCTATAGGAGTGTGGACGCCGGATGAAAATGTCGATCTTTTGCGCTATAGAATCCCAACTGATTTTTCGCAGCCGGTTCTCGAACAGGCCCAGTCTGTGCCAGCTGCAACGGCGGGCGCATTTAAAGACAGCGGCCGGGTAGATCTCACCCACCTGACCACGATCACCATCGATGGTCAATCCACCTTGGATTTTGATGATGCCCTGAGCATTGAAACCCGGGACGATCATTTTCTCGTGGGAATCCACATCTCCGATGTGGCCCAGCATATCAAAAAAGGAGACCTACTGGACCGGGAAGCGCGCTCGCGCGGAACTTCCATTTATATGCCGGACATCCGGATCTCCATGGCGCCACCCCTGCTGGCAGAAAACCGATTGAGCCTCAAAAAAGATCATCTCCGGCCAGCGATCAGCACCATGGTAAAGATCAGCCTGACTGGCGACATCATCAGCTACGACATATTCCCCTCCATCATTCGCGTCGTCCATCAGCTCAGCTATTTCGAAGCCAACGTCAGCGCAGAAGAGGGTGAGGCCATCGGGACGCTTTACAACATCGCCACCCGATTCAGGGAAAAACGCCTTAGCCAGGGTGCCATCCAGATCACCCTTCCGGAAATCAACATCTGGCTGGATGAATCCGGCATTCCCATGGTCAACCGGGTAAACCGGGAGAGCCCAGGCCGAATGCTGATCGCCGAAATGATGATCCTGTCCAACTGGCTGTCGGCCCGCTTTCTTGTGGAGAACAATACGCCGGCCATTTTCAGATCGCAGCCAAAGCCCAAGGACCGCATCCTCAAAAATGGTACCGGCTCCCTGTTCCAGAACTGGATGCAGCGAAAACTACTCAACCGGTTTGCGCTGACCTCGGGGCCGGACCATCACTGCGGACTGGGCCTCGATGCCTATGTAACCGCCACCTCACCCATCAGGAAGTATTTCGATCTGGTCACCCAGCGCCAAATCCGGGCTGTTCTGGGCCTTGAGACGGCATACACCGAAAAGGAGATCGATGAAATTATCGGGCAGTTGGCCCAGCCCATGGCCGATGTGGGGCGGATTCAGTTTCGCAGGAACCGCTATTGGCTTCTCAAACACCTGGAAGGGCGAATTGGCGGCAAAGAAGAGGCCATCGTCCTGCAGCGGCGGAGAAATGCCTATTCCATCCTGCTCAAGGCTTACATGATCGAATGCCCCCTGCCCCAGTCGAGCGGCATCGACCTGAAACCCGAGGATCTGGTGCAGGTCACCATCCAGCACGTCAACGCGCGAAAAAACGCCCTGTCCGTATTCATGGGATAGCCCAATCGCAGACGACGGCGCCAACAGGGTCTCGAGAATATACGGGAGTTTTCCCTTGACCCTCTTGGCATTATTCTCTATAGAGACGTTTTCTAAATAAATCAGATTCAGGAAGCCATTGGATTATGGGTATTCAGGAACGAAAAGAGAGAGAAAAGGAACGGCGGCGGCAGCAGATTATCGTTGCCGCAAAACGGGTGTTTTCGGAAAAGGGGTTCAACAAGACGACCATGGAGGATATTGCCAAAGAGGCGGAGTTGAGTCCGGGCACCCTTTATCTCTATTTTAAGAACAAAGAAGAGCTTTACGCCTCTCTGTCGCTGCGAATTCTCCAATACCTCCACATCAGGGTCACCCATGTCAACAAGGATGCGGCCCTGTCCCCCGAACAAAAGCTAAGCGCGCTCATAGAAGCCATGTACGACGTCTATGATTTCGACCCGCTGACTATTATAAATATGTTTCACCTTCAATCCAGCGAGACCCTGAAACACCTGTCTGAATCGCTGTTGGAGGAGATCAAGCAACTGTCCCAGAAATCCATCGGGGCCATCGCCAAGATTTTCGAAGAAGGGATGCAAAAAGGCATCTATGTCGATCGTCATCCCGTGGCCCTGGCTGACATTTTCTGGTCCCTGTTCTCAGGCGTTGTGCTGTGGGAAGCCAGCAAGAAAATTATCAGCTCGGACAAGGATTACCTGAAATCCACCCTGGCCACAGCTTTTGAACTGTTCGAGCGGGGAATCCGAAATCCTGGATAGTTCCCATCCATTCCATTCGCTCTTAAGTACACAAGCCGGCACCTGTTGCCGGCTTGTGTACTTAAGAGCGAATGGGCCTCTCAATCCCCCGAAAGCAAGCGAGTAGGCCATGATCGGCACCCTAGTGAATGCAGCGGCAATAACGGCAGGCGGCGTGGTTGGCCTGCTCCTCAAGAAAGGCATCAAAGATAACTATAAAACAACCATCATGCAGGCCATCAGCCTGTCCGTCATTCTCATCGGCGTCCGTTCGGCATTGAATGCGGCAGACCTTCTCGGTGTCATCGTCTGTATGGTCGTCGGAAGCCTGTTGGGGGAAGCCATTCAGATAGAAGACCACATCGAAGCGCTGGGTGCCTGGGCCGAAAAGTATTTCAGCCGGTCGGCTGATGGCGGTTTTTCAAGGGGATTGGTAACATCCAGCCTGGTTTTCTGCGTGGGGTCCATGGCCATCGTGGGATCACTGGAAAGTGGGCTGACGGGTAACCATGAGATCCTGTTTGCCAAGTCGCTGCTGGACGGCATCACATCGGTAATCTTCGCGTCCACCTTTGGTAGCGGGGTAATCTTTTCCGCCGTGCCGGTGCTGTTCTATCAGGGTGCAATCACCCTGTGTTCATCACTGCTCAAGCCATACCTGACAGCTGATGTGATCGCCCAGATGTCCGGGGTGGGTGGGCTGCTGATTGCCGCCATCGGTATCAACATGCTCCGGCTGACCCACATAAAGGTCGGCAACATGCTCCCGGCCATTTTTCTGCCGCTGATCTACTATATGGTGGTTCATCTTTTTTAGGCGACAGGCGACCGTCTCAAGCATCGTTTCATGCATGTGCAATTTTTCGGAACGCCTGCGATCGTTTTGACCCAACGTTGAAGGAAAAAAAATCCCCCCATCCTCGGACGGGGGGATTTTTTATTAACGGGCGGGCTCAGAAGGGTATCGTCGCCTCATTCCTTCGGATGACATCCGACGCAGCCGACAGGACCGGTGGCGGGCAATTTTCCATCGATAGGCGCCATGCTCTTTGCCATCTGCTCGATTTTCTTCTTCATGGTCTTGTGGCAGCCGATGCATTGGTCGTGGTAGGCATTTTTGTAGTATCGGAACGCCTGATCCTTGTCGATGGCCTTGGACCCTTCTTTTCTGGGCAGGGTATCGAGATCGTGGCAACCGGCAGTCATGCAACCGACAATGGGCTCTGCACCTTTCCAGGTATGGTGGCAGTTGTTGCAGGCAAGAACCAGATGGCGACCATGCTGGAATTCCACGGCGGCTCGCTTGTCCTCCACCGAATCTGGTGGTTCCAGGGTGATGATCCCCAGGGGAACACACATCTCTTCATCTCCGGCAACGGCGACCCCTAACGAAACACCGGCAACTATACCAATGAGTAACACCACCCCCACAAACGCCACCACATACGATTGGCTACGCATACGCTTCCCCCTCTTCAGTTCTTGGCTTGTGCTTTGGTCATTGAAAAACGAAGCAGATATAAACCCAAATGGAAAATTTTTCAATGAATAATTGCCGACCGCCTGCACCGGTCCACGCGTCCTTCCCTGTTGCTCCGGCTGCAGACCACTCGAAATGATCGACAATTGGCCGCGTTTATCTTCGCACGGCACGAACAGCGCCGCAACTTTCCTCGGTTTTCGAAGTCCTCTCGAACACGGTTTCCGGCTGTGATGTAACCACATCCACCACCCGGTGGTATCCCCTGACAAAGGTTTCAGACGTCCAGTACCAAGCGGCTCCGCTATCGGGGAAAAAGGGACTGTTTTTATAGAGCGTGGCCAGTTCGCCGGCCGTGGGAAGACGCCAGTCCGAATGGGCGCCGGTGGTCAATCCCTGAACATATTCTTTGGCCGCTTCATAGGGGATGCAGGTATCGAGATCCAAGTGAGAATCTATCAGGCACCAGGTGAGCCCGGTGACTTTATCGGTAACCGTACCGTTCCGGTGGTCGACGAATCGGCTCACCAGGGGCCGCAGTTGCCTGGCCACCTGATCCCGGAGCCGCTGAATCCGCTGAGCCGCTTTGGCCCGTCGGGCCTGCTCAGCCTGCTGCCGGGCCAACACCTGCCGGCGCGCCGCTTCTGCGCGCTGGACACGAATGGCATCCAGAAGTTCAGGGTCCAGATTCGCTCTCATGTTGCTGGCGAGCATGGCATATGGCCCCGACGCATGGTTCTCCACATACATGTCCAACCGCTGGACCCGGTCTACAATGTCGTTGGCCGGGTTGGAGGCGTAGGCCGCCGTTTTTTCCCAGGCCTTCTGCCTAGCAAGATCGGCATTCAATGCATTGATGCGATCAACGATGGCCTCTTTTTGAGTGGTGTCCGGCCGTTTTTCGAGATAGTCGAGATAGATTTTCCTGGCCTTGGTGTAGTCATCGGCCACCAGGGCCGACTTCGCGATCAGGTCCTTGACCTCCTTTTTATCTTGAAGCATGGAGCGCTGGGCCCTGACCTTTTCTACCCAAACCCCATTGGTAAAAGCCGATAGAAACTGGTCGCATTGGGCAATGCAGTCGTCCCACTTTTCCTGGGCATCGCAAGTGGCGGTCTGCTTCTCGATGACCCCGTGGTATTCTTGAGCCAGCTCGGTAATCATCCGTTCCACGGCCTCTCGTTCCGTACCTTCCGGAAACTGCTCTAAATATTCACGATAGGCGGCGTGACGCTCCAGAAAATCGGTGGTGGCAACCTTTTTAAGATCTTCGAAATAAGCGGATCCCAGTAAATTCCGGATACCCCCAATGGCTTCATTGATCTGTGTGGCATAGGGGCTTTGGGGAAATTTTTTTAGAAAGGCGGTATACAGGGAAAGTGCTTTTTTCTCGTAATCCTCGTCAATCGCCAGGCCGTTGACATCCAGAATGGTTTTTTCATAGTCAAGCTTTTCAATTTCGGCATTGGCATCTTTCAGCCGGGCCTCCAGTTCCGCCCGGTGGGCATCCTCAGGGTGCGCTTTGATGTATTGCATCAGCATCACGATCTGGGCATCAAGTGCTTTGGTGACCGCAAGGTCTTCAATCAACTGGTCATACCGGCGATTGATCTGTCTATTTTTGAGCAGCCCCCCACCAATCGTCACGACGATGGCAAAGAGTATCACTACCCCAAAAACGATGAGCAGTTTGTTGGTCCTTCCCATCTGGTCCTGCTTGCCCACAGAATGATCGGTACTTTTTTCAAAGGGCACGCTCACCGTCGGTTTGGGCGATTTCTGTAATTCCGATAATTCAATATATTCCAGAGGGGGCGGCTCGAGTTTCGGGGATGCCAATGTTTCGGAGGGCTTTTCTTGAACCGGCGCCGGGGACTTTTTAGGGGACTTTTTTACCGTTTGGGCTTCTTTTTTCGTTATCGGCTGATCCGCCGGCGGGGCTTTTTTCGGTTTGGGCGGTGGGGTCGGGGCCAGGCGATCGGATGGCGGCGGCGGCTGATCACCGGTCTCGTCTTTGATTTTCAGGCTTTCCATCATCACGCTCATGAGCGGGTCGTGGATCTCTCTAACCCGGTCAGGATCAGCCGCTTCAATTTGAATGGCGGCGTTGTCCCAGCTGATGATCCGGTAGGCGGCTTGATTGCCGGCCAACTCCTCAACCTGCGCCGCGATAAGGCTGCCGCCATCAATATAGAGATAACCGGTGCGGTTACCTCTGGTCACTTTTAGGGTATAGGTGGCACCTTCCATTTCCGACATCTGAAGAAACGAAGGAAGGCTGATGCCGTGGATCTGCCCGCCCACGTCGGTAATGGTTTCAATCTTTTTCTTGCTTAAAAACTTTTGAACCAAGGTTCCCAGCTGTTTGTAATCCTCATCGCTTATGCTGGGTGAACAGAATCCCAAGAGGACTTCGATCTTGCCTGCGTCCTGCTGCCAGGGCCACAGAGCGCCGTAAAAAGCACCGGTTTTTAGTTTTTTCAGGAAAAGGGCCTGGTCCTTGCGGATGCCTCCCAGATATTTCACCGTGGGTTCAAAGCGCAGGGAGACGGGAAGACCTTTGTCGGGGACTTTGACTGGTTTGCCAAAAAAGGAGGACAGGACCTCCACCAGTTCATCTATGGGACGACCGGTCGAGGTCACCTGATACAGGCTACGCGGCTCCTCATAGAAGCGGGTGCTCATATCCGGCAGATCATCGACGCCTTTGGCCAAGGTCAGGAATCCGACCAAGACTGCCTCGTTATTGGCGATATCCTGGATTTCATTGCTGTCGCCGGTCAACAGTTCTTCGATCAGCGGTACCCCCATGGGTTGTCGCGTCCTCTATTTTTCTAAAGGTATCGTACCGATGGCCGGATATCAACAAAACGCGGTTTCCGGCCGTTGCCTGTCGAAAAGTTGTAATCCAACGACGCCAGATCAGAATTAAAAAGGAGACAATTCCCCGGCGGAGCTGATTTTTCCAATAATCCATAGCAGATGGCAATGAATCTTGTCAAAGACAAGATTGACATCCAACACCCAATCTGATAGTTTTTCTCAATTATATCATTCTATTTCATAGGACATTTCGATATTCGTCCCGCATCTCATCGCTTAAATCGGTCTGCCGCGTTCCCGCCCCAGGGGAAATGGAAATATCACCTTTAACCTCGCAGGAGGCAACCATGGATGTAGACGACCTGAAAAAACTCCTGGCCGGGTTTTGTATCGCCGGTCTGATTGCAGGGTCCACCTTCACCCTGAGCAGCTGTGCAGCCGGCAAAAGCGCCTGAAGCGGCGACAAGGCCGGAGCCGGTGGCTCCGCAAGCGGTTGAAGTGGCAGCTCTTCCGGTGCCGGTGGCACCGATGGTGAAAAAAAACAGCCTGCCAAAAGTGGCTGAAGTTGATTTTAATCACGCAGGTTGCGTGACCGATTTCAACAGGCCGTGATCACAATTTAACCCTTTTCATTTAATTTAAAATGTAGTGGATCTATCACCTCTTGATATGGTCGAAAAAATCTTCTCCACTTGCCGTCACGCCCTTGGCAGCGAAACCTGGGGCAGGGTGCTGACGGCAATGGATGAGGATTTGACGATTGAATCCTTTCCCGACATGCTCGCTTCCCTGGCCGAATCCATGGAGTTACCCGGCTACATCGCCGACCTGGCCCGTCTGGAATGGATCCTGCACAAAAAAACAGCCGTCGATGGCCCGAACCAGCGTATTCAGACCGTCTCAGTCAATCCCACCCTTACGATGGTCCCCGTCCGCTGGAAAAATCTGACGGCATTTATCCGGTCGAATGCCACTGGTGCCGCACCGCTGAACGAACCGGCCCATGTAATCGTCTGGCGACATCCAGAATCCAAGGATCTGCATTTTCGGGAAGCCAGAGACATCGACCTGCTGGCGCTGAAACTCATCGTGGAGCAGATCGACCCCAAAGAAGCGGCAAGACTGGGCAAGGTGACCCCGGGTGACATCCAGACCGCCATCGACCAGGCCATCTCCCGGGGTTTTCTCCTTTCCCCAGGCTCCCGCATCCGCAGAGCAAAGCCGCCCGCGGGAAAAATAGACCCATCCCTGGCGTCATTTCTTTCCGCGGAGAACTTCACCCTCCAATGGCATGTCACCCAAGCCTGCGACCTTGATTGCCTGCACTGCTACGATCGAAGTGACCGAACCCCCCTGACATTGGATACGGCCATGGCCATCCTGGATGATTTCTACGACTTTTGCCGCCGTACGCATGTGCGGGGCCAGGTGACCTTCACCGGCGGGAACCCATTGCTCTACCCCCACTTTGACGACGTCTACCGAGCCGCATCGCAATTCGGTTTCGGTATCGCCATTTTAGGCAACCCCACCCCCCTCGACCGGGTTCGACAACTGCTGGAAATCGACCGGCCCCTTTATTTCCAAGTCAGCCTCGAGGGATTGGAGGCGCACAACGACGCCATCCGCGGCAAGGGGCACTTCGCCCGGTCCCTTGCCTTTCTGGAGGGGCTGCGGGACCTGGATATCTTCAGCATGGTGATGCTCACCCTGACCCGTGACAACCTTACCCAGGTGCTTCCCCTGGCAAGGTTGCTGGAAGACAGGGCCGATGCGTTCACGTTCAACCGTCTTTCCACCGTGGGAAAAGGGGCAAAACTGTTGATGCCGGAGAAAGCGGCCTTTGAATCCTTTTTAAGGGAGTACGATGCAGCGGCTGCCAAAAACCCGAAAATGGGGCTCAAGGATAACCTCATCAACATTATTCGTCAGGAAAAAAGCGCGGCACTGTTCGGCGGATGCACCGGCCACGGCTGTGGCGCCGCATTCAATTTCCTGGCACTGCTGCCAGATGGAGAGGTGCACGCCTGCAGGAAGTTTCCTTCGCTGATCGGAAACATCACCAAGAACAGTCTTTACGATATTTATCGCAGCGATCTGGCCGAACGCTATCGCGCTGGCAGCCGGGCCTGCCGCAGCTGCCGCCTGAACCCAGTCTGCCGAGGGTGTCTGGCCATCGCCTTCAGCCTGAGCCTGGACGTCTTCACGGAAAAAGATCCTTTTTGCTTCGCATCCCAACAGGTCACCGGCGCATAAAGATCCCCGAGGACGAAACCAACAACTGAAACCGTTAGTGAGCAACTGCGATCCAACAACGCTGCGGCAGGGTCAATTCATGCAAGCCAAAAGCACCCACCACCAACCGGACCCACTTCCCCGTGTGATGATTCTCGCCACGGGCGGAACCATTGCCGGTTCGGCCGCATCCGCAACTCAGGCAGGCTACACGTCCGGTCGGGTGACCGTTGATGCCATGATCGGCGCGGTACCCGGTCTGACCGGGATTGCCCGTGTCCACGGAGAGCAGGTCGCCAATGTGGGGTCCCAGGATATCACCTTTACGATCATGATCGACCTGGCCAAGCGGATCAACGCCCTGTTGTGCACCGATGAGGTCGACGGCGTGGTCGTCACCCACGGCACGGACACCATGGAAGAGACGGCCCACTTTCTAAACCTGACCATTAAAAGCAAAAAGCCGGTGGTTCTGACAGGGGCCATGCGCCCATCTACCGCCATCAGTGCCGACGGGCCGCTCAACCTGTACAACGCCGTCGCCGTCGCCGCCGATCCGGGTGCCGCCGGGCGCGGCACACTCGTGGTGATGAATGACCGGATCCATGGCGCCCATTCGCTGACCAAAACCAACACCACCTCGGTGGAGACCTTCATTTCGCCCATCAATGGCCTCATCGGAACGGTCAATTATGGAAAGCCCGAGTATTTCCGCCGGCCGTTTCGCAAGCACACCCATAAAAGCCAATTCTCCGTAAAAGGGGTCACATCGCTGCCTCGGGTGGATATCATCTACGCCTGTGCGGACATGCCGGCCGACCTCATCGACGGTTCCATGGAAAAAGGTGCCAAGGGGATTGTAGTTGCCGGTGATGGCAACGGCAACATGAACGCGGCAACCATCGAACGGGCGGCCCTGGCGGCGCAAAAGGGCGTCATCATCGTCCGCAGTTCCCGCGTACCGACCGGTAAAGTAGGGCGAAACGTGGAGATCAACGATGACCGCATGGGCTTTATCGCCTCGGATGAACTCAACCCAGCAAAGGCCCGGATCCTGCTGATGCTGGCGCTGTTGAAAAAACGCAAGTTAGCTGAAATTCAGCGGCTGTTTTATGAATACTGATCCGCCAGCCCGACTGATCGTCCGGCAAGGAATGTTCTGACCACCTGCACGGTTTGGCGAGCCAGCAGACCGGCTGCGTCCTGCATGGCCGCTTCAAGCGATTGAGGACCGCTGCAGATCGAAAAGACGGCATCGATACCGATATCATACAGCGATTCGATGCCGTCACCAATCCCGCCGCAAATGGCAATACAGGGCACCCCGGCTGCCTTTGCCGTTCGCGCCACACCCGCCGGGGCCTTGTTAAAAGCGACAACCTGGTTGAGTTGACGGCTTTGACGGAA
>JAQYWF010000269.1 GCA_030145105.1 Desulfosarcina sp.
GTCCGGATTCGGCGGCGGCCAGGGCGGCGGTCATGCCGGCGGCGCCGCCGCCGATGACGGTGACTTCGGCCTTGACGAACATCTCGTCGTACTGGCCCTTCATCTGGTAATCGGCTGAAATGACACCCATGCCGGCGGTCTTGCGGATCTGCTTCATTGCCACGGGCCAGACGGCTGCAGGCTTGTGCATGGTTTTGTAGTAGAAGCCGGCTGGCATCATCCAGTCCAGCTTGTCGATGAAGGACAACCAGTCGCGGTCGGCAGAGCCTTTGACATTCTGCTCCTTGACGACCATGCCGTCCTTGAGCAGCGTGTTTTCGGTGCGCACGTTGGGAACGCCGTTGACGTCCATACAGGTATTGCTGCACTCGCCGTCGAGACTGTAGAGCCCGCGGGGGCGATGGTATTTCAAACTGCGTGCAAAGACCCGGACGCCATTGGCAAAAAGGGCCGTCGCAACCGTATCTCCGGCCACGCCCTGTACGGTTTTTCCCCGGTAATTCAAGGAGCGTTTGTCCGAGGGGGTGATGCGGAGCGTGGGCAATTGGTTAAGCCTGTTCATTTGCTTGCCTCCGGTTTAGCCACTTCGAGGTTTTTGGTTGTGTCGCGCCAGGTGGTGAACCAGGACCCGCAGCCATCGCGGTGAAACCACCACTCTTTCTGGACGCCGGCTGTGCACTTGTTCATATGGACATAGTCACACCAGGCGGCAGGGGTCAGCCCCGCTTCGGCCGGGCGCGGTCCCTTGTCTTCTCCCCCATAACGGAACTCGTATCCGTTTCGTTGGCCGCAGACGGGGCAGGTGAGTGTTAGGGCCATGATATCTTCTCCTTTTTCAGTATCCATCCAGAAACGGCATCTTGCGTCCCGGATCGGCGTTCTCCCGATTTGGGAATCCTCAACGTAGCGCTGCTACGCCTCCGGTTTCCAAATCAATGCGGCCTTGATCCGAAACCCAAGCTACCATTTCTGGAAGGATTCGATTCATTTTCAATTCATGAGACTTAGTATGCATGATTAATTATCTGGCGTGTAGCTCACTAGGGCGGCGGTCTCTCCCATCAACTGATGGTTTTCGTAGCGACGCAGATTGAACGGCTTGAGCATGTCCGGGCAGTGGCCGCTGGCCATGAACTGAGCCATGTATTTGCCGACGGCGCTGCACGATTTGAAGCCGAAGTAACCCCAGCCGCAGTCCATGTAGAAGCCTTCGATTTGGTCGTTGCCGTCCATGATAGGCGCCATGTCCGGGGTCATGTCGGCCAGACCGCCCCAGATGCGCATGAATTTAACGCCCCGCAGGCAAGGCAGCCAGTCGGACAGGGCCTCGGCCTGGTGCTTGATGTAGTGGGCCGTGTTCTGGGTCGTATAGTTGGGCCACTGGTCCATATGAGCGCCGGTGGCGATCTCTCCCTTGAGGGTCTGGTTGGCATAGCAGTGGTAGGCACCGGACGAGACCACGTGGTCGAGCAGCGGTTTGAGCGGTTGGGTGACCATGGCCTGAATGGTGAGCACGGCGATGGGCAGCTTGATGCCCAGCATGTGGTAGATCAGGCCCGCACTGTATCCACCGGCGCTGATCAGTACCCGGGGTGTGTGGATGCGGCCGCGGGAGGTCTCCACGCCGGTGATTTTGCCGTCTTCGGTGTGGATGGCGGTGGCTTCGGTGTGCTGGTGGATGTGCACACCATGTTTGGCGGCCCCTTTGGCCAGGCCCCAGACCACGGCATCATGGCGCACGATGCCTCCGGGGGGATGGAACATGGCCCCGTGAATGGGGAAAGTGATGTCTTCGGAGATGTTCAACGCCGGCACCAGCTCCTTGGCCTGCTTGGCGTCGATGAGATGGCTCTCCACGCCGTGGAACTGGGCGGTGGCGATGGTCATGCGGGCTGCCTTCATGGCGGCTTCGCTGTGCATCAGGTTGAGGTTGCCGCAGTTGTTGAACATCAGGTTGTAGTCCAGCTCCTTGGTCAGCACCGGCCACAGGTCGAGCGCCTCCTTGTAGAGCGGAACATTGTACTGCGTGCGCTGGTTGGCCCGCACGATGGCTGTATTGCGGCCGGCACCGCCGAATCCAATGAAGCGCTTTTCAATGATGGCCACATCGGTGATGCCGTGCTCCTTGGCCAGGTAGTAGGCTGTGGCCAGACCGTGAAGGCCACCGCCGATGATCACCGCATCGTAGCTGGACTTCAGTCTGGTTTTGTTGCCCCACAGGGGCTTGGATTTCCAGAACATACGCTCTCCCTACATGGTTAAAAGATAAAACGTGCGTGGGTGAAGATGAAACGTGAAACGGCTAGTTGTCGCGGATGGTAACCGAATGAAATGAAACATGTCAATAACAAAATATTATTTTGATTAAATAATGTTCAAACAGACTTGACAATAACTTTTTATAGTAATAAATAGATGTAAAAAAAATAGTTTATGTAATCTTTATCCAAATGAAATGAAACTTTCATTTTCACTTCATTCAAGGGGTTCGTAATGAACGATTCCCAGGCACATCCGGTGATCAAGGGCATTGTCAATCAGCTGGATACGCTTACTCCCAAGGGGAAGGTCCTGGGCAGCTACATTATCCAGAATCCTCGCAAGGCGGTTTTTATGACCACCAAAGAGCTGTCCGAGGCTTGCGGCGTCAGCGAAGCCACGGTGGTTCGGTTTGTGGCGCAACTTGGCTACGGCGGCTATGGAGAATTCCTACAGGCGCTGCGGGATTTCGTGGATTCCGGGCTGAGCCTGCCGGACCGGGTGGATCTCCCCGGAATGAAAGGGCCCGGAACCGATCTGCTGCACCGGGTGGTTTTCGAAGAGATGAACAACCTGCGGCAGTTTTACGAAACCATCGATATGAAGGTGTTGGACCGGATCGTTGAGCAGCTTCACCAGAGCGCTGCCGTTTACGTGGTCGGCTCGCGGGTCTCCTATACCTTTGCCTATTATATGGGCTGGTCGTTGACCAAGGTCCGTCGGGGCGTCCATATTCTGAAAGGCAGTGACAGCACGGCCATCGACTGGTTGACCAATGCGCCCGACGACAGCCTGGTGACCATCATCACCACCTCACGCTATCCCAATGAACTGATCAAACTGGCCAAGGTCGCCCGACGGCTTCAGCACAACCTGCTGGTGATCACCGACAACGCGCTGTGCCCGGTGATCCCCTTTGCGCACCTCTCCCTGGTTGTACCGTCCCGCTCCATCCCGCTGATCGGGTACCCGACGACCATTTCCTGCATCATCAACTACCTGGTGTTGGAACTGGTCAATCGGCAGCACCCGCAGCTTAACGAGCATCAGGAAAGACTGGAGCAGATGTACCTGGAAAACGATATCCTGTTCAACATGTACGCCCACGAGTGAGGACAGGAGCCAGGAGCCAGAAGGCCAAATCGGAGAATCGTAGGAGCGGCTTCCAGCCGCGATCAGTCTTCGGGTGTTGCCGGATGCCCATGCATGCTTCATCACCGGTTTGCCTGATCTTAAAAAATATGGCATGCTTTTCAGCAGCCTCTTAACCGATACGCCAACCTTGATGGAACCCATACTGCCATGGCCATGAAAACGTCTCCACGCCATTTCATCGCTCGGACGCTCGATACCGGCTATGAAGAGTTCCTGCCCTTTTTCGACGGTTTCAGCGAGGGCCTGCTCATCGTCGACCGAACCGGCAGCATCAGCCACTTTATTCCACCATGGCTGCCATCGACGAACTGGACCCGGCTGATGTCCTCGGGAAAAAAGTGGTGAACGTCTACGATCTGTCTGAAGAGGGCAGCGTGATCATGCAGTGTCTGGAAAACCGGCAGTCCATCATCGATCGGCCGCTGCTCTATCGGACGCGGCGGGGAAAAGTGGCCAACACCATCCACACCGTGTTCCCCTTGTTCAAACGGGATCGACTGGAGGGTGCCATCTGCCTCGTGCGGGAATACAACGTGCTGGAAGAGACCATTTCATCCATTTCCATTCCCCGTCCCCAACGGGTGCTGCTCTATGACACACGCTTTTATTTCGATGCCATCGTGGGCAGCAATATCGATTTCCTCAGAGCGGTCAATACGGCCAAAATGGCCGCCAATACCCCCTCGCCGGTGATGCTGTATGGGGAGACCGGAACCGGGAAAGAGCTCTTTGCCCAGGCCATTCACAACCACAGCGGGCGCAATATCAGTCGCTACACGGCGGTGAACTGTGCAGCCATTCCGGAAAATCTGCTCGAAGGGTTGCTCTTCGGAACCACCAGCGGCGCCTTTACCGGGGCGCGCAATAAATTGGGACTCTTCGAGTGCGCCAGCGGCAGCCTGTGGGGCGGCGCGGCCATCGCCTTTCCCCTCATCTTCGCCATGGAACTGGTGCGCTCGTCGCTGACCAGCCTGCCGGGACTCAACCTGCTCCTTTACGGCCTGCTGCTGATCGTGGTGACGATTTACTACCCCGGCGGATTTGCCCAGTTCTTCGACACCTACATTCGAAAGCCCAAAAACCGGGTGATGGATTATTTTCTCAACGGGGCCTATGGTAGCGCCGGATGATGTAAACCAGTTCACGGTTCACGGTTCAAGGTTCAAGGGGTCAAGGGGTCAGTAAAAAAGCAACGCTGAACCCTTGAACGGGTGCGGTTAATATTATCGGCACCGCCCATGTGCCGACGCAATACTCATATCAATAAGGAGAAGAAAAACTATGAAAACACAGGCAAAAGTGGTCGTCATCGGTGGGGGTGCCATCGGCGTCAGCGTGGCCTACCACCTGGCAAAGTACGGCTGGAACGATGTGGTGCTGATCGAAAAACACGAGCTGACCTCCGGTTCCACCTGGATGGCCGCCGGCAATTGCTCGTTTTTTCACGGCAACTACTACTGCACCCAGGTCAATATGAAGAGTATCGAGATCTACCAGCAGCTGGAAGCCGAAACCGGCCAGAGCGTGGGCTGGCACACCACCGGATCCATCCGCACGGCCGACAATCCCGGCCGCATGGAAGAGCTGGGATACGTTTACAGCATGAACCGCTGCCTGGGACTGGACGTGAGCTGGATAACTCCGGAAAAGATGCAAGAGATGCATCCACTCATGAACATCGACGGCATCATCGGCGGCCTCTACTGGCCTGATGACGGCGACGTGGATCCCAATGGCATCACCATGGCCATGAGTATCGGCGCCAAGAAGCACGGTGCGGAGATCAACACCCATACCCAGGTGACCGGTATAGACCGCACCAGTACCGATGAATGGCTGGTGCATACTGACAAGGGCGACATCACCTGTGAAGTTGTTGTCAACGCCGCCGGCCTGTGGGCGCCGGAAGTGGCCAAGATGGTAGGGTTGGAAATCCCCTCCATTGCCGGCGAACATACCCACATCCTTTTCGAAGCCATCGATGCCGTTGAAAAGCGTGACGGATACCTGCCTCTGGTGCGCGATCCCGATCGCTCCATCTATATCCGCCAGGAGATGGACAGCCTGATCCTCGGGCTATACGAAAGCAAAGTCAAACAATGGAACCCCAAAGGGGTACCCTGGGACTACGCCCAGACCGAACTGCAGCCGGACATCGACCACATCGCGGATTTCATCGAGAATGGCATTTACCGCTTTCCCATTATGGGCGATACCGGCTTCAAGCACGTGACCGACGGACCGATTACCTATACGCCCAACGGCGACCCGCTGGTCGGTCCGGCCTACCCGCTCAAGAATTTCTTCCACGCCTGCGGTTACAGTTTCGGCATCACCCAGGCCGGCGGCATAGGCCACTACCTGGCCGGCTGGATCATGAACGGCGAGCCTGAGATCGACCTGTGGCCGGTGGACAGCCGCCGCTACGGCAGCTTCGCCAATTGGGCCTACAACCACGAGAAGATCGAGGATACCTATCCGCGGCTGTACGCCATTATCTGCCCCAATGACTGGCGTGACGCCGCCCGTCCCAACCGCACAGCGCCCATATACGAGTACCAGAAGCAGGCCGGTGCCGTGTTCGGCGACTACTACGGCTGGGAATGCCCCAACTATTTCACCGAGGCACCTGCCGACAATCGTGAAAACCCGGGCTGGAAGCGCAACAACACCTTCAACATCGTCGACGCCGAGTGCAAGCAGGTCATGGAGAATGTGGGCATCCTGGACCTCTCCCGCTTTGCCAAGACCCGCGTCAGCGGACCCGGTGCCGAGGCCTGGCTCAACCGTATGACCTGTCAGAAGGTGCCGGTCAAAGACGGCCGCATCGCCCTGGCCCCCATGCTGGACCACAACGGCAACTTCAAGTCGGACATGACCGTCACCCGGATCACGGACAATGAGTACTTCTGTGTCACCGCCTCGGTGGGCAAGCGCCACGATCAGCACTGGTTGATGGAGAACCTGCCCACAGATGGCAGCGTCTGCATGGAAGACGTGACCTACAAGCTGGGCTGCCTGGTGATCGCCGGTCCCAAGAGTCGTGACGTGCTGGCCAAGGCCTGTTACAACGATGTCTCCAACGAAGCCTTCCCCTTCGGCACCAGCCGCGAAATCTACGTGGGACGGGTCAAATGCCGAGTCAACCGCATGAACTACGTGGGCGAACTGGGCTACGAAATTTTTCATCCCATCGAATCCCAGATCCCGGTATTCCAGGCCCTGATGGCCGCGGGCGAAGCATTCGATCTGAAAATGTTCGGTATGTACGCCATGGATTCCATGCGCCTGGAAAAGGGCTACCTGGCCTGGAAGAGTGAGATGAACGTGCACCACACACCCCTTGAAACCAACGTGGCCTGGACGGTGAAGATGGATAAAGACTTTATCGGCAAGGCCGGGATTGAAAAGCAGAAGGCCGCCGGCGTCCCGCGTCAGCTGGTCTGCCTGGTATGCCAGGCAGAGGATGCCGATCCGTGGGGCTACAACCCGATCTTCAACGGTGACCAGATCGTGGGCATGACCTCCTCGGGTGGATACGGACACCGCACCGACAAGAGTATTGCGCTGGGTTATGTGCCGCAGGCACTGGCAGCGCCGGGAACCCGGCTGGAAGTGGAAGTGCTGGGCCAGAAACTGGCCGCCGAGGTGGTGGCCATGCCGCTGTATGATCCAAAGAATGAGCGGATGAAAGCGTAAAATCAATTAAGAATTGTGAATTGTGAATTTTGAATTATGAATGGATGAATTCTGTCGAC
>JAQYWF010000289.1 GCA_030145105.1 Desulfosarcina sp.
ATGCGGTCAACCAATGCGTGCGGCCGATCTGCCCCAGGTAGCGCTGGCCGGCATCCTTTTCCGCAGCCACCAGGTCATCCCAGTAGGTGGAACCATGGGAGTCTTTATAATAGCTGGAAGCTTCGATTTCCTGGCGCATGAGGTTGGGGGCGCTGGATGTGGAAAAGACCTGCAGGTGTGGGTGAATCAGCGAACTGCCTGCCGGCGGCATGTAGTTCCAGTTAACGACGTGGTAGACGGATTCCGGGTGACCGGCAGCTGCCACACGTCGGAAGAAGTCCAGGGCGAAACCGAATGTGTCGGCCATGTGGGCCGGCGTGAACGCCGTCATGGGGACGTAATGCCGGGGGCCAAAGGTGGCCACCGCGCCGATGCTGTCGTAGGGGGCGATGTTGGGAAAGATGACCATGTCGTCTTTTTGCATGCGCCCCTCGGCGATGAGGTCCGCAGGGAAGCAGGGGGTCACCTCGAGCACCTTGTCCCCACAGAAGGGACACCAGGCCTCGGTGCCGGCCACGAGGGCATCGAAATCCGGCTTTTCCCATTGCAGTTGCATGAAATGGCAGATCCTGGCGGTCCGACCGGTCAGCGGATCGATGCGGATCTCGCTGGGGATGCGCCGCTCGGCCATCTCCTTTTGCGGATTGAGTATGACGGTCTCTTTCCTTATGGCCTCGAATTTCATGGCGACTCCTTTGAAACCGCTTCACGGCAGACAGTGAGGGTTTTCGATATAACGTTGACTGGACAGGTGACTGATGAGTGCAGGGCATATCGACGTGTCACCCACGCGACGACACACGTCCATGGACGATAGAACCGAATAATACAGAATGATCATAATTTTATTTCTGTGTCAATGCGTCAACTAGTGTCCGTCCAGAAATGAGGGATTTTGGTCGAGATCAAGGCGTGCGAAAAATTTTACCGGAAGCATATAGTTGATATTCCGAGGATAAAATTTTTCGCGCAACGCAGAGGTCGGGCAAAATAACCATTTATGGATGGGCACTAACTATAAACCTGCCCTTCACCGCCGCGCCAGTTACGTTGCTTTTGCCGGATCGGCATGATCCCCGCCATATTAACCCCAACCCGCCCGGGGCGCAATCAAAGTGACAGTTTCATCCTATCAATGGCCACCGATTCTATCCGCATTGAAATGTCGTCGCCGGCTGACAATAATTAAGGTGGATAAAAAAGTAGGTTATCCTGATATGACCTTTGAAAATGAGGTGGCTATATGTCGATCGACAAATTGCTTAACAAACGAACTGCTTATGTATTGTTTATGACCCTGTTGATTGTGTATCCGGCAGGCGGCACCGAGGTTGAAAACGTTGTCTTTGACAAACAGGTGGTCGTTGGCAAACAGGCGCTGGAAATCAAAGGTGCCGGCGTGCTTCGATACCTGCGCTTCGTCAAAGCCTACGCCGGCGCATTGTACACCCAACCCGGCCTTACTCCCGAAACGGTCCTTTCCGACACTCCCAAACGACTGGAAATCGAGTATTTCCATTCCCTGAAAGGCAAGGACTTTGGTCCGGCAACCTACAAAGGGCTGTCAGATAACCTGGACGCGGGGGAGATCGAACGACTGCGACCACGAATCGATTATCACAACAGCCTCTATGTGGATGTCCAACCCGGTGATCGCTACGCGTTGACCTATGTCCCCGGCGTGGGCACAGAACTGGCCCTCAACGGCAAGCCCATGGGGGTGATCGAAGGGGCGGATTTTGCAGCGGCGATTTTCTCTATCTGGCTGGGGAAAAATCCCTATGACAGGCGATTCAAGAACGCCCTGCTGGGCCTGGATGGTTAAGCTTCATGCAAACTGCATCCTTTAAGACACGTTTTGCTTATGCGCTGCCGGCATTTGCCCTGGCCATTATCGGCATACCGGTATACGTGTACATCCCCAAGTTCTATACGGATGTGGTGGGGATTGATATCGGTTTGGCGGGTCTTCTGCTGTTCGGCGTACGCCTTTTTGATGCGGTAACCGACCCGCTCATGGGTACCCTGTCCGACCGGACACGCTCTCGCTTCGGCCGCCGCAAGCCTTATATACTGATCGGTTCACTACTTATCGCCGTGGCCCTGTTATTTCTGTTTAACCCTCCTGCGGTGTCAACCACCTGGAGCACGCTCTGGTTTGCCTTCTGGATCTACGCGCTCTTTTTGTTTTGGACCCTGGTCACGGTTCCTTATGAAGCGCTGGGTCCCGAAATCACCTATGACTATAACGCGAGAACAGCCTTGTTTGCCTGGCGGGACGGTTTTCTGATCGCCGGCACCCTGGCTGCCGCGGCATCTCCGGCCCTGGTTCAGGCCATCTTCCAGACCGGTGACGATGCGTCCGGCCAACGCAGCCAATTTTTCTGGATTTCGGTGATCTATGCCCCGCTTATCGTGGGGATGTGCGGGTGGTGCGTCAGGGCCGTACGCGAACGAGAATATGTACCGGCAGTGGCTTCGGCCGTTGGCTGGCGAGACCTTCGATCGGTCTTTAAGAATCGGCCGTTTATGATCCTGTTGGCCGCCTACACCATCAGCGCCATCGGCAGCAACCTGCCGGCGACACTGATACTTTACTACGTTCAATACGTACTCGGTTCAAGCCAGGCGGACCTGTTTCTCATGCTCTACTTCGTGACCGGTATCCTCCTCCTTCCGGTCTGGGTCCGCCTGGCCCACCGCTTCGGCAGAAAAGAGACCTGGATTGCATCCATGGCAGTCAACACCGGTGCATTCATCGGCGTCTTTTTTCTGGGTCCAGGAGACACCGCCATCTATGCGATCCTGGTGGTGGTGTCCGGCATCGGATTCGGTGCCACCCTGGCCCTGCCCTCTGCCATCCAGGCAGATGTGATTGATTACGACGAGCTGATAACGGGCCGCCGCCGCGAAGGCCAGTATATCGGACTGTGGTCCATCGCCAAGAAACTGGCTGCAGCCGTGGGCGTTGGCGTGGGCCTGGCCGTTCTCGGTGCCACCGGATACACGCCCAACGTTCCTCAGACCGACACGGTGCGCCTTGCCCTGCGTGTCCTTTACGCCCTGGTGCCGTCGGTCTGCAACCTGCTGGCCATCGCCATTGCCTTGTACTATCCCATCAGCGGTGACATCCACGGCCATATCCGGGCAGCCATCGACCGGCGACGGGCCGGCCATATGGTTATCGACCCGCTGAAACCCGCAGAAACGATCGGATAGAGACCATGACCATGGAAAGCTGGATTGCCATACCGATGATAAACCTGGCCACAGTTGGCGCGATGATGACCGTGGGCTGGATTTTCAGTGTATTGCGCCACAACGTCACCATCGTGGACAGCCTGTGGGGTGTGGGGTTCGTACTGGTGGCCGGGGTCACGTTCTGGACGGGAAACGGGTTTGGCGGTCGCAGCCTGCTGATCCTGATGCTGACTGCCGCCTGGGGCTTGCGCCTGGCCGGGTATCTGACCTGGCGAAACTGGGGCCAACCGGAAGATCACCGCTACGGCCAGTGGCGGGAGAAAAGCGGGCAGGGTTTCTGGTTCGTCAGCCTCTTCAAGGTTTTCTGGCTGCAGGCACTCTTTCTCTGGTTCATCTCCCTGGCCTTGCAAAAAGCGCAGTTGTCCGCGGAGCCGTCCCGCTTCACCGCACTGGACATCCTGGGTGCCATCGTGTGGGCGACTGGGTTTGTGTTCGAATCGGTCGGAGACTGGCAACTGGCCCGGTTCAAAGCCGATCCTAATAACCGTGGCCGGGTCATGGACCAGGGCTTGTGGGCCTGGAGTCGCCATCCCAACTACTTCGGCGAATTTTTAATCTGGTGGGGTTTCTTCCTGGTGGCACTGGCCACACCGGGCGGATGGTGGACGGTGGTCAGCCCCGTCATCATCTCCCTTGTTTTGTTGAAGATGACCGGTGTGCCGCTGACCGAAGCGGCCCTGAAGACCCGGCGTCCCGGCTACGCCGAATACATCGAAAAAACCAGCACATTCTTCCCTCGGCCCTCGAGAAAGAAAGTCACATGAAGTCGCTTATCGACCTGACAGACCGGGCATGGCTTCCCGATGCATGGATGGTGTCCCATTACCGGTTGAAAAAAGTGGCGGTGGGTGAGTTACAGCATCGTTGAATCAAGAATTACCCCGAAACGCATTTTCACGATCAGACCCCCTTGGTAAAAATCATATGTTAAAGCCGTGACAGCGCTGCCAGGATGCAGGTGGAGAGGGTGAGTATGAACAATACTTTGGACATTTCTAAGCACGTTTTGCCAAATGGCGTCCTGCCTGCCAAAAAGACACTATTCCAATAATCCTTTCTTCCAATTCGGGACGCTTCGGAAGAAACCAGGTATCGAACGACCATTAACCAATCTTTAGCCATTTCCTCTCTCCTTTTTTAATTATCGGTTAACAAACTTATTCATCTGTGAAATAGTATAGTTATAAATTTTTAAAAGAACAGATGCAGAACCTATCAAAAAAAAGCAGCGCAGAATGAAAAATGAAAATGGGAAATTTCTCTATGCAGATCTTGCCGACCGAATCCAGAGGCAAATAGAGAAAGGCGCCTTCAAGCTATCTGAAAAACTGCCATCATTACGGGCGCTTTGCCAGAAAACCGGTTATAGTATGACGACCGTCTTTCAAGCCTACGTTGAACTTGAAAAAAGAGGTATTATTGAATCCAGGCATCGATCCGGATACTTTATTAAAGCCCGTTTGGATACCGGACATGTTGAGAACGCTCAATCTCAAATGGGGGATGGACCTGGGACGGTCCAATGGCGACGGTTCATGGACACTGCCCATGCCCGGTCGATTTATTCTGGATAGCCAAGGCACCAAGGTTCAAGCTTTAGCGATTTACTGCGATCCCTTGGTAACGCTGGATCTGGAGTACTCCGGCTTTCCCAAAGGGTGGAAAACATGAGAAAATGATTGTTATTTCCTGGAATTCACGGATGGTGCATTCCAGAACGCGCGGGATAAAGTAACTTTTTATATATTATTTCATATAGTAACAATCATTTTCACATGTTTTTTATGCAACGATGGGGTTTAGTGCTGATGGATGTACAGATGCCGGTGATGGACGGCTATACGGCAGCCCGGGAGATCAGGAGATGGGAGGGCGAGAAAAAGAGGAAGGAGACTCCCATCATCGCTTTTACGGCCCATGCCATGAAAAAAGACATGCAGAAGAGCAGGGAGGCGGGGTGCAACTTTCACCTGACCAAGCCGGTGAAAAAGGATACTCTGCTCAAGACCATCATGGATCATACTCGAGAGCCCGGTACCGAAAGCAGCCATGTACAAGAGCAAGAAGGTGTTGTGGTCCACGTGGACCCTGATTTGCGGGATCTCGTACCCGGATACCTCGAAAACAGGCAGAAGGATATCCGCTCTATCCAAAGTGCCCTGGAGCAGGGTGATTATGAAACCATCCGATTTCTGGGGCACAGCATGAAGGGGTCCGGCGGGGGTTACGGCTTTGACACCATCAGTGAGATAGGCCAGTTTCTCGAAGCGGCCGCCAAAAAGGAAGACGGGCCAGAAATCGAGAAATGGTTGCGAAAACTTTCAACCTACCTCGAAAGGGTGCAGATCGCACCTGAGTAGCGGGCAGTGGCTTCTGATCAGGCGTTTTCATCAGGATTTGAATGTGAATGTTGTTGGGGGACCGGCAGGATGAGTGACCAAAAGAAAACCAAGAAACAACTCGTAGAAGAATTGCAACTGCTGCAGGGACGGATAAGCGAACTGGAATCTCGGACTCCCCGGCCTGTGCCGGAGACCGGCAAGCAGGCAAAGGTGGAGCAAAAATTTGAAATCATCTTCAACAAGTCTCTGGATGCCACCTTAATCATAGACGGCACAAGCGGAAAGATTCTCGCCGCCAACGAGTCGACGGCAAATATCTTCGGCTATGAGAACGACTTTTTACTGGGAAAACATTTTTCCATACTTTTTTCCACTGCAGCAAAAGGGGAGAAGAAACAAACAGCGAAATTAGTTGAGTCTTTCGACTCGGTGTTTACCCAGGAGTTTCTTCGAGCTGACGGCACGGTTTGCGCCATGGATTTGATCGCGACCATGATCCCCTGGGGAAAACAAAAGGCAATCCTGGCTGCCTTCCGCGATGCCACCGAGCGCAAAGCGGCCGAAGCCCGCGTGCAAGACCTGCTTACCCAGGTCACCAAAGCCCATGACGATTTCATGTCGATCCTCAATATGCTCAAACTCGGAATTGTTGCAATGGATGCAGAAGGCCGGATCAACTTTGTCAACGCCGCCGCCCGGAAAATGATTGGAAAGGACGGCCGCAAAATTTATGAAAAATTCTGGAACCGGGTGCTGCCGTTTCAAAAAGAAGACTTCCTCCGAATCGAAACGATGCTCCGTCGAGCGGCCCCAAAACGAAAAAAAATAGAAGCAAAATTCGGAATTCCCGGAAAAAAGGGCATCTGGCTGGAGGTCGAGATTAACGATGACCCCCGCGATCCAGATAGAAAAATCATGGCGCTCTACGATATGTCGGAAGTCTACGATCTTCGGCACCTGCTGGAAAAAAGCGCCAAATTCCAGGATATCGTCGGAAAAAGCCAGCCGATGCAGGCGGTCTATGCCCGGATTAAGGAAGTCGCCACCGT
Source organism: Desulfosarcina sp. (assembly GCA_030145105.1). Classification (GTDB taxonomy): domain Bacteria; phylum Desulfobacterota; class Desulfobacteria; order Desulfobacterales; family Desulfosarcinaceae; genus Desulfosarcina. Next base: position 6,653 of record JAQYWF010000289.1, read on the forward strand.
GGATTGGACCGTATTGATTCAGGGGCAGACCGGGACCGGCAAGGAACTGGTGG
>JAQYWF010000048.1 GCA_030145105.1 Desulfosarcina sp.
AGGTGATGATTACCAAGATCGCGATGACTTTGGGCAAATCTCGCAATGATCGGAGGTTCAGCATGAATGCACCCTGTTTTTTAGAATCGTCGGCGGACCGATCGATGTCTGCCACACGATGCATAATATCGGCAGTCAAGGGGAGAAGTTTAGGGGAGGGTGGCGATGGGGCAGTGATGGTTCCGCCGTTCCTCCTGATGCAGTCGGCTGCAACGATATGAGTCGCACAGCTGTGATACTACTGAGAGGGACTGCATAGGCATGACCCCTTTTCGGGGAGCCAAGAGACTATAGGGTGATTTTCCGCGACCGCAGGAGATAAGCCAGGATGATGCCGACCATAAAGCCAGCAGCCAGGTTGGACGCCAGGGTGATGCCCAGGATAGTCACCACCACGAACATTTCCTTGCGTTCCTTGATGTCCAAGACGGTCAGTGCCAGCTGGCTGCCGGCAAACAGGAGCAGCACGCCGAGGATGGCCATGGGGATCAGGTTGAATACGGCCAGGATGCGGTTGCCCAGCAACAGGGTGAGCAGGATGAAGATGCCTCCGATAATCAGGTTGGAACCGGCGGACCGGGCGCCGAAGCGATAGTGGGCGGCCAGGCCGCCGGCGCCGTGGCACAGGGGCATGCCACCGAGCAGGGCGCTGAGGAAATTGCCCAGGGCCATGCTTATGCACAGCGCTTTGCCCGTCACCCGCCTGGCGGCGGTGCCGAAATAGTTGATGGATAGGTCCATCTCGGCGATCACCGCATTGCCAATGGTCATGGGCATCTGTGGCAACACCAGCGCCAGCAGGGCAAAGGTGAAATCCGGGCCTTCGGGAAAGCCCAGGGGCAGGATTTGTGGTAGGTATAGTCCCGGCCGGATGTCTCCCAGCCCCTGTCGGGTCCCCATCAACAAGCCGATGAGAATACCCGTGCCCACAATCATGAGACCGGCCGGCGTCCGCTTGTTGTCCAGCAGCAGCAGGGTGAGGGCCGCGCCGATGATACCGATGACCAGACCCACGGGGATCGGGCCCAGCTGCTGGACGGCCAGGTAGGGTTCCGCCATCTGGTGCAGCACCTGAAGCTTGGTCTTGCCGATCATGAACTTGACTCCTTCGGCCATGAGCAGGGTGCCCGTTGACAGCTGCACACCCCGGATGACCGCCTTGGGGGTGTATTTGCCGATAAGGGCGATGGCCCCCGTGGCTCCGATGACCAGCAGGCAGGCGCCCATGAGAATCCCCGAGGCCATAATCTGCTGGGGGCTCATGGCCGTGGCGATGGCATAGGCCCCGATCACCTTCATGGGCTCTACCGGCGTGGTGATGCCGAAGTACAGTCCCGCGAAGATGTAAAAGAGACCCACCGACAAAAACAGCCCCGACGGATCAAGGCCGTTGACCAAAATCATGCCGATGGCCAGGGGCAAAACGATTCCCAGGTCTCCCAAAGACCCGGCGAATTCCATCCGATTGAATGTGAGGGGCAAAGGCATTATTTTTTCTCTCTAAAGCGTTGGTCCGACTTGAGGGACGTCGACCGTTCCTGAGACTGCTCCAGCCATCCGGCACGCACATCACTGCGTATGTCAAAGGTGGGGACATAGGGTTTGATATCCAGCAACGGGGTTCCATCCAGCATATCCACATCCAGTGTGTGAAGGATGCGGCCATCGATCCGGTTCAGCCGAACGATGGATAGACCGATGGAATTGGGCCGGCGTGGGGCGCGAGTGGCGAAAAGACCTCGCCGCATCGTGTCCAGAAAAGGCTTTACCGTCAGGCTGTATCCTTTGGAAAGATGGAAATGGTAAAGCAGGATCAGATGGGAAAAACCATCGAGATCGCATAGCCCTTCTTCGTACTGGGGGTCCAGAACCAGTTGGCCGGGTACATCCCGTGCGCCGGAAGGCTGGACAGGCATGCCGTCGATATCCTTGAACGGGGTTTGGATGATGCCGATCGAAGTGACCGAAATTGCCATGTCAACCCTCCGGAATTTGTGGCGGGGCGGCGGGAACTGCGCCGCGGCTCAGATCGGTGCGCCAGGTGCAAGCCGTGAAGAGAACCGTTCCCCCGGCCATCAGCAGTGCACCGAGAACAAAGGCCTGCCGGAGCTGGAACCAATCCATCATCACTCCGGCCATAAACGAACCGACCAGCATGCCCAGGCTGTGGGCGACGGTGAGCAGCGCAATCACCGACCCCATGGCCTCGCTGCGGCTGCCTTGCAGGACAGCAGCCGCCATCAACGCCGGCATGGCGATGCCGCCGCCAATACCGAACACCACGCTGGCCCAAAACATGTCCTTAAACCCATTGGCATGCGTAAAGGCATAGACAGCGCTGGTGACCACCAGGCCGCCCAGGATGATCATTGACTTCCGATTCAATCGGTCCGCCAGCCATCCCATGGGTACCTGCACCACGCCGCTTACCAGGACCCCCAGCATCACCAGGATGCCGATGCCTGATGCCGAGACGGAAAATTCCATGTCGGCAAACACCGGCAGAAAGCCCCAGATGATGCCAATGCAGGCCGTGTATGCCAGGCGGAAGAGAAAAAGACCCGCGATGGTCCGGTCGGAAAGTATTTGCGACCATGCCAGCGGCGCCCGTCCTTTTTTAACCACCTGCTCTTCGGCGGTGTGGGGGAGAAAAACCAGGCTCAACACAAATCCGACGAGGGACAAGGCGCCCATGCAGACGAAGGCCCCGTCGAGACTGAAGCGGTCCTTGATCACACCACCGATCAGCGGACCGGCGCTCAGGCCGATGAACAGGGACATGTTGAACAATCCCATCACCCACCCCTCCTTGCCCTTGGGCGTGATGTCTCCCACATAGGCCTGCACCACGGGCATGATCATGGCCGACGTGATCCCCTGGATGAAACGGATCACAATCAGGGACTCCACCCCGCTGGAGAAAATGAAGGCCACCGAGATCACGGCGTATGAGAAAAGCCCCGCGACGATGAACGGCTTGCGCCCTTTTTTGTCGGACCGGCGGCCGAAGTAGGGCAGGAAAAAAGTCCGGGAGAGGGAGAAGGCACCGAAGATCAGGCCAATGTACAATCCGCTGGCTCCCAGGTCATGGGCGTAGACCGGCAGCAGCGGCACCACGATGCCCACACCGGTCACCGCCGCAAAGATGGAGAAGAAAAGGGTGCCGAAGATTTTGCGGTCGATGGCGTTCATGGATGAAGGCGGTTTTCCTTGTCAATACCGGTGAAAAATGAAATAAATATTGGCATTCCGATTTGGAAGAAGTTGTTTCCAACCCTGTCTATTTAATGAACACATAATACGGCCTATTTCAGGCGGTTTCGTAAAAAGGTCGAGATCAAGGCTTGCGAATCCCGAGGAATGAGGTGTACTTGTCGTACTCCGCAGTGACGAGGGATGAAGCGTAACGCAGATATCGGCTTTTTTACGAAACCATCCTATCATAACAACGAGGATATCAGCATGGACAAATACCAGACCCTGATGGAAAAAGCAAAAAAAGGATTCGAGACGCTCGACCTTCCGGAAAACTTTAAAACCGATGCTCTGGATCGACTGAAGGCCTGGTTGACCAACGAGATGTTCGCCGCCTACGTACCCCAGATCGACCATCTCATCGTCTCCGGGCAATGGGAGTTCCTACTGGACTCCTTTTACCAGGTGATTCCCTTTGGCACCGGCGGCCGGCGGGGTCTGGTGGGCATCGGTCCCAACCGCATCAACCCCTGGACCATCCAGGCATCTGCTCAGGGCCACAGCCAATACCTGATCAAGGCCCACGGTGAATCCGCCAAGCAGCGGGGCCTGGTGCTGGCCTACGATGTGCGCCAGTTTACGGACACCCGTCGGTACGCTCCGGATCGACCCAACCCGGTCGATCATTTAGACTGCCGGCAGCTGGCCGAAGCGGCGGCCCAGGTATATACAGCCAACGGTATCAAGGTCTACCTGTTCGACAGCACCCGCAGCACCCCGGAACTCTCCTTTGCCATCCGCCACCTGAACACCGTGTCCGGATGCATGTTTTCCGCCAGCCATAACCTGCCCACGGACAATGGGAAAAAAGTATACGACCAGTACGGCGGCCAGCTCATTCCGCCCCATGACCAGGATCTGGTGGACGAAGTGACCGGCCATGTTTCCGCCATTCAGACCATGGACCTGGATGCTGCTGGCCAGAACGGACTGCTGGCGCTTATTGGCAGTGAGGTGGACGAAGCCTACCATGCAGCAGTCGCTTCGCTTCAGCTCAGCGACGTCAGAGGCGTGAAGATTCTTTACAGCCCCCTGCACGGCACCGGTGTGACCTCCGTTTATCCGGTTCTCAAGGACATGGGCTTCGACATCCACCTGGACCCAGCCACCGCCAATCTGAGCGGTGCCTTCGAACATGTCACCTTCAACATCCCCAACCCGGAGGTGATTCAGTCCTTCGACGCGGCCCTGCCCAATGCTGACGCCATCAGTGCGGATGTGATCATGAGCACCGACCCTGACGCCGACCGTATCGGCATTATGGTGCGGCACAACGGGGCATGGAAATTCCTCAACGGCAACGAAATAGGTATCGTTTTGTCCGAGTATGCCATCGGCCAGTACCGCAAAAAGGGGTGGTTGACGGAAAATAACCTGATCATAAAAACCGAGGTGACCTCGTCTCTCATCGACACTATCGCCGAGGAAAACGGCATCCAGTGCATTGGCGACCTGCTGGTGGGATTCAAATACATCGGCGAGTCCATGAATCGCCTGGAGGCTGAGGGCCGACAAGGGGATTTTATCCTGGGGACCGAGGAGAGCCACGGTTTTCTCATGGGCAACTATGCCCGCGACAAGGATGCCGCCGGCGCCGCCGTGTGGCTGGCCGAACTCACCTCGCAACTTAAGGCGGACGGGCTGACGCTTGTGGATTACCTGGACGCCATCTATGCCAAATACGGTTACTGCCACAACTACCTCACCGAAATCAGGCTGCTGGGGGCCAAGGGCATCGGTCGGATCAAAACGATCATGGATCATCTGCGGAAGAATGAGATACCGGTGGTGGGTGAATTCAAGGTGGCGGAAAAGATCGATCGATGGAAAGGCGAACCTCAGCCTCACCTGTCGAGAACCGACACCTCTTCCCGTAACGTGCTGATCATGAAACTGGCGGACCTGCCCGAAACCCGCAGCATTCGAATCACTGTCCGGCCGTCTGGCACCGAACCCAAATTCAAGATTTACATCGAGGTGCTCGGCCGGCCATTCGATTTATCCACCCTTGAAACGGCGAAGGCACAGATCGTGGCGGTTCAGGAACGGCTGGAGCGGGCCTTCATGGCTTATTGTTACGGTATCCTGGGGGTGGATTTTCCCGAGCGGGGATTCCTGCTCTTCTGGCAACTGCCTTTAGACGACAAGATGAAGTATTTTGAGATAGAGGAGCAGATTGCCGGGTTGAAGACCGTTCCCGACGTGAAAGCACGTAAAGACCAGCTGGACGAGCTGCTGGCTTTTCTGGGCGCCAATCCTGTGCAGAAGGTCGACCGGGCCTTTGCCGCCCGGTATGACAGCGGGATGATGACCTACCTAAATTTGGAATAACGAAGCGGCAGATACGCTCTGCAACATCACTATATCAAGCGTTGTGGATAGTCATTCCATGTTAAAAGATGAAGACAACAGGACATCCTTGTAACGGAACATATATTCGAGCTGACATTCAAGATAGATGCTATCAGTAATTTTACGTGACTGGGTCTTATCTCAATATATCCCAACGCGCCTGAATTTTATGACATAAAAAGCTTACAAAATGTATTCGCAACCGGATCGGATTTCTGGCGGACCACAACATCTTGATACCGATTGAATTTAAGAACGGCACCATGTGATAGCTATGGTGTCGTTTTTCTAACTTTCTTAGTAACGACTATTTAGACATCTTTGGCACCTTGAACGCTTGCAAGCCATTGCTTCGTGATTACAGTATCTGAGAATAATGTAGAAAATTTTGTATCGAAATTGCTTTGTCTAAATAGAAACTATAATTAAAACGAAAAGGCATATTGATTATGAAGATTTATCGTCTTTCGATTGCAACATTGACGGTTATCATGGCAATGGCTTTGTCAATTCCAGCAATGGCAGACAGTTATACGGATACTATTGCAATCTACAAAAAGTCACCCGCGGTCCATCCCTTTTTTAAGAACGCATACGGATATGCGGTTTTCCCGACTATCGGCAAGGGTGGATTCATTGTCGGCGGCGCCTTTGGAAAAGGACAAGTCTACCAGGGAGGCAAGGTCACGGGCGAAACATCTTTAATCAAGGCGTCCATCGGTTTTCAGGCAGGCGGGCAGGCATTCAGCCAGATGATCTTTTTTGAAGACAAACGTGCCTATGATGAATTCACCAGCGGAAACTTTGAGTTTGACGCCACGGCCTCCGCTGTTGCCATCACGGCCGGCGTTGAAGCCAAAGCTGGCACCGAAGGCGCCACCGCCAGTGCCACCGCCGGGCCTGCCACCGGGGCACAGGCCAAAACAAACTATCATAAAGGCATGGTTGTGTTTACTCACGCCAAAGGTGGGTTGATGTACGAGGCTTCAATCGGCGGTCAGAAGTTCAGCTTCAAGGCCAAGCAATGAGACAACGGTCAGGTTGGTGAATGACCGATAAAACCGTGATTCCCAGAAAATATTTTATATTTTTGCTGACGATAGCTTTATATTAGCATTGAACATTTGACCCAAAAGGCCAACTATCAGATATTGTAGTTGGCCTTTTCAGGTTGGAGTCCATTTTAGCTAAAGAAACGATCAATCTATTGCAGGGTAAAAAAAGCAACGGCTTTCCGAGATACTCCAATGAATCAAAGGATTTGGAAAGGTCTGCGGAATAAAGATGATCTCAATATATCTGCAAATTAGCTGTCTGCTGTATTCCTTTGGATTCATTAGGTACTGTCTCATCTTTGTAGATGCTTTCCATCACGTTGGTAAATAGATTGATTTCTGGAAAACGTATGGTATATACAAAATTTTCGGTAGATGAAGTCTAATCCGATACACAACCACAACAATAGAAGGGACAATCTAATGCGAATGTTGATAGTTAGCTTATGCTTGGCAATGCTCGCGGCTGGGTGTGCAAGCATGCAGTCTGGTGGTGCGACTGCTGAACGGCAGGACGTTTTGTATTCATGTAACTGCGGCCCCGATTGCAAATGCAACACGCTAAGCACGAAGGCTGGCAACTGTACCTGCGGCGAAGCCCTCAAATGGGGGCATGTCCTCAAAGTTGAAGGCAGCGAAGCCATACTCTGTCAATGCGCTGAAGGCTGTGCGTGTGGCGGATTGGATGCGAAAGATCCGACCAAATGTCTCTGTGGAACTCCGGTTAAACGGGTAGATATGGCAGGAACGGGTATCTACTATTGCAATTGTGGTGGATCGTGCCATTGCAATACCGTCTCCGACAAGCCTGGTGAGTGCAAGTGCGGAATGAAGCTGAAAAAAACCTAATCTGACTTAACCGATATGTTGAAACGCACAAGGCAGGACGTATCGTCCTGCCTTTTTTTGTGTCTATAATTGGTTATCGTAAAGAGCAACTTAGCCGGGGGATATAGTGTCCCGGAGGGCTGAGTGGCTCCAGTCAAATCGATAGGATCGGGTCATACAGCTCTCCAACTCATCACCGGATTAGGCATGGTTCCAATAACAAGGATGATCTCAATATATCTGGAATTTCGTGGTCATTGGCCGACCACAATATAGAGGGGCATTCCCAATTTTCCATAGAACTCAAGACTGTTAACTTTTCCATCTAACAACACTGATAGACTACAAAAGAAACCTAAAGAATCATAATGAGTTTACGCCAAAAAAGAGTCCATCTGACATACCTTTTTCTTGGAGTTTTGACATCATTTACTTTTTTGCATTCCCACGCAATGGAGTCGGATGTCATATACCCTGCAGAGGAGTGGACAATTTCCACCCCTGAGCAGCAAGGTATTCAGTCCCGTCTGCTTGTCGAGATGGTTCAGCACATATCAGAATACAGTTTCCAGATGCACAGTGTGTTGATTGTGCGCAACGGCAATATTGTCTTGGATTCTTATTTTTGGCCATTATCCTCAGAAATACAGCATCCAGTTTATTCATGTACAAAAAGCATCATGTCCGCGTTGATTGGGATTGCTGTCGATAAAGGATACATCCAAAGTGTAAACCAACCCATCACGGATTTTTTCCCGAACCTGGCAGCGGGCATGGACGATCTAAAAAAATCGATTACACTTGAAGACGTATTGATGATGGCTTCGGGTTTAGATTGTAAGGATTCTTATCTGTATGGCTGGGCAGGATTGTACGATATGGGCGCCAGTTCTGATTGGGCGCAATATATCCTCGATCTTCCGATGGTTGCGCCTCCAGGCAGCAAGTTTGAATACTGCAACGGACTCTCCTACCTGCTTTCCGTTATTATCCAAAACGCAACTAAAATGAAAACGTTGGACGTTGCCGTAAAATATTTATTTGAACCGCTTGGTATTAAGGACATAATCTGGCCAACCAGCCCTCAAGGTGTCACCGTGGGATGGGGTAAGATGCAACTCAAACCCCATGACATGGCCAGGTTTGGATGGCTGTATCTGAATAAGGGATGCTGGGGCGGCAGGCAGATCGTGCCTTCGACATGGGTGCAGGCATCTACTCGCCGGCATATCGATGCTGAGTTGTTTGACCACTATGGATACCAATGGTGGGTCGATTCAGCAGGATATTATATGGCCGTTGGATACAAAGGCCAGCGTATTTTTATCATTCCGGAAAAAGATATGGTGGTCGTCTTTACAGGCAATTTGACCGGTTCAGAAAGTTTAATCCCAAAGCAATTGCTCGACTCTTTTATAATCCCCGCCGTCACGTCAGATAATGCATTGCCCCAAAACACGGCTGATAATAGCCGGCTTGATGAGATAGTCAATAACGTTGCCCAGGAACCTACGGAACCCATGGCTGGAATTACCTGGGCGTCAGAAGCAGAGGGTCTGGCAAAAGATGGATTGTTCTTGCGGACAGCATCGCCGGCTTTTCAGTTTGAGTATCCATCTTACAGCAAAAAAGCGGAGATCAATATCCCTGGGCAGGTAATGAAGATGAAGACTCCTGATGATATCGACTTTTCCGCATCAATCGTCGATATTCCACCGGGTATCAAACTCGACGCCTTCGGACCGAAAATTTACGCTAAAAACCTTGAAACGGTTGGTTCAAACATCGAGGTCATCTCGAACAAAAAAATCTCGCTTAAAGACGGTACCAGTGTATATCGAACCGAGATCACATGGTTGTGGAAAAATTCCCTCCCGATAAAGACTATCCTGGTGACCGCGTATAAGAACGGCAAAGCGGTTTTTGTATGCGCGCATCCGTGGAAAGGTACTCGCCCTATCGAACCGATTTTCCAGAGTTTGCGCTTTAAATAAATTATGATAACGCCAACAGGCTGCCGTTCGGTTCAGCGGACCTGGAGGGATGCCGCAAACCTACCAAATGGATATTATACGAAGCATCGGCTTGGCCGAACAATTCACTGGTGCGGACACAAAGGGCCGCGCCGCACAGTTCAAGCGTTAGGCACAAAATATTGGGTGGGCAAAGCCTATCATTAAATTTGGAATTACTCCAACATAGACAAACTTTGAGGGACGTCTGAAAAGTTGGGATATCAATTTACCAATCGAGTTATTACTCCACTTAACGCAGTCAATCCAAGCATAGAGCAGGACAAATTACGCAGTGAAGTCATTTTCTTTGTCAAAAAATTATTCGTCACACTCAACAATGGGCCCTGCGCCTATGGCAGCATTATGAAACGATTAAAAATGCTCATATACTACCCGGATGCGGTTTTTTTCAAAGTTTTATAACTTGTTTGATTCGTAAAAAGTTCGATACTAAGGTTTGAAAATACCGAAGAACGAGGCATACTAAACGTACTCCGCAGCGACGAGGGATTCAGCGCCACTCAGACATTGGACTTTCTACGCGTTATTCATACCTTGGCCTAAAAACCAAATTCTTATTGTTGAGCGTCTATTTCTTTTCGTGGCGGTCTTTTCCGGCACGGCCGGCTTGAACGGCGATAATGCGCGTGACGGAAAGCGACCGGATTCCCCGCCCCAGGGATGGCGTGTCGGGGGCATGCGGAAGCTCTGATACCTGCGCGAAGATATTGCGGATCAGCCGGTCGTCGCGATAGATTCCAAAGGTGATTCGTTTCATCTGCTGCGGGGTGATATGACTGAATGCCGATTTGGTAATCCAGATGGCACCCCCATGGGCGATGGCGGATAGATGAAAGGCTTGGTCCGCCGCCCCGCCGGGGAGCATGAAGGCCATGCTGGCGGTCAGGTCCTCCTGCTGGAGATGGTCCCTTCCACTGCTGATGCCGATGTTCAGACGAATTTCGGCAAACCATTCCCCATCCGCTTTCAGCGATGCTTCGATTTCACGCATCTTGTCTTTGAGTTCAACGGCACAGCAGATGGCATCATAAGCGGGGTCCGTGTCCGCCTGCCGGGGGATGATGTATTGCACTTCGGTGCCGCTGCGTTTGGCGCGGTGTCCGCCGTAGGAGGCCAAAATGCGATCGCTTTCGTCCCAGATGCGGGTCATGATCTGAAAGTAGGTTTCCGGTAGCAGGGTATCGACGATGCTTCGGGAATCATCCAGCCGGGCCGAGATTACACTGAAGGGTGTTTTTCCGGAGGCGGCGTCGGCATCCGTCGGCGAGGCGGGATCGGGCCCTTCGGTCATGTCAACGGGACGCTCCTCCCGCCAGCGGTCTTGATCCAAAAAGAAGAGTGTTCCTTCCGACATGGTCATCCCATAAATTCGCATACCCTGAATGCGGCCTTCATCATCCTCAAGATGAATCGGGCAACTATCGATAAGACCTCTCTTTGCCCCGGCTGGGCTGGTTTTGTCCGGAGGACCTGCTTCTTCCAGGTTCAATGAAACCGTCGGTGCCATCCTGTTGAAGGTGTCCGGTGATGTGGTCTCCTGTAAGAATCGATAGATAAAGGAAAACAGCGGCTGCCAATTGAAAACCAGTTCTTTCAAGGAGGCACGCAGCATGATGTCAAAAACGGTGCCGGATGGATCATCGCTCAATTCATTCCGGATGGCTCTGGACAGACGATCGCCATGATCCACTTTGATCCACCCGATGCGAAAATCAGCGTTGACCAGAAATGAGGAAGCCGCGATGGTATCGGCGGGCAGGTGAAAGTTCAGCGATGCGGTTTTCTGCGGCTCTTTTTCGGTTGAAGGCGCTGCGTGCTGCAGTTTCGGCAACGGTTGGTCCTGGGTTAATGGGTCGCCTTCTGCTGCCTCGCGCAATTCAGTGGCAATGGTCTCCACGGAATGCCCTTCATCTCTGAGTAGCTTCAGCATGGCGACGTGCCCAAGCACAGACCTTGAAAAGTAACTTTTTTTCCGGGCGCCGTCACGGCCCACGGGTGAGACCCGCATCATCGATTTTGGCAACACCTTCAATTGAATGAAACGGATCAGATCTCTCTTGGAGATGCCGGTTTGCTCAATCACCTCTTCTCCAGACAACCAGGCTAAGCCGGCGGGATCCAGCGTCTTTTTATCGGAATACAAAGGTTTAGCGTTCTGGGCCATATTCATGTCTGTCCGGGCTGACACCTTATTCTCTGTTTCATTACAAATCCAAGGGGGAGCACCCGTCTTTCACCCATTTTAACACATACAATATCTGTGCCGGACTCTCTATGTTGACGGTTTTTAGAAGATCAGTGACCCTTTTTGTTGTCGCAAACGTGTATGGACCCAGTAAATCGAGGTTAGCCAGATCCCTATTGACGGCAATTTCCTTGTGTCTCGCCCATGGCTAAGGCGGGATGATGCGGCTGAGGGTTTATTCCGCATTGGGTATTTGGATTTGATCCATCAGTGAACGAAGACGGCAGGGTGGGCAAAATTGTTTCTTTTTATTCCTACCCGATCCCTATGGTTATGGAATGAATTACCTATTTTGGGGTGGCATACATGTGATTTATTTATGAACTGGGGATGGGCCGTTGCGGTAAAGGGGTATCAGCGGAATTTTAATCTTTCCGATGGTCTGGCGTCGTTCGAATTCGATCAGATAGTCCTGGCTGACGGGGTCGGCGATCGGAATCAGCAGCAGGGGGTATAGAAATCGGCAGCGCCGCTTGATAAAGCGTTTTCGCTGGATTTCGTCTCGTTGAACGATGCCCATGATGCTGAACTCACCGTCCGCGGTTGCCATGATGCGCAACAGGCGATGGTCTATCCGAATGGCCCTGATAAAGCGGTCCATGACATTGAATGAGAATTTGAAAACCAGTCGGCTGATCCACTCCCGGAATCCGCTGAGGAAAAACCGTTCCATGCGTAGATTGTTAAAAAGGACCACCAGAGACAATGTGGTGGTCACATCTCCGTCAGCATGGATCTGCCGATTGAAGGGAAGGTAGTGCATTGACTGGGTGGCCTCGGGGGCGCCGGCGATGATCACCGCCTCTTGGAAAAGCGCCGTGTCGGGCGGAATGATCCGTTCAATGTCTCGAATCAACCGTCCGGCGAGGTTGGACACCTTTATCCGGTCAAGGGTTTTAATGTAGGATGTCGACTTTTTCATGGGCGAGTGTTAATCGAAAAATAACCCCTATGCCATAGCATGACCCTTTGGGCGAGGCGCGTTCACTTTTTGCCGCTTCCCTTACCCGCCTGGGCCTGCACCACCGTGATGGCGATCAGGTCCACCACGCTCTCTACCTCCGAATTGCGTTGCAGTACGTTAAACGGTCGATCGATGCCCATCAGCAAAGGCCCCACCACCTTGGCCCCGCCAAGCCGGTTCATCAGTTTGTAGGCGATGTTGCCCGATGCCAGGTCCGGAAAGATCAGGACATTGGCGGTTTGTCCCATTCGGTTGAACGCAAAATCCCTGTCCAGAATACCTGCCGTCACAGCCGTATCGGCTTGCATCTCACCGTCAATCACCAGGTCGGGCTTTTTATCCCTCACCCGATCGACGGCACGGGCAATCCTCAGCGTATCTTCATTGCGCACACTACCGAAATTGGAGTAGGAGAGCATGGCCACCCGCGGCACCATATCGAAAAATTCGGCCATCTCGCCGGCCAGAATGGCGGTTTCCGCCAGGTCAGATGCATCCGGGTGGACGTTGACCGTCGCATCGGCGAAAAGCAGGGTACGGTTTTTCTGGATGACCAGGTAAAGCCCGGAAACACGCTTTACACCCGAACGGCGGGGGATCACCTGGAGCACCGGCCGGATGGCACTGGGATAGGACTGGGCGATGCCATGAACCTGCCCGTCCACCAAGCCTTCCCGCACCAGCATTGCACCGAAAACGTAAGGATGGTTCAACTGCGACTGCGTTTCGGCCATGGACCAGCCCTTGCGCTGCCGCAGGCGATACAGCGCTTCCGTAAAGGGCGCCATATGCGGGTTGTGGCAGGGATTCATGATGTCGATACCGTCTAAAGCAACGTGCAGGGATTCGGCTCGGGAACGAATGGCTGCCGGATCTCCCAGCAGCAGCGGCCGGGCGATACCTTCCTTGGCCACATGGTGGGCAGCCCGGATGATCACGGGGTGGTCTCCTTCGGGCAGCACGATCCGCCGCGGATTCCGTTGTGCCCGAAAAATGATTTTGCGCATGATTTCCCGTTCGGGTCCCAGACTGGCCTCCAGACGCTGGAGATAGACCGCTTGATCAGGCAGCGATGTACGGGCGACGCCGCTGCCAACCGCCGCCTGGGCTACGGCCGGCACCACCTTAAGCAGGACACGGGTATCCAGCGGTTTGGGAACGATGTAGTCGGGGCCGAATTGGATGGGCTTGCCGCCATAGGCGCGGATCACGGCATCGGGCACATCCTCGCGAGCCAGTTCGGCAAGGGCATTGACGGCGGCGATTTTCATGGCCTCGTTGATTTCGGTGGCCCGCACGTCCAGTGCACCACGAAAAATATAGGGGAATCCCAGCACGTTGTTGACCTGGTTGGGAAAATCAGAACGGCCGGTGGCGACGATGGCGTCCGGCCGAGCCGCTTTGGCCTCATGGTAGTCGATTTCCGAATCCGGGTTGGCCAGGGCAAAAACGATGGGCTTCGGGTTCATCTGTTTGAGTAATTCCGGGGTGAAAGCCCCTTTGACCGACAAACCCACGAGCATGTCGGCACCCGCCACCGCATCTGCCAGGGTGCGCGCGTCCGTGTCGCAGGCCAGCGCCTGTTTGTAAGGGTTCATGCCGGCCGTGCGTCCCTGAAAGATCACCCCACCGGAATCCAGCATGACCAGGTTGCCCGGGGCGACCCCCAGTTGAACGTACAGTTTTCCACAGGCGATACCTGCCGCCCCGGCCCCGTTGACGACCACCCGCAAGTCTTTTATGTGCCGATCGGTAAGTGCCACTGCATTCAACATGGCCGCTGCGGAAATGATGGCCGTACCATGCTGGTCGTCGTGAAACACCGGGATGGACATCTGCGCCTTCAGTTGTTCTTCGATGTAGAAACAGTCCGGTGCCTTGATGTCTTCCAGATTGATGCCGCCAAAGGTGGGCTCCAGCAACCTGACGGTACGGATGAAGTCATCCGGATCGGTGGTATTCACTTCAATGTCGAACACATCGATGTTGGCAAACCGTTTGAACAGGACGGCCTTGCCCTCCATGACCGGTTTGCCGGCCAGTGCACCGATATTGCCCAGGCCCAGCACGGCCGTACCGTTGGTGATGACCGCAATCAGATTCCCTCGGTTGGTATAATCGTAGGACGAGTCCGGGTTGTCTTTGATCTTCAGGCAGGGTGCCGCCACGCCGGGGGTATAAGCCAGACTGAGATCGCCTTGGCTGAAAAAAGGCTTGGTCGGGACCACTTCAGTTTTCCCCGGACGGGGTTCGTGGTGGTAGCGCAGCGCCTCTTCATCGTGGGACATGACAGTCTCCTTCGATCGGTCAGAACCAGTTCCGGATCAGGAATTGGGATCCAACGGGTCGTATTGTGCTTCAAACCGGCTGATATCCGCCTCGTATTGCAGGGTCAGGTCAATGTTATCCAACCCGTTCAACAGTTGTTCCTTAGCCCCGGCGTAAATTTCAAAATCGAATGAACGGGGCGACGGCGCATGAAATATGATGCGTTGGGCCTGCAGGTCAGCGGTTGCCGTCAATCCGGTATGCGCGGCTACCATGTCGAACACGTCATTCACATCAGCTTCCGAGAGCTCAATGGCGAGCATGCCATTTTTCGTGGTGTTGTTTTTAAAGATATCTGCAAAACCGGGCAGCCGGTTTCCTTCCATCTCTTTCCAGGGCGCGATGACGACCCGGTAGCCGTCCTGCACCAGGGCCCAGACGGCATGCTCCCGGCTGGAACCGCAGCCAAAGTTGTTGCGTGTTACCAAAATGGAGCGTCCTTTAAACCGGGGATGATTCAGTTCGAAATCCTCATTGATTGTGCCATCGGGCAGGTAGCGCCAGTCAAAAAAGGCACTGGGCCCGTAGCCGGTTCGTTTGATCGATTTTAGAAACTGCTTGGGAATGATGGCGTCGGTGTCTACATTGGCCTTGTCCAGTGTGGCCACGATGCCGGTGTGTACGGTGAAGGGAGTCATGGGGTATCCTTTGCGTGCTGAGTTTGTATTACGCCTCGAGCCATTTGCGAATGTCGACGATTTTTCCAGCCACCGCTGCTGCTGCCGCCATTTCCGGGCTGACCAGATGGGTGCGCCCGCCTTTTCCCTGGCGGCCTTCAAAATTACGGTTGGAGGTGGAGGCGCAGCGCTGTTGCGGGCTCAGCTGGTCCGGGTTCATCCCCAGGCACATGCTGCATCCGGCATATCGCCATTGGCCGCCGGCGGCTTTGAAGATACGGTCAAGCCCTTCGGCCTCGGCCTGCAGACGGACCTGCTGGGACCCAGGAACCACCAGCAGTTCCACATGGTCGGCCTTCTTGCGCCCATCCAGAATGGCGGCCGCCTGCCGCAGGTCTTCGATCCGGGAATTGGTGCAACTGCCGATAAAGACCACATCCAGGGGTACATCGGTGAGCTTTACGCCGGGAGAGAGCCCCATATAGTCCAGGGCGCTTTTTACATCCGAAGGACTGTATCCCCTGGCGTTGTCCGGGGCAGGCACCGGCTGGTCCACATCCACGACCATACCAGGGTTGGTGCCCCAGGTGACCTGCGGCGGAAGGCGGTTGGTATCGATGGTCAAGGTCTGGTCGAATTGGGCATCCAAATCACTGGGCAGGCTGCGCCAGTGGGCCAGTGCTTTGTCCAAGGCCTCGCCGGTGGGTGCATAAGGCCGCCTCCGGCCAGTGATGTAGTCGAAGGTGGTGTCATCCGGGGCGATCATGCCGGCGCGTGCACCGGCCTCGATGCTCATGTTGCACATGGTCATGCGACCTTCCATGGAAAGTGAGCGGACGGCTTCTCCGCCATACTCCAAGACATGCCCGGAACCGCCCGCGGTGCCCATGATGCCGATCATTTTGAGCACCATATCTTTGGACGAGATATGCGGTCCGGGGCGGCCGGTGAATTCCACCCGGTAGGTATGAGGTGTTTTCTGGATAAGTGTCTGGGTGACCAGGACATGCTCCACTTCGGAGGTGCCGATGCCGAAAGCCAGTGCGCCGAAGGCGCCGTGGGTGGAGGTGTGGGAATCGCCGCACACGATGGTCAGGCCCGGCAGGGTGATCCCCAACTCCGGGCCGATGACATGCACGATGCCCTGCCGATCATCGCCCAGGCCAAACAGCTTGACACCGAAGTCATCGCAGTTCTGCTGCAGCGCGTCTACTTGGGCCTTGGAAATGGGATCCTTGATTTCCATGCGATCCTCGGTGGTGGGCACGTTGTGATCCATGGTAGAGAAGGTCAACGCCGGTTGTCGGATTTTTCTTCCGGCCTGCCGCAACCCGGCAAATGCCTGCGGGCTGGTTACTTCATGCACCAGGTGGCGATCGATGTAGAGCAGGCAGGAGCCATCCGGAAGTTCTCGCACCACGTGAGGTGCCCAGATTTTCTCGAACAATGTTTTTCCCATGGGATGATCTTTCTATTGTAAGGGTTGGTTTTTTTTGGCTTGCTTTTTGGGGTCTGATTCCTTCAATTGATGACATCAATTTTATTAAAATGACGTCATGGCCGCTGAAAGTCAAGGCAATGGCGCGCCTAATTGCTTGCCTTTTATCAAAGACATATTATTTTTCCTAAATACGGCGGGTGGGCGATGAATAGCTGTCCTGTTCGATGGAATGCGTGACAGACGAATTGGCTGAACCCAAAACAGAATCGAATTCATGCCCCCGCGCCTTAACCCGGCACCTAAGGGAACTGCCGTTGTAATCACACAGAAGGGAAACGCAGCTATGAAAGGCACGGAACTGGTCCTCAAGGCGCTGATCGACAATGGCGTGAAATTTATATTCGGTTATACCGGCGGCGCCATCATGCCCATTTTCGACGAAATGGAAAAACAGGACGCATTAACCTTTATCATGTCGCGGCATGAACAGGGGGCGGTCTTTATGGCCCAGGGGATATCGCGCGCCTCCCTATCCACATCAGACCCCCGGACCGGTGTCTGCATGGCCACGTCCGGTCCCGGTGCCATGAACCTGGTCACCGGCATTGCCGATGCCAACATGGATTCGGTGCCGGTGCTGGCCATAACCGGTCAGGTCCCCACCGGTGTCATCGCAACGGACGCGTTTCAGGAGAGCGATGTGGTGGGAGTGATGATGCCGTTGACCAAACAGACCTATATGCCGCTTAGCGTCGATGAAATCGAAACCACGATTCATGAAGCCATGTATGTGGCCTCAAGCGGTCGCGGTGGACCGGTGGTCGTCGACATCCCCAAGGATGTCCAGCTGCAGGAGACAGAGAGCGTGTGTGAATTCGATGCCCGTTCCTGTGAGCCGCAGTTGCCCGGTTTTTTCTATCGACCGTCGGTGGATTTGGACAGTTTGAAGCAGGCCGTCGGGTTGATCAACCGGAGCGAGCGGCCTATCATCCTTTGCGGCCACGGCGTCATTTCCAGCAATACTGGCCCGCAACTGCAGGCCTTTGCGGAGCGGGCAAATATTCCGGTGGCCTTTACCCTGCACGGACTTTCAGCGCTGCCGGTGGACCATCGGATGAGCCTGGGCATGGTGGGCATGCACGGGACCGTGGAGGCTAACCGGGCCCTGATGAATGCCGATCTGATCATTTCATTGGGCATGCGATTCGATGACCGGGTGACCGGCAACCTGAAAGATTTCGCCCGTGAAGCAGCGGTGATCCATGTGGAGATTGATCCTTCCGAGATCGACAAGAACGTGAAGTCCTCGGTGGCCCTCAATACAGACGTGGCCCAGGCGCTCAATCTTCTGCACCGGGACCCTGCACTTGTCTCTAAGCCGAGGACCCGGTGGTTCGCTCAAATCGATGCCTTTCGCCTGGAAATTGCCGACCAGATTCAAAAAGAGATCGATACGGGAATCGGCCGGGAGGGGCAATTGCTGGTAAAGACCATTACCAGCCGGTTGTCCCGCCTGACCCAGGGAAAGGACATCATTGTGGGAGACGTGGGGCAGCATCAAATGATCCTGGCCCGCTTTTACAACTTTCAGACCGTCAACAGCTGGTTTACCTCTGGCGGTGCCGGAACCATGGGATGCGCCCTGCCCATGTCCATCGGCGTGAAGCTGGCCAGGCCGAATGAACGGGTCTGGTCGGTGAGCGGCGATGGCGGGTTCCAGATGAATATCCAGGAACTGGGAACGATCATGGAGCATGATATCGACGTAAAAATTCTGCTCATGAACAACGGATACCTGGGGATGGTCCGCCAATGGCAGACCCTGTTTTACGACGGCCGTTATGCCGGCACGCCAATGAAAAACCCGGATTACGGCGCCATCGCCGGTGCCTACGGCATCCCCTACCTGAAGGTCTCCGACCTGGACCAGGTGGACGATGCCATTCAAACGGCGGCCGACCACAAAGGGCCGTTTATGCTGGAGTTTATATGTGACCCCAGCGAGATCATTCTGCCCATGGTACCGGCCGGTGGCGGTTATAAAGAGATGATCGTCTCCATAGATTAAACAACAATTTCAGCGCATTCTTATATTGGGAGGATCTGATGACAACCACTGCCCTCATGAAACGGCGGGCCATCCTGGTTTTTATGCTGGACCGGCCGGGCGTGCTCAACAAAATCGCCATGCTGATCCGCCGCAAGATGTACAACGTTGAAACCCTGACTGTCTGCAAGACCAACCAGCCCGGCACGAGTCGTATGACCATTACGCTTCGAGAAGACAGTGACGAAAAAATGCGTCAGGTCATCAAGCAGATTGAAAAAAGCACCGAGGTGATTTCCGCCAGGGAATTGGACATGAATGAAAGCTTCTGGCGGGAGGTGGCCATCGTCAAATTTGAAGCCGATGAGGATCGGATGGAAGTGTTGAAAAGAACGTACCAATTTGAAATACTCGATCGCCAGAATCATGAACTGTTCATCGTCCAGGTGACCGGCACATCTCTTTCTATCGATGAATTTTTGCAGGATGTCGGAGCCGACAGGATCGTCGAAGTGGCGAGGTCGGGGTTTACGGCGATGGAGAAGTAACAAAGGATTCAAGGGGTCGAGGAGTCAGGTGTAACGCACAGACTGGAGACCTTGAAATCGGATGGGCCAGAAGTGGAATTGACGTCTCACTGTAAATGGAGCAGCCATGACTGATAAATTGAACAAATATAGTTCGCGGATTACCGAGCCCAAATCCCAGGGTGCATCCCAGGCGATGCTCTATGGCATCGGGATGAACGATGCCGATATGAAAAAAGCCCAGGTGGGTATCAGTAGCGTTTGGTATGAAGGCAACACCTGCAACATGCATCTGAACGACCTTGCCGCCAGGGTGAAGACCGGGGTGGAGGAGGCGGGTCTCGTCGGCCTGCGCTTCAATACCATCGGGGTCAGCGACGGGATTTCCATGGGCACCGAGGGGATGAGCTACTCCCTTCCGTCCCGAGACCTGATTGCCGACTCCATTGAAACGGTGATGCGCGCCCAGTGGTATGACGCCAATATTTCTCTACCGGGATGCGACAAGAACATGCCTGGCTGTCTGATCGCCATGGCCCGGGTGAATCGACCTGCCCTGATGGTCTACGGGGGGACCATCAGGGCAGGGGAGCTGGATGGCGTCAAGCTGGATATCGTCTCGGCCTTTCAAAGCTACGGTGAATATGTGGCCGGCGCCATCGACGAACAGCACCGACTGGCCATCGTCAAAAAGAGCTGCCCGGGCGCCGGTGCCTGTGGTGGCATGTACACTGCCAACACCATGGCGTCCGCCATCGAAGCCATGGGCATGTCGCTGCCCTTCAGCGCCAGCCGGCCGGCCGAATCCGACCAGAAAAAAGATGAGTGCCGCCGGGCGGGTGAGGCGATCCTGCACCTGCTGAAGGCGGACATCAAGCCGCGGGATATCATGACCCGGGAAGCCTTTGAAAATGCCCTGGTCGTCTTGACGGTCCTGGGCGGGTCGACCAAT
>JAQYWF010000095.1 GCA_030145105.1 Desulfosarcina sp.
ATCTGTCCATTCTTCCAATAACGTCTGCAAAGAAACGAATGGAAAGAGATGCTGCATATCCTCCTCTGGCGTAATCAGGTAAAGCAAACGGGCGATTACCTCCACAGGCAGCGGAGCGCTGCCGGAAAAACAGCCTATGATGGAGGTGAGATCTGATTTTGCAATATCAGGGTGTTCGAGCATGCCGATGTACATCGTGGGCACCAGTGGTGCAAAGGTGGGTTTGAATTTACTGATGGCCTCCAACAATTGAGGGGGTTGGGGTTTGGGCACCAGAATGTTTCCCCAACCCTTGAAGATGGCCAGGTTCATGGCGGTGGATAGGCCGAAGACGTGGAAAAAAGGTAGGGCGCCTAGCATGATTTCATCGCTGCCGAAAGTGGGAAACCAGGCCGATACATGCTGGGTCTGTTCGCTCAGGTTGCCATGGGTAAGCATGACACCCTTGGAAACACCTGTGGTGCCTCCGGTATATTGGTACATGGCCACAGCATCAAAATCCAGCGCCACCTGTGGCGGGTTAGGCGCATGGCGTGCAATGAGATCTTTCCATTTATAAAGATTGTCGGCTGGTTTGACGTCGGCAGCCAGCCCCTTTTTCTTGCCTACCAGAGGGAAAAGGAGGTTTTTGGGAAAGGGGAGATAGTCACCGATACTGGTGTAGACAATCTGTTTAATCTTGGTTTTTGGTCGAAGATCGATCATTCGGTTGCCGAGCAGATCCAGGGTGATCAACGCTTTGGATCCTGAATCATTGAATTGATGCTCCAACTCCCGATCGGAATACAAAGGGTTGTTCATGACTGCTATGGCGCCGATTCGCAGGATGGCATAGTAGGCGGCCACACAAGGGATTACATTGGGCAGCAGGATCGCCACGCTGTCTCCCTTTTTAACCCCGAAGTCGTTCAGGCAAGCGGCAAATCGATCCACCATGTCGTCCAGTTTGCTAAAGCTGATTTGATAACCTTGAAATGTCAGGGCCATTTTGTCTGGGAATGCCTCGGCTGATCGCTTAAGGAACTCCGGCAGGCAGATGTTCTCATATTTTACATGTTCGGGAACGCCTGCCTCGTAGTGGGTCAGCCACGGTTTTTCCAGATAGGGATTGTCTGCGCTCACTTGAACCTCCTTTTTCCTTGTTTTTAATGGGCGATCGTAATAAATGAGGCCCGCATGCCTGATGGGTGAGGTTTTTATTGCCGAAACACGTCTCACCTATTTTGAGGCACTGCGATTGTCAATAAAATTAATGGTTAATTTTATTTTTGGTGCGTACGCCATCGGTGGTGAAAACCCGATAAATTGTTTTCGTAGAAATAACGACGTCACTGCTGTCAGTGGGAGGGGACGGACATCGCCGCCAAAATTTTTTCTTGACAGGATTGGAATCTGCCGCTAAAAACTGAATGAATCTTCATTCATTTTTGTGTATTTTAATACGAATCCGAAGGGAGAACAAGGGTAAAATATGGAAAACGCGTTGATCGCACCGGCCAAGTATTTTTTTCTTTTTATGCCCACGGTGATATTTTCGATTTTGATCCCCCTGATGGGGGTAGCGGTTTTCGCTTATATTATGGCCATCCGCATGGCTCCGTTGGTCAAGGCAGCACCGGACAGCCGAGCGGACCGTATTCCCCAGCGCATCTATAACGTGGTGAAGGTTTGGCTGGGTCAGTATCGCCAGCCCCGGTACATGCTGGCGGGTGTGGTGCATATCGTCATCTTCGCCGGATTTTTGATACTGAGCATCCGCTCGTGCTCCCTGGTCGTCATGGGCATCTTTGAAAATTTCGTCATGCCCGGATTCGGCGGCCTGCTGGGTGACATGTATAATTTTTTAAAGGATTACGCCGCCACGGCGGTGCTGATCGCCTGCGCCATCGCCGCCTTTCGGCGGGCAGTGGTCAAACCGGCCCGCTACGCCGTGCCGACCAAATACGGCAAGGACCACACCGTTGAAGCCCTGTTCGTGCTGGGACTGATCTCGACCCTGATGATCTCCGAAAGCCTGTTCGAGGCCAGCAGTGTGGCCGCCAACACCCAGGTTGGACTGCACGCCGAATTCCTGGCGCCGCTGAGCCTGGCCTGGCTGTTCAAGCAGGGCCTGCTGTCCACATCCGTGGATACGCTGCAGACCCTTCACATCGCCGCCTATTACATCCATGATCTGACCTTTTTCTTCTTTCTTTGCTTTCTGCCCCTGGGCAAACACTTCCACGTGATTACCTCGCTGTTCAACGTGTTCTTCATGCGCATCGATAAGGGCACCATCAAACCGGTCCAACACGGCATCAAGGATGAAGAACTGGACGATCTGGAATCTTTCGGCGTCAAGCGGCTGGAGGACTTCACCTGGAAGCACATCCTGGATTTTTACTCCTGCGCCGACTGCGGCCGCTGTTCGGACAACTGCCCGGCCAACACCGTGGGAAGGCCCCTGAGTCCGCGTTTCATTTCCATCAAGGGGCGCGACCTGGTATTTAAGAATTATCCCATATACCCATACGGCACGCCCTTCAAGAAAAGCGAGGACCTCATCGGCAGCATTTATGACGAGGACGAGATCTGGTCCTGTACCACCTGCGGGGCCTGCGAGCAGGAGTGCCCCATCGGGATCGAGTACATCGACAAGATCGTCGACCTGCGGCGGGGGATGGTGGATGAGGGCATGGTGCCCCAGAGTCTGCAAAAACCCCTGCGTGCCCTGGAAAAACGTGGCAACCCCTGGGGCAAGATGGAAAAGAAGCGCGCCGACTGGACCAAGGATCTACCCGAGGACGTGACCGTCAAAGACCTGGCCAAAGAACCGGCCGAGGCGCTCTATTTCGTGGATAGCATCACCTCTTATGATGACCGCATGCAGGCCATCGGCCAGGCCACGACGGCGATTCTTTCCCGGGCTGGTGCCGATGTCGGCATCCTGGGCAAGCAGGAAAAAGACAGCGGCAACGAGATCCGGCGCTTCGGTGAAGAGATGTTGTTTCAGACCATGAAGGAAATGAACACAGATGCCATCTTGAATAGCGGTGCCAAGCACATCATCACCGCCGACCCCCATGCCTACAATGCCTTGAAAAACGACTACCAGGGGTTGCCGCCGGTCGAGCACATCAGTCAGTTCATCGCCCGTAACGTCAAATCCGGCGCTCTCCGGTTGACCGGCGCCAACGGCGACAGCAAGGTTTACACCTATCACGATCCCTGCTACCTGGGTCGCCACAACGACGTTTACGATGACCCGCGGGCGGCCCTGGATGCCATCGCCGGATTGAAGCGGGTGGAGATGGAGCGCTGCCGTGACCGCTCCTTTTGCTGCGGTGGTGGTGGTCTGATGCTCTTTTACGAACCTGAGGAAGATCAGCGCATGGGTGTGCTTCGCGTTGAGATGGCCGCTGCGGCCGGTGCCAACGTCATCGTTACGGCCTGTCCCTTCTGCCTGGTCAACATGGAAGATGCCATCAAGGTGGCCGGCCTGGAAGGAAAAATGGAAGCCATTGACTTGGCGGAGTTGATTGCCAAACATATGGCGTAGAACGGCTTCGGATGTAAAGTTTCAAATAGAATTGAAATCCCAATATTCAAAAAACAAATAACAAACAAATTCCAATGACCAACATCTCAAATTCCAAACCGGTCGATTTGCACCTCGTTTGGCTATTGAAATTTGGGATTTATTTGGAATTTGGATTTTGGAATTTTTGGTTTTCTTGAATTAGCCAAAAAGTAATCAGTATAACCAAGCAGGAGGAAAAACATGGAAATTCTGGTTTGTGTCAAACGGGTACCCGATACCGCCGAGAACGAGATCGAGGTGAACCGCGACGGCAGCGATATCGAGCGCGACGACCTGGTTTACTCGGTTAACGAGTGGGACAACTACGCGGTGGAAGAGGCCATTTTGATCCGCGACAAGGTGGGCGGCAGCGTTACGGTGATCACCGTGGGCGACGACGAATCCGAAGAGGTGCTGCGCCGGGAGATGGCCATGGGGGCCGACAACGGTTTGCTGCTATGCGACGATGCCTTCGAAGGCTCGGACGGCAAAGGCGTCGCCAGCCTGCTCAAGGCGGCGGTAGATAAGGGCAAGTACGACCTGATCCTGACCGGTGCCCAGGCCGATGGCGGGGCTGCCCAGGTGGGCGGCATGTTGGCAGCCATGCTGGATTACCCGTATGCCTCCTTGGTCAACAAAATTGAAGTGGACGGCGACACACTCAAGGTGGGCCGCGAAATCGAAGGCGGCAACCAGGAGATGAACGCGATCCAGCTGCCCTGTGTCTTGTCGATCCAAACCGGGATCAACGAGCCGCGCTACGTGGGCATCCGCGGTATCCGCAAAGTGGCCTCGGTGGAGATTCCCCAGCAGGGTGCCGCCGATTTGGGCGTTGACGCCGCCAGTGTAGGTGCCGACGGTGCCCGGGTCAAACGGCTGGATTATTTCGTGCCTGAAATGGGCGAGGGAGCCGAGATGCTCGAGGGCAGCACCGAGGAGATCGTTGCCAAGCTGATTGAACTCTTGAAGGCCAAAGGAGGGTTGAAATAATGGCTGATATCTATGCATACATTACACACACGGCTGGCGTGGCCGATGATTCGGCTCTGGAACTGGTTGCTGCGGCTAAAAAGATCGATGCCAATGCCGCCGTCACCGCCATCGTCATCGGTTCGGGCGCCGACGTCGACAAGGTGGCCGATGCGGTGGCGGCCTCCTATGCCAAGGTGCTCAAATTCAACCTGGACGCGCTGGCCTACCCCAATGCCGAAGTGGTTCGCAAGCTGCTGGTCAATGTCCTGTCCGCCGATGCCATCGTGCTGGTTTCCAACGACACCTTCGGCATGGACCTGGGCCCCGGCCTGTCGATCAAGCTTGATTCGACCTTCGTGGCCGACGTGGTGGGTATCGAAGGCGTTGACGGCACGGCATTGAAGGTGATCCGCCAGGAATACTCGGGCATGGTCAGCACCCATGTGACCGCCGACATCACCAATGGTGCCGTGATCAACCTGCGGCCCGGCGCCTTTGCCCCGGATGAAAGCCAGTCCGCCGGCGGCAGTGTTGAAGACCGCTCCGGCGATGCCGGCGACCTGACGGTCAAACGCACCTTCCTGGAAGTCGTCGAAGCCGAAGTCGGGGATGTGGACATCACCAAGTCTGACGTGCTGGTCTCCGTGGGCCGTGGTATCGAAGACGAAGAGAATATCGAAGTCGCCCAGGAACTGGCCGATGCCATGGGTGCCGTGGTTTCCTGCTCGCGGCCCATCGTGGATGCCAAGTGGCTGGAGAAATCCCGCCAGGTGGGCACCTCCGGTCAGACGGTCAAGCCCAAGGTGTACCTGGCCTGCGGGATCAGCGGCAGCTTCCAGCACATGGGCGGCATCAAGGGTGCGCCGTTCATCGTGGCGATCAACAAGAACGTCAAGGCGCCGATCTTCCAGGTGGCCGACGTGGGCATCGAAGCCGATATCCTCGATTTTCTGCCCGAACTGACCGATGCCATCAAGGAATCATAGAATACCATCCTTCCCATAACCTGGCGGGCGCCTGCTTTGTTTAGTGGGGCCCGCTTTTTTTTATCGAGTCTCCCGCCATCCGCAGGTGGCGATCGGTTCCACCGGGGTCGGTTCCTTTCAGCCGTGTTGTTCTTGACATGTCCGGGTCCTTGGCATACATGAACCGCGACAGCGAGCACATTCCCCACAGCTTGCGGCGGGGTTAGCGAGCGAACTGAAAATCAATTTTTATCCTTACGGTGCTGCGCAGAAATTCTTTCGCAGGTTATGGTAACATCCCGTTTCCATGGCGGATAACGAGACATGGCAGGAAACTATCCATGAACGTGTTTAACGGCTGCATCGCCGCTTTGCGAATTGCCGGTTGGCTGATAACTGCCGGGTTGGTGCTTTATGGCCCTGGAATGCTGCCGGGTTGCGCCGCCGGTGAAGGGGATAAGCAGGTCGTTCATCTCTATTTCGCCGATGCGAAGCGTCCATTGCTTATTGCCGAAGCGCGGATGATGGTCAATCCCGGTGAACCGACGGCATTCAGCCGAAAACTGGTATTGGAACTGATCAACGGTTCTGCGCGTGGAAATCTGGCCACCATACCCAAAGATACTCGATTGCGATCATTTTTTCTGCTTGGAGACGGAACGGCGGTGGTGGATTTTTCCGCTAATCTACGGGAAAACCACTCCGGAAGTTGCCGGCTGGAACAACTGACACTATTTTCAATAGTCAATACCCTGGTCCTAAACGTTTCAGAGGTTGACCAGGTACAAATTCTCATTGACGGTGAGGAGGTACAGACACTGACTGGCCACCTTCCACTAGAATTTCCTTTAACCGCTGATATGCTGCTGACACGATGAAAAAGACTGACAAACTAAATAATATTCGGAATATTGGTATCATCGCCCACATCGATGCCGGCAAGACGACGGTCACCGAACGGGTCCTTTACTACACGGGGCGATCCCACAAGATCGGCGAGGTCCACGACGGTGAGGCGGTGATGGACTGGATGGTCGACGAGCAGGAGCGGGGCATCACAATCACTTCAGCGGTCACCACCTGCCAGTGGAATGGCCGGGATATCCAGGTTATCGACACGCCGGGTCATGTGGATTTTACCATCGAAGTAGAGCGCTCCCTGCGTGTGCTGGATGGGGCTGTGGGTGTCTTTTGCGCCGTCGGTGGTGTGGAACCTCAGTCGGAAACAGTCTGGCGCCAGGCCGATCGTTACAAGGTGCCCAAGATTGCCTTCATCAATAAACTGGATCGCATCGGTGCCGATTTTTTCGGCACTGTTCAGATGATGCGAGACCGGCTCAAGGCCAACGCCCTGATGCTTCAGATTCCAATGGGTACCGAAGACAGCTTCTCCGGTGTCGTCGACCTGATTCGCATGCAGCAGATCCGTTGGGACGACGACACGCTTGGGGCCAGCTACATTACCGAGAACATCGATGCCGAACTCCTTGAAAATGCAGAAATATACCGGGAGCAGATGCTGGAAACCCTGGCCGAGGTGGACGATGGGATCATGGAGGCCTACCTGGCCGAAGCACCCATCGACACGGAGACGATTCTGGCCGCCGTCAGAAAAGCCACAGTCGCCTTGAAACTGGTGCCGGTGCTGTGTGGAAGTGCATTGAAAAACAAAGGAATACAGCTACTTCTGGATGCCATAGTTCAATTTCTCCCCAGCCCGGCGGAAGTCCCGGCCATCAAGGGCGTTAATCCGGAAACCGGAGAAACCATCCTTTGCCGGCCGGATGAAAAAGCTCCGCTGGCGGCATTGATTTTCAAGGTCTCCATGATGGAAGGCCGGAAGTTGTCCTATGTCCGGGTCTATAGCGGCAACATTACCGCCGGTACAGACGTATATAATCCCGGTCGTAATAAGAAAGAGAAGCTGTCGCGCATTCTTTTGATGCATGCCAATAAGCGGGAGCGGGTAGACACAGTGGGCCCGGGGGCCATTGTCGGGGTCGTGGGACTCAAGGACTCCTCAACCGGCGAAACCCTGTGCCAGCAGGAACATCCGGTACTGCTGGAAAAAATGGATTTTTACGAACCGGTGATATCCGTGGCCGTGGAGCCCAAAACCCACAGCGACCAGGAGAAACTCCAGCAGGTACTGGAAAAGTTCATGGCCGAAGACCCCACCTTGCGGGTCCGGGAAGACGAAGACACCGGCCAGACGATTCTTTCCGGCATGGGAGAACTGCACCTGGAAATCATCACCAGCCGTATGCAGCGTGAGTTTAATACCCGGGTCAATGTGGGCAAACCCCAGGTCGTTTATCGGGAGACCATCGAATCCGCCGCTACCGGGACCGCGATTTTTGACAAGGAAGTCGCCGGTAACCGCCATTACGGCGAAATCGCATTACGGCTGGAACCTTTGTCTCGAGGTGAAGGCAAACGGTTCGAATCACGCCTGGCAGAGGAAGAACTGACCCCCGTACTGGTGAAGGCGGCGCAGAAAGGGGTGATGGAATCCCTGGAGAGCGGCATCCTCATGGGGTATCCCGTGGTGGATGTGAAAGCGGTGCTCACCGGCGCTGGAACCCGGGAAACCAACGGCTCGGAACTGGCCTTTACCGTGGCTGCCTCCATGGCGGTCCGAGATGCACTTTCCCAGGGGAATTCATTTCTGCTGGATCCCATCATGGCCGTGGAAGTCATCGTTCCCGAGGATTTCATGGGGGAGGTGATCGGGGATCTGAACGCCAGAGGCGGAAAAATCGAATCCATCGAACCCAAGCTGGGGGTCCAGACCATCAAGGCGACGGTACCCCTTGCAAAAATGTTCGGCTACTCCACCAGCCTGCGGTCGGCCACTCAGGGGCGGGGAACTTTTTCCATGCAGTTCTCCCGGTTTGACCGCAACTGACAGGATTCAGCGTTCAAAGGTTCATCGGTTCAAAGGTTAACGCTCAACCCAGAACCTTCGAACCCATGAACGGCCATCCCCTGGGAGACCGACAACCAAAAAAGCCGTCCCACTCAGCAGGACGGCTTTTTTGTGTAACCGCTTAGCGGCTTTTACTGGGTCTTGCCGAAGATTTTCTCCGGCTTGGTGGTGTCCCCGGTGGCGTTGGGGAAATCCTTGGCAATGTATGCCTTCTGGCCGGTTTCGATCAGGTGGTTGGCCTCTTCCATGTAGTTGGCAAAGCGTAGCTTGCACTCATAGAAGCCGTGCCACCAGGCGTAGTCCGGCGCCATCATCATGGCGCCCATGCGTGCCCGGCGGCCTTCGTGGTGCCACAGTTCGTAGTATTCCACCTCGAGGCGTTCGTCGAAGAACTTGGTTTTGTCCAGAAGGCCCTTCTCGTAGAGCTCCTCGAGTTTTGCTTTGGCCGGCTTGAAATAAACCTCGTTGTACTCGGTCACAGCCTTGTCGAAACCGTCATAAAAGTCGTTGATCCAGGAATCACCGTGACAGGAGCTGCAGATGTTTTTCATCTTCTGGCGCTCTGCTTTCCAGTCGCTGCCCGAGGGAAACGGTTTGAAATCCTGGGGACGGACAGAGAGCGGGGCCTGGGTCTCCCAGGAGAGTCGCTGGGTGACGTCATGGCTGGTGGGCTCCTTGCCGGATCCGCTCATGTGGCAGGCCGCACAGGTCGGAGCACGGTAATCGACGCCGGCGGTCCAGGTGCCACCGGCCGCATCGAAATTGTATTCGTCCTGGTAGGCATGATAGATGGTGCCGTGTTTGGACTCTTCGTAGATCTCGATCTGGGGATGATCCGGGCCCAGGTGACACTGGTCGCAGGCCTCGGGCTTGCGGGCTTCACCGACAGAAAACCGGTGGCGGGTGTGGCAGGAGGTGCACGACCCCTTGCTGCCGTCCAGGTTAAGCCGTCCGACTCCCGCGTTGGGCCAGGTGTTGGGGTCGATCTTGCCGTTTTCGTCGATCTTGACCTCGGTCCCGTGACAATTTAGACAGCCGACCTTGCGCTCGTTGTCCGAGTTCATGCCCTTGTTCAGCCAGGGATCCAGCTTCCAGATGATTTCGATGGTATTTGCATGCTTGGATTTGCTGTACTGGGTGGCCTCGTCCGGATGGCAGCGGGAGCAGTCTTTGGGCGTCACGATCGAAGCAATCGGCATTTTGTACTTGGCTTCGCCCCATGGCATGTCGGATCGGCCGTAGTACTTCTCGTGGCCCTGAGCGATGTCCTGATCGCCGGGCTGAATCAGGTGGCAATCCAGGCAGGTGATGTTGGCGTTGGCGTGGCGGCTCTTGGCCCAGTCAGCAAAGATGCCGGGGGTGGTCTCCCGGTGGCATTCAATACACGCCTGGGCTTCAGGGGGCACACTGCGCTCGATGCGGTACTCCTTGACCTTGGCAAAGTTGGGCTGGGCCAGGCCCGGTGCCGCCATCAGGCCGACGACCAGCAGTCCAATGCTTAAGAAAATCAATGTACACCTCATAAATGCCGCTCCTTTCTGTTATCCATATCCGACGAAATAAAAAACCCAATCACGAATTTGGGTATCACAGCTGTTTCAAACCCTTGGCTTGGTAGGGAATTTGGCGGGTTTGGCGGAACATGACCAGGCCGCGCTCGGAATGGACCAAGTCGTAGTGACAGTCCACGCATTTCTTTTCATAACCGGGTCGGGCGTAAACAACAGAACGGTGAGCCAGCATGGCACCGCGCTGATTGGGCATGTGCAGCAGATTGCGATGGCACTTCTGACACTGGTCGTTGTCGAAGGCGGCATAGGCCGCCTCGCGGGCTTTTTCCCTATCGTACTCGCCGACGAAGAAGTGGACCGCAACGTCTTTGAGGCCATGATAACTTTTGGCAAAGAAAAAGGCGAAGGTGTCCTGGGGGGCAGGCAGGTGGCAGTCCATGCAATCCACGACGACACCGGCGGCGTTGTTGGTGTGGGTGGAGGAACGCCAGGCCACTACCGCCGGTTTGATCTCATGGCACGAGGCACAGAACTCCGGTGTGGAGGTACGCACCATGGTATAGTAGCTCATGCTGAACAGCGGAAAGGCGATGACCATGCCGACACCGACCAGAACGGCCGCGGTTATCCATTTTTTCATACCACTCCCTTAAGGTTAAGTGGTTGCAGATATTCTTACCCGCTGGCTGAAAAACACCGCTGAAAGCATTACCAACTGCCTGAAATGCATTGCAAAGGCGCCTAAGGGGATAAAGCAAGCGGAAACAAGATGACGGTCGTTATATTAGCAAAAAAAGAAAAGAGAGAAAAAATCAGCGTTACTTAAATGGTTAATATGAATAATGAGGCTTGTCAACGTCTTTTTATGTTACCTTGTGGTATCATCAGGATTGTGAATATTGCCGGCGGAAGAGGAGCTGAATAGAAACGGTACCCAATGCCAGCGGTCATCCGGCGCCTGGTTTTTTCTCCTTTCTGGGATTCATGGCTTTGAGTTGAACCGCCACCATTTGTTTTTGAGCGTCATCAACAGCCAGTTTCATGGCCCGGTTCAGATGAAATCCGGCGTTCTTCAGATTTCCCATTTGTCGGTAAAAGCGGCCTAAGTTGTAGTGCGCGCCGAACATATCCCCTATCCGACCGCTGCTTTCCCCCAGATAGTAGTAGGCCTGGGTAAAATTCTCATTGTAGCGTACCAGGTTCTCGAAGGTGTCTCTCGCCTGCGCCATGCGACCCAGCTCCATCTGGGTGCGGCCCAGATAAAGCCTGCTCTCAGGATCTTTTTCGGAATGGCTGGCGGACAAGGCTTCCATGGCTTTTTCATACTGGCCGTCATGGAAATATATTTTTCCCAGATCCTGAAGCATCGATGTGGTCATGGCATTGCCTTCGATGGCCTGTTTCATATGCTCGGCCGCTTCGTGCCACTGATCGACCCGGGTCAATGCCAGTGCATAACCATAATGGGCGAGCGGGTCGTCCGGCGAGGCCTCGAGGTTCGACTTGAACCGGTTCAGCGCAGCCTTTTCATCGGTGTAGAGGGCTACCAAGCGGGTGTGCGCCAGATCAAATCCGCCGACTTCCCCACGCTTTGGGACCGCTGTCGATCGGTGCTGGTGCAGCCAGTTGTCGATGTAACTCATGCGGGACTCGGACGCCGGGTGGGTGGTCAAGTAGGTGGGAATCTGTTCGGACCCGTACCACTGCTTGCTGCGGATTATCTTCAATGATGTCAGCAGCCCCTCTCCGCTGTAGCCGGCCAGAGTCAAGTATTCCAGGCCCAGCTGATCCGCCTGCAATTCATTTTCACGACTGTAAGCCAAGGCGGCGGTCTGACCGGCGGCCACCGATCCCATGGTCACGGCACTGGCCGCCGCACCCGCACCGCCAGCGCCCAGCAACACCCCGGCCACCATACCGGCCAGCGTGGCCATGCTGATCTTCTTGGAACTTTCGATTCGGTCGGAGATGTGGCGGCAGACCACATGGGCAATTTCATGACCGATGATGCCGGCCAGCTCTTCTTCAGACTCCAGGGCGGCGAACAGGCCGCTGTTGAAGAATATGTGGCCCGCTGGGGTAGCGAAGGCGTTGTAGACATCTTCACGGAGCACGTGAAACTGATAATCAAAAGGTTGAGGTGGTATGGCAGCCAGGATGCGTTTTCCGACCCGGTTGACATAGTCAGTGATCACCGGATCGTCGATCAGCGGAAACTGGGCGCTGACCATCGCCATGAACTCCTTGGACATTTCCCGTTCCTCTTGAAGGGTAATGCAGTTGCCTTCCGGAACCATGACCACGATGGTGGAAATGAGAAATACGGCCATCGTTATAATGGCAAATATTTTATTTTTTATCGGCATGTTAATAATCTTTTCATTTTTAACGGTAACGACTTTTTCCATTACGTTTTAACCTAACATGGCACATTCTAATATACTTTTCAAATAGCATGTTTTGTGTTAAAGCTGAGCGCCATGGCACAGATCATATGCATCGCTAACCAGAAAGGCGGCGTGGGAAAGACCACAACGGCAGTCAACCTGTCGGCGGCGCTGGCCGTTTCTGAAAAACGGACACTGCTGGTGGACTGCGACCCCCAAGCCAATGCAACCACCGGTGTGGGACTGGAAAAATCCCAATTGGTTAAAACCCTTTATCACGGGATGATCGGCGATGCCAGTGCGGATGCAGTGATTGTCGACAGCCAGATCGAATCCCTCAAGGTCATGCCCTCGCGGGTGGAACTGATCGGTTTCGATGTGGAGATGATGGACAGACCTCATCGGGAGCATGCGTTACAGCGCCTGTTGGCTTCGGTGACGGATGATTTCGATTATATTCTTATTGACTGCCCCCCGTCGTTGAGCCTGCTCACCGTAAATGCCATGGTGGCCGCCGATGCCCTGCTTATTCCCCTTCAATGCGAGTTTTATGCCCTGGAGGGACTCAGCCAATTGGTTCAGACCTTTCAACGGATCAAGAGCGGATTGAATCCGAAGCTCAAAATTGCCGGTATTTTGCTGACTATGTTCGACCGCCGTACCAATTTGAGCCACCAGGTGGCCGAGGATGCGGAAAACCACTTTAAGGACCTGGTGTATAAGACGACGATTCCCCGCAATGTCCGCCTGGGCGAGGCACCCAGTTTCGGGCAGCCCATATTGCTCTACGATGCCATGTCGACCGGGGCTGTCAGCTATTTTTTCCTCGCCAAAGAGATCATGGCCGCCAATCATGCCGGCCGCGCCTGACAGGCTTTCCGGTAACGTTGATTCGCCGGTACCGATGTGATCGGTCCTGGCCAGCCGACAACAAATCAGGACACCGCATGCCAGATAAAACAAAACAAAGCAGCCTTGGTTCCGGCGCCAAAAAGAAACGGAAAATGGCTTTAGGCAGGGGACTCGATGCGCTGATTCCGGATTTGGGGTCGATGGAAGGGATTTCCGGATCATCGCCACCGGCGCGAAAAGATTATTTTTTGTGTGAAATCGATATCATTCGGCCAAACCACTACCAACCGCGACGACATTTTGCAGCGGATGAACTGGAAGAACTGGCTGAATCCATCCGCAGCCAGGGCATCATCCAGCCGCTACTTGTGCGCACTGATGATGTGGGCTACGAACTGGTCGCCGGTGAGCGGCGCCTGCGGGCGGCCATCCTGGCCGGCCTGGACCGGGTACCGGTATTGGTAAAGGATGTCTCGGATGGCGAGATGCTGGAGATTTCCATCGTAGAGAACATCCAGCGGGAGAACCTGAACCCCATGGAGGAGGCCGAGGCCTACCATCGGCTGATCACCGAGTTTGACCTGACCCAGGATAAGGCTGCCGAGCGGGTGGGAAAGAGCCGCAGCGCTGTGGCCAACTTCCTGCGGCTGCGCCAGCTTCCCGAACCGATCAAGGAGAGCATCATGGAGGGCGCCTTGAGCATGGGCCACGCCCGGGCCCTTCTGGGGGCCGACACGCCGGCCAAACAGCAGACCGCCTGGCGAGAGGTCGTGGCGAAGAAATTATCGGTGCGTGACACTGAGGCGTTGATCAAACGGATCAATGCGGAAAAGAAACCCGCCCGCGCCCCGAAATTGACCTCTGCACAGCGCTATTTCAGGGATGTCTCCGAAGATCTGTCCCGCCAATTCGGCACCCGGGTCCGCATTCAGCGCAAGGGCAAGAAGGGGCGGGTGGAGATCGATTTTTTCAGTGACGACGACCTGGACCGATTGCTGGGGCTGCTCCGGACAAGTTAGTGGCCATGGCTATTCACCTCATCATCGACGGCTACAACCTGATCCGCCAATCCCCGGAACTGTCCGGGATGGATCGACAGGACCTGCAACTGGGACGTGAAGCATTGGTGGACATGCTGGTGGCCTACAAAAAACTGAAACCGCATAAAATTACAGTGGTCTTCGATGGCACTGCCGAGCCCTCCCTTTACGGTTCCCGGGATCGGATCAGGGGCATTGCCATCCGCTATTCACAGGGTGGAGAGAGCGCCGATGATGTGATTCGGCGAATGGCCCGCCGGGAAAAGGCCAAAGCCTTAGTGGTCAGCAGCGACCGGGAAGTCATGTCTGCTGCCGAGTCGGCTGGAGCCACCGTATTGGATTCAGCTGCCTTCGAGGAAAAGATTGCCATGGCCCGATACCTGGCAATAAAAGGTGGCGAGGAGACAGTTTCTTCGGGCTGGGTGCCCACTACCCACAAAAAGGGGCCCAGCCGTCGGCTTCCCAAGCGCAAGCGCAGGGCACGTGCGCGGGTGGAAAAATTGTAGGCATTG
>JAQYWF010000309.1 GCA_030145105.1 Desulfosarcina sp.
AGTATCACCATTTTTTGCCTGTACCATTTTGTTCTCCTTTTCGCTTTATGGTTATCAAAGGGGGTTGTCAATCGCTCCCAAATAAAAACCGTCGCAGCACCGGCGGTTGCCTCGGTATCCTGATCCCGCCCAGCATCATGCTGATCGTGTACGGGGCGATATCAGGTGTCTCCGTGGTGAGGTTGTACGCCGGGGCGTTGATCCCCGGATTTATGTTAGCCGGCCTCTACATCATCTATGTGGTGGGGCGGTCCTTCCTGAACCCCAAACTGGCGCCGAAGCCGCCCAAGGAGCAGACGGATATCCCACTCAAAGAGCTGATCTATATGCTGCTGACCTCCGTCGTTCCTCTGGCTATCCTGATTCTGTCGGTGCTGGGCTCTATCTTATTCGGGTTGGCGACACCATCGGAGGCGGCATCGGTGGGTGCATTTGGCAGCCTGCTCCTGGCTGTGTGCTATCGGGAGCTCACCTGGGAGCGCCTGAAGCAGTCGGTTTATCTGACGGCAAGAACCGCGGCCATGGTATGCTGGCTGTTCGTCGGCTCCTGGACCTTCTCGTCGGTTTTTTCCTATCTCGGCGGCCACATGGTCATCGAGGAGTTTGTGACAGGCCTGAACCTTTCGCCGGTTATGTTTCTTATCATGGCGCAGATTATCATCTTTCTTTTGGGCTGGCCGCTGGAGTGGAGCGAGATCATCATCATCTTCGTGCCGATTTTTCTGCCGCTGCTGGACGCCTTTAATATCGACCCGCTCTTCTTTGGGATTCTCGTGGCATTCAACTTGCAGACCTCATTTCTGACGCCGCCGATGGCGATGTCGTGTTATTACCTCAAGGGGATCGCTCCGCCGCACATTCAACTTACGACTATTTTCAAAGGATCTTTGCCATTTCTGGTGATGGTCTTGATTGCCATGGTCATTCTTTATAACGTCCCGGCGATCACGACGTATCTGCCTGACCTTGTTTATGGTATCGCCAAGTAAGGACAAGCACCACAATGTTTGGAGAAAATATGGAATTGGCTCTGATGAGCGCTACCGAGGCGGCAGAAGCGATTCTCGACGGAAAGGTTACATCGGAAGAATTTGTGAGTGCCTGCCTCGATCACATCGCAGGGATCGAAGAACGCATCGGCGCCTGGGCCTATCTAGACCCCGACCATGCCCTGAAACAGGCGCGTGCGGCAGACCAGGCGCTGCAGGAAGGCAAGGGCATAGGGCCGCTTAACGGCATTCCGGTAGGTGTAAAGGATATCTTCGACACCAGGGACATGCCCACCGAAGACGGTACGGTTTTGCATGCCGGCCGCCAGCCAGCGGAAGATGCCGCCGCAGTCGCCTTGTTGCGTGAAGCCGGCGCGATCATCCTGGGAAAGACCGTCACCACTGAGCTTGCGGTCTATGCACCGGGCAAAACGCGGAATCCGCACGATCCTGAGTGCACCCCCGGCGGCTCCTCAAGCGGCTCCGCCGCGGCCGTGGCAGCCGGCATGGTGCCGCTTGCCATCGGAACCCAGACCAACGGATCGGTCATCCGCCCGGCCTCCTACTGCGGTGTCTACGGGTACAAACCGACCTATGGGCGTATATCCCGACATTTCGTGCTCCAACAGTCGCGGCCTTTGGACCAGATTGGCGTGTTTGCCCGCACCATCGAGGATATAGCGCTGATCGCAGAGCAGCTCATGGCCTTCGATGACCGCGATCCCGACACCCGGCTGCGGGCACGGCCCAAACTCGTTGAGACGCAAGCCCAGGAGCCCCCGGTCCCGCCGCGCCTGGCCTTCGTCAAGACGCCGGTGTGGGACCAGGCCGAAACGGATACAAAAGAAGCCTTTGGCGAGTTGGTCGCGCACCTGGGCGAAAACGTTTTTGAGGTCGAACTTCCGGAAATTTTCAATGATGCCGTCGAACAGCACCGCATGATCATGGAGGCCGACCTTGCCAGAAGTTTCAAGCGCGAATATGCGCACGGCAAAGACAAGCTCAGCGCCATCCTGCGGGAGATGATTGAACGCGGGCAGCAGGTTCTGGCCGTGGATTACAACGATGCGGTCAGCCGGATACCGGTTTACAACCGTGCGCTGGACAAAGTGTTTGAATGGTATGACGCCATTCTTACCCCCGCCACTACCGGTGAGGCCCCGGTCGGCCTGGAATCGACGGGAAGCCCGATTTTTTGTACCATATGGAGCCTGTGCGGCATGCCCGCGATCACGCTTCCGATTCTACAGGGCGCACACGGCATGCCGCTGGGGGTGCAACTGGCGGGACCCAGAGATGACGACGCGCGACTGCTGCGAACGGCACGCTGGCTTGTGAATAGCGCCGGTGGTTAACGGCTCTCGTGCTATAAGAATGCGGACAAAACAAGATATTGAAAGGGTGATAGTGACTTTATGAGTAACTTAATCACTGGATTGATCGCAGTTGCGATGGCGGTGGTATTCTTGCTTTTTTACGCCATAAGGTTACAATCTGTTGCGCTTTGGATTATTATCGTTGCGAACCTTGTCTTGCTGGTATTCGACTTTTATAAATCGATAAAGGAAGGCGAGGATCAAATTTGAAGCAGAAACAGGCTGTAAATTTAGGGAGGATAAAACAATGAAGCCCGTCGTCCTCGTTACCCGGAAACTGCCGGATGCCGTTGAAGATCGACTTCAACGCGACTACGATGCGATTTTAAATCCTGAAGATACGGTCTATTCCAGCGATGATATTATCGAACGCGCCAAAGGTGTTGACGCCATTTTACCCTGTCATACCGAACATTTCACCGCCGAAGTGAT
Source organism: Desulfosarcina sp. (assembly GCA_030145105.1). Classification (GTDB taxonomy): domain Bacteria; phylum Desulfobacterota; class Desulfobacteria; order Desulfobacterales; family Desulfosarcinaceae; genus Desulfosarcina. Next base: position 2,798 of record JAQYWF010000309.1, read on the forward strand.
TGCGCGTTTGCCTGAAAGCGTGCGCGCCATTGCTAATTTTTCGGTCGGCTACGACCATGTGGATACCGCAGCCGCCAAAGCCCGGGGTCTTATCGTAACGAACACACCCGAGGTGTTGTCAGACGCCACAGCGGAACTGACCATGATGCTGATGCTGGGAGCGGCACGGCGCGCCAGCGAGGGGGAACGACTGGTCCGCACGCGCGAGTGGAAGGACTGGAGCCCCGGTTTCATGGTGGGGACCCAGGTGACGGGCAAGCGGCTGGGAATTCTCGGATTCGGCCGGGTCGGCCGGGTCGTCGCCAGGCGCGCCCGCGCATTCGACATGCAGATCCACTACAACGACCACAAGCACATGCCGCCTGAGCTCGAGGAAGGCGCCATCTGTCACCAGACCCCCGAAGAACTGATGCCCCATTGCGACTTTTTGACGCTCCACACGGTAGCCTCTCCGGAAACCATCAAGCTGCTGAACGCCGACCGTATCGCGCTTTTGCCGGATGGGGCCATTGTCGTCAATGCCAGCCGCGGCGTAGTGGTCGACGACGATGCCCTGATTGCGGCGCTCAAGTCCGGGAAGCTGGCAGCCGCCGGGTTGGACGTCTACAATGACGAACCCAACATTAATCCGGAATACCGGCAGTTGACCAACGTGTTTCTGATGCCGCACATCGGCAGCGCTACCAGGGAAACTAGAGACGCCATGGGGTTCCGGGCACTCGATAATCTGGATGCCATCTTTGCCGGACGCGAACCCCGCGACCGTGTGGCCTGAGAACATCCACCATCTCGGTTTTACACCGCCGATCCATTGCCTTGGATAATGGACCATTCCCCAATTCGTGAGAATCCGACAATAATGTTTAACAGAAAAAGAACCCGACGGGTTTAAACCTTACACGCAATAGACGAGGAGAAAAGTTATGAAGATAGGATTTATCGGTCTTGGAATTATGGGCGCACCCATGGTCGGTCGCCTGCTGGACGGCGGCCACCAGGTCTTCGCAAACGACCTTAACCCGATTCAGCCCGAAATTCTGGAAAAGGGTGCCACACAGGTGTCTTCTGCCAAGGAAGCTGCCGAAATGGGAGATGTCATCATTATTATGGTTCCCGACACGCCGGATGTGGAAATCGTTTTATTTGGAGAAAATGGTGTGGCGCAAGGATTGAGCAGCGACAAAATCGTCGTCGACATGAGTTCGATATCTCCGGTCGAAACAAAGGAATTCGCCGAAAAGATCAACGCCAGGGATTGCCCCTATCTGGATGCACCTGTATCGGGCGGCGAGGTGGGCGCCAAGGCAGGGACACTGACAATCATGGTCGGGGGCGATCAGACGACCTTCGACAAAGTGAAACCCCTGTTCGAATTGATGGGCCAGAATATCACCCTGGTGGGGGATAACGGCGCCGGTCAGACCTGTAAGGTCGCCAATCAGATCATCGTGGCGCTAACCATCGAGGCGGTAGGCGAGGCCCTGCTGTTCGCGTCCAAAGCGGGTGCAGACCCGGCCAAAGTCCGTCAGGCGCTGATGGGCGGTTTCGCGTCTTCCAAAATCCTCGAGATCCATGGCGAGCGCATGATCAAACGAACATTTGACCCCGGCTTCCGGATCACACTGCATCAGAAAGATTTGAACCTGGCATTGTCGAATGCACGCAAACTCCGGATGGCGCTCCCCAACACCGCCTTTGCACAGGAACTCTTCAACAGTGTCGCTGCCCAGGGAAACGCCGATTTGGACCACTCTGCCATGGTCCTCGCCCTTGAGAAACTGGCTGAACATAAAGTTTGCGAATAGGTATAAGGAGTGAGAACCATGTCAGAAATTAAGACTATCAACACGTCGAAAGCGCCGGCTGTTTTCGGTCCGTTTTCCCAGGGTGTCAAAACAGAGTCTCTGGTCTTTACCACGGGGCAGCTTCCGATCGATCCGGCCACCGGCAAGATCGTCAGTGACGATGTCCAGGAGCAGACCCGCCAGGTTCTTCTCAATATTAAGGCAATCCTCGAAGAGGCGGGATGTTCCCTTGACCGGATTCTGAAGGCAACGGTGTTCCTCACCAGCATGGACGACTTCACAAAGGTCAACGAAGTCTATGCCGGGTTCTTCTCAGACAAACCTCCGGCGCGGTCATGCGTGGAGGTTTCGGGGCTGGCCCTGGGAGCGAAAGTTGAAATTGAAGCGATTGCCTTGTTGCCCTGACTGAGTAAATCGAGGTCATCCACGGCCGATAAAAGGCATTTTGGTGGCCATGATGGTCATAAATTGCATGTTTACGTCCAAGGGCAGACCCGCCATATGGACGATGGCGCGCGCCACATGATCCAGATCCATGGTCGGCTCTTTAACTTTAGAACCATCTGCCTGGGTTGCACCGGCACCTTCTTCAAAAATGTCTTTAACCAGATCGGTTGCGGCGTTGCCGATGTCTATCTGGCAGCAAGCGATATCGTACTTGCGCCCATCAAGGGAAATCGATTTGGTGAGACCGGTGATGGCATGCTTGGTGGCTGTGTAGGGTGCTGAATTGGGTCGCGGGACGTGTGCCGATATGGAGCCGTTATTGATGATGCGCCCCCCCATGGGATTCTGGCGCTTCATGACTCTGAAGGCTTCCCGGGCACACAGAAATGAGCCGGTCAGGTTGGTGGCCACAACGGCTGTCCACTCCTCGGGCGAGATGTCTTCAAAGAGGACCGACGGCCCGAAAAGCCCCGCATTGTTAAACAAGACGTCGATGCGGCCAAAGGTTTCGGTTGTCTGCAAAAACAGGTTGTGAACCGCGTCTGGATCCGCAACATCTGTAGGCACAACCAGGGCTCGTGAACCGGAACCGGACTCCGCTGCGGTCGTTTCCAAAGGCTCCTTGCGACGCCCGGCCAGGGCGACCGCGTAACCTTCCTTAAGAAAAGCGAGTGCTGTCTGTTTGCCGATGCCCGATCCTGCACCGGTTACAATCGCGACTTTTGCGTTAGAATTCATCTGTCAAACCTCCTATATCTGGAAATTCAGGTTAACTCGGAAAAGAATCTACTATCGGATATAACCGCATATTTCAATATGAATATCATCATGGAAAGATTTACAGACAAACCGTTTTATGTTTATACAATAGGTTGTCTAAGAGTCGACAGATCCTCGCTGGGTTGAAACATGTATTGATTAGGTTCAAATCCTTTCAGGAATCGCCAGCGTTATGTCCCATAAAAATGTTACAAAAATCGTAATGACTCTGGTTTCAGATGTCAGGCAAAAATAGCTCGTAGCTGATAGCTCATGGCTCATAGCTTGTAGGCTGGGGGGCCAGGAGGCCAGAAAACCTGGAGGCTTTCGCGTTTTCAAGCCTTCCAGCTTTTCGAGTAGGCAGGAGCCTCCCAAGGCTGTAGGAAAACGTTTGTTTTCTCTGTTTTCCGCCTGCTTTCGCGGCGGTGCCACAAGATCTTTTCCATACCTCAGTTGCTCTCCTGCCCCTCACAGAACCGGACA
>JAQYWF010000040.1 GCA_030145105.1 Desulfosarcina sp.
ACAAACCCAACAAACCAAACAAACCCAACAAACTCAACGAACCCAACAAACTCAACAAACCCAACAAGCCCAACGAACTCAACAAACCCAACAAACTCAACGGTTCTCCAGCTGGTATTCTTTCTCGACAGCCGCGAAATCGGTGTCGGCCAGATATGCGGCAATGGCGGCGTCGTAAGCGGCGGTGTGGGCGAAGGCCTTGCGGGCCAGCCGGTAGCGCAAGGCCAGGTCGATGCTCCCCTTGCCGGCAGCCATCCCGTCGACAATCTGCCCATAGTCGCCGGGATCCACCACCGATGCGACCCGGATGAAGTTTTTGGCCGATGCCCGGATCATGCACGGTCCACCGATGTCGATGTTGCCGCGGGCCTGCTCCGGCGTGACGTCCGCCTTGGCAATGGTCTCCTTGAACGGGTAGAGGTTCACCACCACCATGTCGATGGGTACGCCCCCGGTTCGTTTCAGATCGGACTGGTGGGCATCGTTGTAGGTTTCGGTGAGAAGCCCGAGGTATATCTTGAAATCCAGGGTTTTCACCAGGCCCCCCTGAGTCTCAGGCTGGCCGGTATAGTCGGCCACCTGAGTGAGGCAGCGGTCAGCTTGTTCTCCCAGGATGTCCCGAAGCCGGGCAAAGGTGCCGCCGGTGGAAAATATCCGTATGTCGGGGTTGATCGCCAACAGCCGGGGGACAAAGGTCTCCAGTCCGCTTTTATCGGAAACGCTTATCAGCACGTGGTTCATGCGGACCCGGTCGTCAATTTTCTCTACCTTGTTCATGGTCATGTCGATTCACCTTTTGTGAAATTATGAAACGTTCTGATTCGGACGGTTTCGTTAAAGGTCCGAGATCAAGGCTTGCGATTCCCTTGGAAGGAGGCGTACTTGTCGTACGCCGCAGTGACGAGGGATGAAGCGTAACGCAGATATCGGACCTTTAACGGAACCGTCACCTTTCTCCTTCGTATTCTTCCAGGAACCGGTCGAAAAATTCGGCCATGAACCGGTGCCGCTCGTCGGCCAGGCGTCGGCCGGTGTCGGTAAGTACACGGTCCCGGATCCTGGAGAGTTTCACCAGGTATTCGCGGTATCCCGTGTCATCGATGGAGTAGGCTTTTGCCTGGGCCACGTCCACCTCCGGGCTGTGCAGTCTAGCGCCCAGTTCACCGGCGAACAGGAAGGCTCGGGCCACGCCCACGGCCCCGATGGCATCCAGCTTGTCCGCATCGAACAGCACACGGGCCTCCACGGTCCGCGGGGTGTCGCCCCGGCGAAACCGGTGGGCGGCGATGCAATGGATGATGTTCTCCCTGCGCTCGTCGGACAGGGGGCAGGCGCTCAGCATCTCCCGGGCCATGGCGGCGCCTTTTTCCGCGTGGCAGAGCGTTCCGTTGGCCCGGTCCTGGTGCCCACGGCCGATGTCGTGAAGGTAGGCGGCCGCTTCCGTGACCAGCAGGTCCGCCCTTTCGGCCGCACCGATGCGTCGGCAAAGCCGGTGCACCCTCAAGGTGTGGTCCCAGTCGTGGCTGCCTTTGGCGTGGGAGAAGTGCGCCTGGGCCTGTTCCCGGATGCATGACAGGATGGCGGCCGCAGATTCGGTCATGATCCGTGCATCGCCGTTATGGGCGTGTTCGGGTCGCAATCGGACAGTCGGCTCACCCGGGGTTTTTTCAAAGCCGCCGCAATCGCTTTTTCTTCTCGTCTCATTCGAGGGACATGATGCCTTCCCACCGCTGGTATTCAGTCTCTGTCGGCAACCCTTTCGATTCCAGCAGGCGGATGATTTCCGGGTCGTTGAACCGCAGGTAGGGGTTGACGGCCCGTTCGTCGTCCAGGGTGGAGGTCACATGGTTTTTGTCGTAGCGGTCGGCGTAGGCATCGATGGCGCGGTTGTCCGGGGTCAAGTGCCGGGCAAAGGCCAATGACGCCGCCACGTAATCGTGGCCGGCATAAACGCGGGTGGTCCCCGGGTAGTCCATGAGCAGAAGAATGGAGCGGTAAAAGGCTTTCAAGTCGCCGGAGAAGCAATTGCCCACCGTGCCGTTGAACAGGGTGTCGCCGGTGACCAGACAACCATCGGTGGCAAAAACCACTGAATCCGCGGTGTGGCCCGGAGTCAGGCGGACGGTCACGGTTTCGTCCCCCAGGACGAGGGCGTCGCCATCGGCGAACCGGCGATGGTCGAGATGAGCGGCCCCTGCCGCTTTCGCCAACTTCCGGGTGCCGGTGGTGTGGTCGCCGTGGCCATGGGTGTTGGTGACCGTCTCCAGTGTCAGGTTCTTTTGCCGCACAAAGGCCATGATTTCATTCACGGCACCGCCGTCGATGGCCAGCGCACGGGTGCCGGCATACAGTAGATATCCCAGATTGTCGCCGCCGTAAAAAAATTGCTTGATTTTCAATGGGCTGTTGTCCGCTGTGGATTAATACCGAAGCAGAAATGGATTCTGCATTGATATCGATATATTAAACGGCGAGTTCAGGCAACAAAAAAAGATTCTTCGGTCGTATAGGGGGCAATGTCAGGACGGTTAGCGCCAAAGCGGCTTATGATTGATCAATTAACCCACTTTGCTCCACCTTGTTGACGATTAGGTTGATTTGTGTTTAACAATCAAAAATTATTAGTAAAATATTACATCTTAAAAATGTTTTTTTTCTTGACTAATCAGTGATTTTGTACTTTTATCCAAAGATAGTGGACCAAAGTGGATAATATTGGTGAAAAATGTTTCGGGGAAGCTCCTTTCATACCATTGACCCAAAAGGGCGGATTATCATTCCGACGCGATTTCGGGATGTGATCAAGGCCAGCGGTATCGACAGCATCATGATCACCCGCATGGACAGCTGCCTTTTTGCCTACACCCATGATCAATGGGGCAAGCTGGAACAGAAAATACTCGATCTGCCCGAAAAAAGCGAGGCCATGCGTCGGTTTCAGCGCACATTTATTGGCGGGGCCCACGACTGCAAATGTGACGCCCAGGGGCGTGTGTTGATTCCGCCTTTTCTGAAGCAGTATTCCAAACTGGAGAAGGAGATCGTCCTGGTTGGCGTAACGGCCCGCTTTGAGATCTGGTCGCGTGAAAACTGGGATCGGGAAAACGAATTGATGGAAAAGGACATGCGCGACGACCAGGTTCGGCGGGAGATCGCCCAGCTGGGGATTTAGCCCATGTCCGACTATCATGTCACCGCCATGCTCGAAGAAGCGGTGGACATGTTGGCATGCCGGCCGGGCAAGATCATCGTGGACGGCACCCTCGGCGGCTCAGGCCACGCCCGGCGAATCTGTGAGCAAATCGGCTCCGGCGGCGTTTTTATCGGTATCGACCAGGACAAGGATGCCATTGACCGGGCCCGCAGGACCCTTCCCGCCGACGAACGCCGGATCCATATCGTTCATGGCAATTTTGCAGACCTGTCGTTGTTTCTTTCTCAATTGGGCATCGCTGCCGTGGACGGTATTCTCATTGACATCGGGCTCTCCCTTCATCAGATCGAGGCCAGTGGCCGCGGTTTCAGTTTTAACCGGGATGAACCCCTGGACATGCGCATGGATGTCCGGTCTGACGTTACGGCGGCCGATCTGGTGGCATCCATGGGTGAACGGGAACTGGCGCAGACGTTCAGCCGATATGGTGAAGAACGCTGGGCCTCACGAATCGCCCGGCACCTGGTCGCGCAGCGCAAGACACTTTCGGTGAGCACCAGTGGCCAGCTGGCCCGCCTGGTGTCTGAAGCGGTTCCGGCTGCCGCAGCGCGCAAACAGAAGATCCATCCCGCCACACGGGTTTTCATGGCCCTTCGTATCGCCGTGAACCGGGAGCTGGAGGTGCTGGATCGATTCCTGGAAACGGCCGTGGATCTGCTTAATCCGGGAGGCCGCTTGTGTGTGCTTTCCTTCCATTCCCTGGAAGACCGGATTGTCAAACACCGGTTCCGGACCCTGGCGCACCCATGCACGTGTCCGCCGAGGTTTCCCCAGTGTGTGTGTGGCCGTCAGGCAAGGGTACGATTGCTGACGCGCAAGGTGCTTCGTCCCACTGATGCGGAGATCCGGAAAAATCCCATGGCCCGCAGTACACGTTTGAGAGCCGTGGAAGCGTTATGATGGCAGCTGCAAGCAAAACCAGTCGCTCCGGGATCGAAAACAGGGGCAGGGGTGGGCAGGGCAGTGGCCGCAACCGGAAGTTGAAGCCGCCAAGAAAAACAATGACCGGTCTCTGGATTGCGTTGATGGTTCTGTTTTTCGTTGAAGCGCTGTTTTACGCGTGGTGTCGGGTTCAGTGCGTCAATGCCGGATACGGCATCGACAGTCAAACCAGGCGGCACCAGGCATTACTCAAGGAGCGGAACACCCTGAGAATTGAAATGGCCCGGCTCAAATCGCCGGAGCGGATCGAAACCATTGCCCGGACTCGTTTGGGACTGGTTATGCCGAATGTGCAACAGAAGGTGATGCTTCCATGACAACAACGGCAACCACACGGACTCGGCTGCGGACTGGAATCGTCGGGGCGCTTTTTCTGACGGCCCTTCTGGCCATCAGCGCACAGGCGGTCCGTCTGCATGTTTTCGAGGGCGCGTGGCTTTCCGAGCGGGCGGCCCGCGAGTACGAGCGTGCCATGGTGGTTCAGGGCAAACGGGGCGCCATCACCGATCGCAACGGCAGTCCGCTGGCCGTGAGCATCGACAGTCCGTCAATAGCCGCTTATCCTCGCCAGATAACCGATCGCCACGCGGCGGCAAAGCAGCTGTCCAGCGCTTTGAATCAGCCGATACGGGACGTGGTCAGGAAGCTGGATCCCAAGCGCTCCTTCGTGTGGCTCAAGCGCCAGGCGACGCCTCGCCAGGCCGAAACGGTTCAAGCGATAGGGATCAAGGGGGTCGACTTTATCACCGAGCACAGCCGCTATTATCCCAACAAAACGCTGGCGGCTCAGCTAGTGGGATTTTCCGGCATCGACGGCCACGGCCTGGAGGGAATGGAATTTTATTTCGATGCCATCCTGAAAGGTGGGGAACAGGAGATCACTATTCTCAAGGACGCCTTGGGTCGTCGGTTTGAAGGGGCCGGATTGCCGGTAGATCTGGCCGGGGGCAACAATGTGGTGCTGACCATCGACCGCACGATCCAGCACATCACCCAAAAAGCTCTGGATGCTTCCGCGACACAATTCGGCGCCCAGTCGGGCATGGCCGTCGTCATGGCGCCGGCTACCGGTGAGGTGCTCGCCCTGGCGCACTATCCATTTTTCAATCCCAACAGTTACAGATCTTTCGAGCGGGAGTTGTGGAGAAACCGGGCAATCACCGATCCTTTCGAGCCCGGTTCCACGATGAAGATATTCAGCGTGGCGGCGGCCATCGACAGCGGCGTCTGTTCACCGTCGACCATCTTCTACTGCGAAAACGGGGAATACCGGATCGGCAGGAACACCATCCACGACACCAAATCCCACGGGTGGCTGTCGCTACAGCAGATTATCAAGTACTCAAGCAACATCGGATCGGTAAAAATTACGGAAAAGCTTGGGCCCCGTCAGCTTCATGCGTATTTGAACGCTTTCGGCTTCGGCCGGCGTTCCGGTGTCACTTGTCCCGGTGAAACCGCCGGCAGCCTCAGCCCGTTCAAGTCCTGGTCCGCCATCGATTTGGGGGCCATCTCATTTGGGCAAGGCATCTCGGTGTCGGCGATCCAACTGATTGCGGCGGTCTCGGCCATTGCCAACGATGGGCTGCTCATGAAACCGATGCTGGTCAGAGAAATTACGGGCCGCAACGGAGAGACGGTGAAACGCTTTTCTCCCGAACCGGTTCGGCGGGTGGTTTCTTCCCACTCTGCAGCCACGGTGCGGCGGATCCTTAAGACCGTGATCACCGCGGGTGGCACCGGGGTGAACGCGGCCCTAAAGGGGTACTCCGTGTGCGGCAAAACCGGTACCGCTCAGAAGATCGACAGCAGCGGCACCTACGCAAAGGGGCGGTATCTATCCTCCTTCGTGGGCCTTGTCCCGGCGGATCAACCGGAGCTGGCCATCCTGGTGCTCCTGGACGAGCCAACGGTCCAGACCTACGGTGGTATTGTGGCGGCACCCGCCTTCCGTCAGATCGCACTGGAAACGTTGAGCTATCTCAATATCCCGCCGAGACCCGATGCGGATCGACTGCGGGTATCCCGTGGAAACAGGGCTAACGGATGAAGCTTTCATTGCTTACGGATCAGTTGTGCGTCGAAGCGACAGCCGGTGCGCACCCGTCTGTGGATCCGGATGTTACCGCCATCTGCTACGACTCGCGCAAGGTGACCCCGGGAGCCGTGTTTGTGGCCATCGAGGGGTTTGCCGCAGATGGGCATCGCTTTATTCCGGACGCCGTCAAGCAGGGCGCGGTTGCCGTGATCTGCCGCACACCGGTGGCGGTCGACGCGGTGGTGATTCGCGTGGCGGATCCCCGGGCGGCACTGGCTCAGTTGTCTTGCCGGTACTACGGCCAACCTGCAGACCGGCTGACGCTGGTGGGCGTGACCGGCACCAGCGGCAAGACCACCGTTACCTACCTGCTGGAGAAAATCCTGGAGAAGGCCGGCCATCGACCGGGTGTGGTGGGGACGATCAACTACCGCTATGCCGGCCAAGCGTTCACGAATCCGGTTACAACGCCTGAATCCCTCGAGCTTCAGGAGATACTTCGGCAAATGACGGACAGCGGGACCACCCATGTTGTCATGGAGGTCTCTTCCCATTCTCTGGACCTGCATCGCGTCGACGGCTGTCAATACGATGTGGCGGTTTTCACCAACCTGTCCCATGACCATCTGGATCTTCACGGCACCATGGATCGCTATTGGAGCAGTAAGAAAAAGCTGTTCAGCGACTACCTGAAACCAGCGGACAACGGTAATCCGGTGCGGGCCGTGGTCAATACAGACGATCCCAGAGGAAGAGAGCTGGCCGCAGCCCTGGGGACCATGGTCCTGCGAACCGCTGTATACGAAGACGGAGACATCGTTCCTCTGGGCGTGGTTCGTGATCTGGCGGGCATCCGTGGCAGCATCGCCACGACGCATGGCACGATCTCCTTCGATTCACCGCTTGTGGGAGATTTTAATCTTGAGAACATTCTCAGTGCCGCCGGTGCGGCACTGGCCTTGGGGATTCCGACGGCAGCAATTGCCGCGGGCATCGACACCACCGGATGTGTGCCCGGACGGCTGGAGCGGATCCCGGAGGGGGGCGAACGGTATATTTTCGTGGATTATTCGCACAAGCCAGGCGCGCTGGAAAATGCCATCTCGGCCCTGCGGGCGCTCACGGCGGGACGCCTGATCACCGTTTTCGGATGTGGTGGTGATCGGGATCGCTCCAAACGACCGGTAATGGGAGAAATCGCCGCCAGGCTCAGCGACCTTACCGTGGTGACTTCTGACAACCCGCGATCGGAGGACCCACTCACGATTATTGCCCAGGTGGAGTCAGGGGTACGGGAGATATGCCCCCGGCGTCTGTCGGCCGATGCATTGACGACCGGGTGGCAGAAAAAAGGTTATCTGGTGGAACCGGACCGGCGGGCGGCCATTGCCTCGGCCATCGCGGCGGCCCATGCAGGCGATGCCGTGCTGATTGCCGGCAAAGGACACGAAACCTATCAGATTCTTGCCGGTGAAACCATCCATTTCGACGACCGGGAAGTGGCTCGCCAAGTGTTGGCAGCCATGAACGAGGCTGGAGCTTAAAACCATGAAGCCATTCGGGTGGGCGACTCAACAGGTGCTGACGGCAGCCGGCGGATCCATGATTTCTGGATCTGCGGACCGGGCTTTTGCCGGCATCGGTATCGATTCGCGCACGATCGGTCCGGATGACCTCTTTGTGGCCATTGCGGGTGAATCCCACGACGGGCACCGTTTTGTGGCCGATGTGCTCGATCGCGGCGTCAAGGGCGTGGTGGCGGCCGCCGACCAGATGACCAACCTGCCCATGTCACGAATGGCCGCCGCCGGCATTACCTGTATCGCGGTGGCCGACACCACCCGGGCCCTGGGTGCGATGGCCCGCTTCAACCGTAACCGGGGAAACCTCAAGGTGCTGGCCATCACCGGATCCAACGGAAAAACGTCAACCCGCATGCTCATGGACCAGGTGATATCCAAGACGTTCTCGACACTGAGCACCAGCGGCAACCTGAACAACCACATCGGTCTGCCGCTGACGCTGTTCCAGCTGACACCGGGACACCAGGCCGCCGTGCTGGAACTGGGCATGAACCATGCCGGCGAAATCACCCGCCTGGGGCGCATCTGCGAGCCGGATGTGGGCGTAATCACCAACGTGGGGCCGGCCCATTTAGAAGGGCTGGGCACCATCGAAAACGTCGCCCGGGCCAAGGGGGAGCTGCTCCACACCATCCGTCCCGGCGGAACGGCCATTCTTAACGCCGACGATCCGCGTGTCGCGGCTTTGGCTGACAGCCTGGACTGTCCCGTGATTTTGTTCGGTAGCGCCGGTGCCGCACAGGTTCGGGCGGACGACATCCGTCTGACCGAAGCGGGCATGGCCTTTACCTTGGTCACGCCGTCGGGCCGCACGCCGGTGACGTTGGCTACACCGGCACGGGTGATGGTGTCCAATGCCCTGGCTGCGGCCGCTGCCGGCGAGGTCATGGGTGTGGCCATGGAGCATATCCGGGCGGGACTGGAAGCCTTTTGCCCCCAGGCTGGGCGCATGGGTATCCGTGTGCTGGGCGGTGACCTTCGCCTGGTGGACGACACCTACAACGCCAACCCTGGCTCCATGGTTGCGGCCATCGAGACCCTGGTGTCAATGCATGGCAGCCGTCGTACCCTTGTCGTGCTCGGGGACATGCTGGAATTGGGACCGCAATCGGCGGACCTGCACCGGGAAATCGGCAGGGCAGCGGGTGACGCCCGACTCGATCGGCTGTATGTCGCCGGCAATTTCGCCACCGCCGTGGCCGACGGCGCCATGGACCGGCAGATGACGGCGGACCGGATTTTTTGCGGAACCAAGGCAGCCATCATCGAGCAGCTGAACCACCAGCTTCATGAAGGCGACATGATCCTGGTGAAAGGGTCCCGCGGCATGGCCATGGAAGAGGTGGTCGAGGCTATTGTCAGCTGGGCGGACAAACGATGATGAAAATGCTAAACCGGCAAACCGAAGCACAAAGGCGCGATATCCTCAGATGATATATCACCTGCTATATCCGCTGCATACGACCTTTGCAGCCTTCAACGTGTTCCGGTACATCACCTTCCGGACCATCTATGCCAGCCTGACGGCCTTTTTGATCTGCTTTCTGCTAGGGCCCTGGGTGATCCGGCGCCTTTCCATGATGCAGGTGGGGCAGTACATCCGGGAGGACGGGCCCAAGGACCACTACAAAAAGGCTGGCACACCCACCATGGGCGGCGTGTTGATCATCTTTGCGGTAGCCGGTTCCACCCTGTTGTGGACCGATCTGACCAACCGCTATGTATGGATCGCCCTGCTGGCCACCCTGGGGTTCGGTGCCATCGGTTTTGCCGACGACTATCTGATGCAGGTGAAAAAGCGCAACCTAGGCCTGACGGTCCGCCAGAAACTGCTTCTGCAGGTATTTCTGGCACTGCTGGTGGGACTGCTGGCCTACATGGTGCCCGAGTTCTCTACGAAACTCAGCGTGCCCTTCTTTAAGCGGTTCACCCCGGATCCGGGATGGGGATACATTTTTTTCGCGGGCCTGGTCATCGTGGGGGCGTCGAACGCCGTAAACCTGACAGACGGTCTGGACGGCCTGGCCATTGGACCGGTGATCATCGCCGCCGTCACCTATATGATCTTTGCCTATGTGGCCGGTCATGCGCGCATCGCCGACTACCTGCAGATCACGCCGGTGGCGGGATGCGGGGAGATCACGGTATACTGTGGCGCGCTGGCCGGGGCCGGATTGGGGTTCTTGTGGTTCAACGCATATCCGGCCCAGGTGTTCATGGGGGATGTGGGTTCGCTTTCCATGGGGGCGTCGTTGGGCACCGTTGCCGTGATTACCAAGCAGGAGATTCTGCTGGCGCTGGTTGGCGGCCTGTTTGTCATCGAGGCCCTCTCCGTAATCTTCCAGGTGGGTTTTTTCAAGATGACCAAGGGCCGACGCATTTTTCGAATGGCGCCCATCCACCACCATTTTGAGTTGAAAGGGTGGCCGGAACCGAAGGTGATCGTGCGATTTTGGATAATCGCCATTGCCCTGGCTTTGATATCCATGAGTACGCTGAAGCTTAGATAATAAATAACAAAAATCAAAAACCAAAAATCAAATAAATCACAATGACAAAATTCAAAATTCCAAACCCCATGATTTCGAAAAAAGGTCATTCCAGTTTGAGATTTGGATATTGCAATTTGGAATTTATTTGGAAATTGGTGCTTGTTATTTATAAAAAATTAGATGTGTTCAGCTATGTCTGAGAAAAAGTTGCCACATCCCATGGATCTTCAAAATAAGCAAATCGTGGTGGTGGGTCTGGGACGGTCCGGGGTGGCAACCGCCCGGTTCCTCAACAACCAGGGTGCCCGGGTGACGGTGACGGATCGTGCGCCGGCCGAAACCCTTAAGGCCGCGGCCGCGGCCCTGGAGGGACTGGACGTCCAGCTGAAGCTGGGCGGACACGATGCGTTAGATTTTGAAACCGCCGATCTGGTGGTGCTCAGTCCCGGCGTGCCTCACACCCTAGCGATGCTGGAACCGGCCTGGGCCAAAGGAACCCCGGTCGTCGGAGAAATGGAACTGGCTGCCGGGTATATCACCGAACCGATTCTGGCGGTCACCGGCACCAATGGAAAAACCACAACAACCGAACTGGTTGGGAACATGCTGAGAAAAAGCGGAAAAAACGTGTTTGTGGGAGGAAACATCGGCACACCGCTCACTGCGTATGCGGACAGTGCCCATGCCCGGGTCGATGTGGTGGTGGCCGAAGTGAGCAGTTTCCAACTGGACACCATTATCAATTTCAGGCCGGATACCGCCGTCATGCTCAACATCACCGACGACCATCTGGACCGGTATCCAACTTTTTCGGCCTACGCGGATTCCAAATGGCGGATATTCGAAAACCAACGACCCAGCGATGTGGCGGTGCTCAACGCCATGGATCCCACGGTGGCCGCCATGATCGATCACCGACCCCCTAGTGCCTGCCGGAAACTCTATTCGGAGAGGGCCGTCGTCAACGGTGCACAGATTTTAAAAGATAAGATCCTTTTGATCGATGCGGGCCGGCAGACCGGCCGTTTCGCCTTGGACAAGTCTGGTCTCCTCGGTCCCCACAACCGGGAAAATACGGCTGCCGCCTGTCTGGCCGCCCGTGAACAGGGCGCCTCAGATGCTGGCATCCAGCAGGCCATCGACGAATTCCAGGGGCTTTCCCACCGTTTGGAAACGGTGGGTCGGTTGCGGGGTGTGCGCTTTGTCAACGACTCCAAGGCCACGAACGTGGATGCGGTAAACCGGGCGCTTGGGTGTTTCGACAATCCGGTGATCCTGATCATGGGCGGGCAGAACAAGAAGGGCGATTTCACGCAACTTAAGGGCCAGGTTCGCCGCCGGGTCAAAACCCTGGTGGTCATGGGTGAAGCCAAAGACGAGATCGTCACCGCCCTTGCCGGGGATCCGGAAAAGGGGATCCTCGAGGCCGGGTCCATGGAAGAGGCGGTTGAAAAGGCCTTCGGCGCCGCCGTGAATGGGGAAATCGTATTGCTCTCTCCGGCTTGTGCCAGTTTCGATATGTTCGACAACTATGCCCAGCGGGGTAACCGGTTTCGGGAAATCGTGGAAAGACTGGGATGACTGCAACTGCCAAACGAAACGGGGTTCAACCGTTGGTCTATGACCTGGGACTGCTGTTTCCCGTTTTGCTGCTCGTGGGCATGGGTATCGTTATGGTTTACAGCGCCAGTTCCGCCCTGGCCATCAAGAAGTTTGGCAGCGGTTATT
This sequence comes from Desulfosarcina sp., assembly GCA_030145105.1. Taxonomy (GTDB): domain Bacteria; phylum Desulfobacterota; class Desulfobacteria; order Desulfobacterales; family Desulfosarcinaceae; genus Desulfosarcina. Next base: position 11,998 of record JAQYWF010000040.1, read on the forward strand.
TCTTTTTGAAAAAACAGGCCATGTTTTCCCTGATCGGCATTGTGGTGCTGGTGACGTTCAGTTACATCCCTTTCCGCCTTTACCGGGCGCTGGTTTATCCCGTTCTGGCGGCGGTCATCGTGATGCTGGTGGCGGTGGTTTTTTCCGGATTGGGCGTGACGGCAGGCGGATCCGCCCGGTGGCTGCAACTCGGGCCGGTCCAGTTTCAGCCATCAGAACTGGCTCGATTGGCCCTGGTCATCTATATGGCTTACTCCATGAGCAAGAAGGGTGAACAGCTGCGCGATTTTTACGTGGGATTCCTGCCCCACTTCCTGGTTCTGGGCCTCTTTACGGGGTTGCTGCTGGTTCAGCCCGATTTTGGATCGATCGTGATTTTCGCCGCCTTGACCTGGATCATGCTGTTTGTCGGCGGGTGCCGCATCAGTCACCTGCTGTCGGTTGTCCTGGTGCTGGCGCCTATGGCCTGGCTGTTTATGACCCATGCCGAATACCGGGTCAAGCGGCTGATGAGCTTCATGGATCCCTGGCAATACCCGGCGGATGAGGGATACCAGATCGTCCATTCGCTAATGGCATTCGGCACCGGGGGAATTACCGGTGCGGGCATCGGTAAGGGATATCAGAAACTGTTTTATCTTCCCGAACCCCACACGGATTTCATCTTTTCCGTGGTTGGGGAAGAACTGGGGCTCATCGGGGTCATGATCGTGATTCTGCTTTACGGCATCATGCTCATGCGGGGTATTCGCATCGCCCGACATGCCCAGGATCGGTTTGGTTCGTTGCTGGCCATGGGTATCACGGTGACCTTAGGCCTTCAGGTTTGCATCAATATGGGGGTGGCACTCGGCATGCTGCCCACCAAAGGGTTGACGCTGCCCTTTCTCAGCTACGGCGGGACGAGCCTGCTGATCAACATGGCGGCTGTGGGGATCATGATGAACATCGGAGCGCGTGATGCACGCTGCTGAACCCCAAAAAGCCTGGCGGCCACTCAAGGTGGTCGTTGCCGGTGGAGGCACCGGCGGGCACCTGTTTCCCGGAATTGCCGTGGCAGGGGAGTTTGCCGTGAGAAATTCGCAAAGCCGGATCCTCTTCGTGGGGGCCGGTCGGCCATTCGAGAAAGACGCCCTGAGCCGGGCCGGTTATCCCCAGCGAACCATTGCCATCGTGGGGATCAAGGGAAGAGGCGTGTGGGCAAAGGCGCGGGCGGCCATGAAAATTCCAGGGGCCCTGTTCCATTCCGCAGGCATTTTGGCGGAGGCACAGGCGGACCTGGTTGTCGGGGTGGGTGGTTACGCCACCGGACCGGTGGCGCTGGCCGCTTGGATAAAAGGCATTCCGGTGGTCCTGTGTGAGCAGAACACGGTGCCTGGTATCACCAACCGGATACTTTTTCCGATAGCCAAGCGGATATATGTCAGTTTCGACAATACCCGCGGCAAGATCGATCCATTGAAGAAACGCGTCACCGGTAATCCGATACGCCAGCAGATTCTGGCCGCATCGATCGTTGGCGCGGAAGCGAAAAACACATTCACGATTCTGATCGTCGGCGGAAGCCAGGGGGCCCATGCCATCAACCTGGCGGTCATGGACGCGTTGCCGCGCATTCGGCAGCGCCGGAAATTCCATATCGTCCACCAGACCGGCGCCAAGGATCAGGATCAGGTCGCTGATGCGTATGAGAAAGCAGAGATGGATGCAGAAGTGAAGTCATTTTTTCATGATATGGCATCCCGGTACAGCCGGGCGGATCTGGTTGTATGCAGGGCTGGCGCGACCACGGTGGCTGAGTTGACCGCGCTGGGAAAACCGGCACTGTTCATCCCTTATCCCTTTGCGGCAGACAACCACCAGGAACATAACGCCCGGGCCCTGGTTGACCACGGTGCGGCACAGATGGTGCTCGAACGGGAACTGACCGGGGCGGACCTGGCCCGGCGTCTGGACACGTTGGCAGGCGCACCCGATTTGTTGGCGACCATGGCTTCGAGGTCCAGAATGTTGGGGAAACCGAACGCGGCCCGATCCATCGTGGATGACTGCTATCAACTGCTGGGAAACGATTCATGTATCTGAAAAAATATCATATTCATTTTGTGGGCATTGGTGGTATCGGCATGAGCGGCATTGCCGAACTGCTCCTGAACCTGGGCTACCGGGTTTCGGGCTCCGACGTGAAGACATCGGACATTACGGCAAATCTATCGGGGTTGGGTGGTACCATCCATATCGGCCACCGGGCCGAGCAGATCGCCGAAGCCGATGTGGTGGTGGTCTCTTCGGCTATCGACAGGCAAAACCCGGAAGTGTCAGCCGCTCGGCAGGCGGCGATTCCGGTCATTCCCCGGGCCGAGATGCTGGCTGAACTCATGCGGCTCAAATACAGCGTGGCGATTGCCGGTGCGCATGGCAAGACCTCCACCACCTCCCTTGTGGCCAACGTGCTGGCCGGCGGGGGACTCGATCCCACAGTGGTCATCGGCGGCAAGCTCAAGAGCCTTGGCCGCAATGCGGTGCTGGGACAGGGTGACTTTATCGTGGCCGAGGCCGACGAGAGCGACGGCTCTTTTCTAAAGTTCTCTCCGGCCATTGCCGTTGTCACCAACATCGATCGGGAGCACATGGATTTTTACGAGGACTTGGATGCGATAAAAACGGTTTTCCTCAATTTTATCGACCGGATCCCCTTTTACGGCCTGGCCGTGCTCTGTCTGGACAACGAGCCGCTCCAGGGCCTCCTCCCCAATATCAAGAAACGGCTGACCACATACGGGCGGAGCACCCAGGCCGATTACCAGGCGCGTAACATCAGCTTCGGTGAGATGAAAAGTCGGTTTACGGTCGTTCATCGGGACGAAAATCTGGGCGAGTTTATTTTGGCCATGCCGGGTATGCACAATGTATCCAACGCCCTGGCTGCCATCGCCGTGGGCCTGGAACTGGACATTCCCCTGTCATCCATCAAGCGGTCCCTGCAAACGGCCGAAGGCGTGCAGCGCCGGCTGGAGATCAAGGGTGAGGTCAATGGCGTTACCGTGGTGGACGACTACGGTCATCATCCCACCGAGATCCAGGTGACCCTCGAGGCGGTCAAAGAGAACTGGCCGGACCGCCGCAAGGTGGTGGTATTCCAGCCTCACCGCTACACGCGTACCCGGGCGCTTCTGCAGGAATTCACGCGCTCTTTCAACAATAGCGATGTACTGGTGGTGCTGCCGATTTATGCTGCCAGCGAAACGCCCATCGCGGGTGTCAGCGGCCGAGCCCTGGGCGAATGTATCCGCGCCCATGGCCACCGGAACGTGATTTGCCTGAACAGCCTAACGGAATGTGTCGATCACCTTGAGAAAACCCTGGCATCCGGCGATCTGCTGCTGACCTTAGGCGCCGGAGATGTATACCGGGTGGGAGAAATGGTGTTGGAACGGATGTCTGGGGACGGACAGAGGACTGAGGACTGAGGGCAGAGAGCAGAACCCGGAAGGCGTAAGGCGTGAGGCGTAAGGCGTAAGACCCGGAACCCAGAAACCAGAAACCAGAGACCAGAGACCAGAGACCAGAGACCAAATCATTGAAATCAAAACCGACCCGCACGAATCGATTCAAGAAAAACAAGCCAGCCCGTCGGGCTCTGTTGCGGGATCGGGTCGTTTTGGTTGCCAAGGGGTTTTTGGGGGCACTGGCGCTGGTGGCGACCAGCGCTGCGTTCATCTTCGCCTACGACTTTTTTACTCAGACGCGGCATTTCCAGGTAAGCCAAATTGTGGTGACCGGAATGCAGCGGCTCAGCCGTCTTAAGGTCATGGAGATTGCCGGCGTCGGGCCGCAGACGAACATCCTGTCCGTGAATCTGGCCACGACCCGCAAGCGCCTGCTGGCCGATCCATGGGTTGCCGAGGCAACGGTCAGCCGGGAAATTCCCTCGGGGCTGCGCATGCACATCCGGGAAGAAGTCCCTCTGGCGCTTTTAGACATGGGGGCCGGTGAGGGATTTTTAATCAACCCGGCAGGCGGGGTGTTCAAACGATGGGATGGCTTGGTCCGTGATGCGTTGCCCCGGGTGCAGGGGCTGGATCATGCAGACCTGCCCGTTTCCGGCATGCCGGCCAGCGAGGCCTTCGAAGCGGTGATGACCCTTTTCCGGCTGGCAGGGGAAAAGAACAGCCCGTTGCCCCTTTCCGGTATTCGCCGGATCCGGATGGACCGTGAAATCGGAGCCACCGTATATACCGGCGAAAACAACCGGGCGGTGAAGTTGGGGTTTGATCGATATCGTGAAAAGTGTCAGGCGCTGGGACAACTGATGTTACGACTGAGCAGAGACAGTCGGCTGACCCGGTACAAGGCCATCGATTTGTTCGATGTCAATCGAATTGTAATCACGCTGGTATCGGTCGATCCGTCATCTTCGGATCACAAGGAGGGTTAAGTTGCAGGGATCAAGAGAGGGAAATATCGTTGTCGGCCTGGATATTGGAACCACCAAAATCTGTGCTGTGGTTGGCGAGGTGACGGGCCGCGAGATCAATATTATCGGCATCGGCACCCATCCATCCATTGGTTTGCGCAAGGGTGTTGTGGTCAACATCGAATCCACGGTGGAGTCCATTAAAAAGGCGGTGGAAGAGGCTGAGCTAATGGCCGGCTGTGAGATTTCGTCGGTATACGCCGGAATCGCCGGTGGCCACATCACCGGTTTCAACAGCCGGGGGATCGTCGCCATCAAAGGGCAGGAAATCAACCGGCAGGATGTTGACCGGGTGATCGATGCGGCCCGTGCGGTGGCCATCCCCATGGACCGGGAGGTGATCCACGTCCTGCCCCAGGAGTATATCGTTGACGACCAGATCGGTATTCAGAATCCGGTGGGCATGGCAGGTGTCCGCCTCGAGGCCAAAATCCACATCGTCACCGGTGCGGTCACGTCGGCGCATAACATCGTCAAGTGCGCCAACCGGGCCGGCCTGGATGTGTGCGATATCGTCCTGGAGAGTCTGGCATCGGGAGAGGCGGTGCTCACCGAAGAAGAGAAACAGCTGGGCACCGGCCTGATAGATCTGGGTGGCGGGACCAGCGACCTGGCTATCTTTTCGGGTAAGAACATCAAGCACACTTTTGTCCTGGCACTGGGGGGTGACAACCTGACCAATGATATTGCTATCGGCGTAAGGGCACCCCTGAACGAGGCGGAGCGCATCAAACGTAAATACGGAACCTGCAACGGGGCGGCGATCAGCCCGGATGAAACCATCGAGGTGCCGGGGATGGGCGGCCGCCAGCCCCGCAAGCTTCCCCGCCAGATTTTGGGTGAAATTTTGGAGCCGCGCATGGAGGAAATTTTCACGCTGCTCCAACGGGAGATATACCGTTCCGGTATGGAAAACATGCTCGCCTCGGGGATTGTCCTGTCCGGAGGTACGGCATTGCTGGAGGGCGCTACCGATATCGCCGAAGCCATCTTCGGCGTCCCCACGCGTCTGGGCCGGCCGCGTGGCATCGGCGGCCTCACCGACGTGGTGAACAATCCCATGTATGCCACCGGTGTGGGGTTGGTCATCTACGGCGCCAGAAAGGAGCCGGAGAAAAAATTTCGAATCAGGGACAGGAATATCTTCAACAGCCTCATTTCAAGGATGAAAAAATGGTTCAAAGACGTCATCTGAAAATATAAACCAAGGCGTACAGGCAAGCGCCATAATGGGCAACACAAGCAAAGGGGGAACTTATGACTGGTATGTTTACGTACATGGAGAGTGACCGATCGGCAAAAATCAAAGTGATTGGGGTTGGCGGTGCGGGAGGCAATGCGATCAACAACATGATCGCGAGCAATCTGCAGGGTGTCAGGTTCATTTCCGCCAACACGGATGCCCAGGCCCTGGATGTATCCCAGGCGGAGATGCGCTTTCAGTTGGGAACCAAGATTACAGAAGGCCTGGGGGCCGGCGCCAACCCCCAGGTGGGGCGGGAGGCGGCCCTGGAAAATGCGGAAATGATCAAGGATGCCTTGTCCGACTCCCATATGGTTTTCATCACCGCAGGCTTCGGCGGCGGCACCGGAACGGGTGCTGCACCGGTGATCGCACGGCTGTGTAAGGAAATGGGCATCCTTACCGTGGCCGTGGTAACCCGGCCTTTCTCCTTCGAAGGCAGAAAACGAGCCAAACAGGCAGATGAAGGCATTCTCGAATTGAAAAAAGCAGCCGATACGGTAATCACCATTCCCAACGACCGGTTGCGCGGTCTGGCTTCGAAAAACGCCAAAATGGTGGACATGTTCAAAAAGGCTGACGAAATCCTGCTGCATTCAGTCAAGGGCATCACCGACCTGATCATGATGCCCGGCCTGGTCAACCTGGATTTTGCCGACGTGAAGACCACCATGTCACGGGCCGGTATGGCCATCATGGGCATCGGCATCTCCAGTGGCGAAAACCGGGCCCTGGAAGCGGCCGAACGGGCCATCTCACACCCGTTGTTGGATGACATCAACATCTCCGGCGCCAAGGGGGTGCTGATGAACATCACCTCCAACAGCGACCTCACCATGGAGGAGATGACCGAAGCCTCCGAACGCATCTACAATGAGGTGGGTGAGGAGGCGGAGATCATCTGGGGTGCAGTCATTGACGACAGCGTGGGCGACGAGATGAGCGTTACCGTCATCGCCACCGGTATCGGCGAGAAAGGCAAAGAGAAAGAGGCCGGTTCCAGAGCGCTGGACCCTACCTACGGCGGTAAGGTGCGTGACATCACCCCAGCGGATCTGGCACGGTCCACGGAACTGGACGAACCCACCTTCATCCGCCGTCGGCAGGCCGCCAATGCAGGGGCCGCCAATGCAGGAGCTGCCAGTACAGGCGTCGCCAGTGCAGGTGCGGCCAGTGAACTCTACCGGGAGTACAAGGGGATTGTCATCGACAACGACGACCTGGACGTTCCCACGTTTTTAAGAAGAAAGGCGGACTAATCTCGTCTCCGGAGGAACCGGATCGACGCGGTCCAGCGGTGATAACGTTGAACCAGAGGACGGAAGATGCAGCCAAATCAATGCAGCGACCAACTGACCGGTGGACGCAGGATGGGTGGTGATCGGCGGGAATATTCATATGCCTGTTGTCTCCCCGAACGCCGCAGCGGCATGGATCGCCGCAGCGGGGAAGACCGCCGCCAGCAAAGCCGGATTTCTTCGTTGATGGTGAATGCCGATGAGACCGCCACCACCGCGCCTCGCCGATCCTTGGCAGCAATGGGCTGACGGGTGTGCGGATAAAGGTCTGCGGAAACCATGGTAACCGGATCCCAACAGCTACCCAGCGGGTATGCAGCGAGTGAGCGCGGCGTAATCCGAAAGCCGGGCGCCGGGCGAATTCGCGTGGCGCTGGTCTACCCCAATTCTTACCATGTGGGGATGTCCAATCTGGGCTTCCAAACCGTATACCGGCTCTTCAACGATATTGACCATGTGGTTTGCGAGCGTGCTTTTTTACCGGAACAGGATGGCGGTAAAATCCGTCGGGTGTTGACGGTCGAGTCCCAGAAGCCCATCGAAGACTTCGACATGATTGCCTTTTCGATCTCTTATGAGAACGATGCACCCGGTGTTCTTACCATCCTGGAAGCAGCAGGACTCCCCCTGCCGGCCGCCCAGCGAGGCGCGACATTCCCCCTTGTGCTGGCAGGGGGAGTCTTCTGTTTTCTCAACCCTGAACCATTGGCCCCGTTTATTGATGCGTTCCTTTTGGGCGAGGCCGAGGCCCTGGTCTCAGGATTTTTTCAAATCTACGATCCATTGGCCGATAAGCAGGAAAGTCTGCTTGCCATGGCCCGCCAGGTTCCCGGCCTATATGTTCCGGCTTTCATTCGACCCCGTTATCATGAAGACGGCACCCTGGCCGAGGTTGAACGGCTGGCGGATGTGCCGGTTTTCGTCAATCGATTAATCGTTCCGGATCTTTCGGATCTGCCAACAGCCAGTACCATTTTAACCCCGGAAACCACATTTGACGACACCTATCTGATCGAGGTCTCCCGCGGTTGTCCCCATGGGTGTCGATTCTGTAGCGCCGGATATGTTTATCGCCCGCCACGGTTCCGCCCATTGGGCCTGCTTGACCGTCAGGTGGACGATGGGTGCGCGCTCACCGACCGCATCGGCCTGGTGGGGGCCGCCGTGTCCGATCTGCCGAACATTAGTGAATTGTGCGACAAAGATCGGGGACGGGAGATCCGGTTTTCATTCAGCAGCCTGCGTGCCGACGCCCTGGACGGCCCGCTGATCACGGCGTTGAAAAAAAGCCGGGTGAAGACCGCCACCATCGCTCCGGATGCCGGTTCGGAACGCATGCGCCGGGTGGTCAACAAGGGGATCACCGAAGACCACGTGGTGGCTGCCGCCGAAACCCTGGTGGCCGCCGGGATCCCCAATCTGAAGGTCTATTTCATGATCGGCCTGCCCACCGAAACCGAGGCCGATGTGGCGGCCATCGTGGATTTGGTCAAGCAGATCAAGCACCGTTTTCTGAGAACCAGCCGGGGCAAGGGGCACATCGGCGACATCACCGTGAGCCTTAGTTCCTTCGTCCCCAAGCCATTCACACCCTTTCAGTGGGCGTCCATGGACGAGGTGAAGACGCTCAAGACCAAGATCAAGATGGTCAAGACGGGACTGAAAAAAACAGCCAACGTGCGGGTTCACGCAGACGTGCCCCGCTGGGCCTACCTGCAGGGCGTGATCGCCCGCGGCGACCGGCGGGTGGCGGATATCCTGCTGCTGGCCCACAAGAACCAGGGCAACTGGCCCCAGACCTTCAAGGCGTCGCCGGTCAACCCCCACTTTTATGTTCACCGTGAGCGCGGTCCCGACGAGCGGTTTCCCTGGGACTTCATCGACAATGGCCTCGACAAATCATACCTGTTGAAAGAGTACCGCCGGGCGCTGGCCGGCCGGACCTCGGCGCCGTGTCCCGCCGATCCTTCCAAATGCTGTATCTGCGGGGTTTGCAAAGAGAATCCTGAAATCTGAAGACGGCAGGACCGATCGCAAGAAGGAGCTCTGCTTGCATAAGCAACTCGACCCCTAAGACTGACCGACAGGCTGCCGAACCAGCCGCTTCCTAATTAAACGGTCTGCATGCCCATCCGCTTCATCGCCGAAAAAAGGGGGCGATGGAAAGCTGCTGCATAAGCGAGAAACCAACTCATTTAACGCTGAGACCTATTGGGGCTTTATGAAAAAGCTTCGGCAAGTAAGCACCCACTCAGGGCGTTGTGTTTTGGTGTTGGCCGATAACGCTGGATATAGGGATTAAATATGATAGGCAGCCGATACCAACGGTAGCTATGTTTGGGGATAATTTGAAGATTAAATTGGAAAATGACAAGCGCGTCAACGTAGACCCCGTCGCGTAGGGCGTAGTGATGTTTGGTGCCCTCGACGGTGAAGCCAAGCTTCC
>JAQYWF010000011.1 GCA_030145105.1 Desulfosarcina sp.
GGAACACTTCACCACCGTCACCAACGTGGATATCGGTGGCGGATCCGCCAACAGCGCCATTTTTAGCCAGGGCCGCATGGTTGCCGCCGCGGCAATGAACTATGGCGGGCGCATTCTGGAAATGGACCCGTCCAGCGGCCAGATCCGGCACATCGCCGACCCGGCCCGGATCATGATCGATCATCTGGGGCTTCCATTTTCGATTGGATTCAAGCCGGACCTGGCGCAACTGCGGGCGCTTACGGATGGTATGGCCGACCTGACCGTCGAATTGATTGAAGGCCGCTGCAGCCCGTGGGCCCGGCAGCTGATGCTGACCGACCCGTCGCCGGAATCGGGAAAAGACACCATCGTATTTTTTTCGGGTGGCATCGGGCACTATATCTATGCACCAATTCCCATCAGTTCTATAGGAGATGTGACCGTTCATGGGGATATCGGGCCCCTGCTGGCGGAATCGATCCGCCTGCATCCCGATCTGCAAACATACGACATTCGCAGGCCACCCGAGACTCTGCAGGCCACGGTGATGGGTGCCAGTTCCCAGACCGTGACCCTGAGCGGCAGCACCATCTGGGCCGAAGATGAAATTCTGCCCATCAGGAATGTACCTGTGGTTCATCCGTCATGGCCGCAGATCCCGCCGTCGCGTGGGCAGGTGTCGGCGGCGGCCCGCGATGCGGTGGTCCGATGGGACGTCGAACCGACCGGCACCCAGTTTGCCATCGCCCTGGAGTTGTCCTGGAATCTCGACTTTTCGTGTTTGACCGCGCTGGCCGGGGGGCTGGCTGATTTCACGACAGCCCTTCTGGCACCCGGTCAGCCGCTGATCATCATCATCGAACACGATTATGCCCGCGTGCTGGGTCAGACCTTGAAGAATCTGATACCGGATCGTCCGTTGCTCGTCATCGACCAGGTGGGTCTCGAAGAAGGCGATTATATCGACATCGGACGCCCGGTGCTGGACGGCCGTGCCGTGCCGTTGAGTGTCAAGACGCTGATATTTTACCATTGAGCTGTTGAGGGGATGGTGTCATACATGCTCCCCGACAACGATTCCACTCACCATCGAGGAAACGCGTTTATGCTGCTGCGGACCAAACTATTTGGCAAGACCTTCGAATTTAAAAGTGTTCGCGAACTGATGGGCAAGGCCAACGAACCGAAATCCGGTGATGAACTGGCCGGTCTGGCCGCTACATCGATCGCCGAACGGGTGGCCGCCAAGTACGTGCTGGCCGAGATCACCCTGGAGACGCTGCGGGCCAACCCGGCGGTGCCATACGACCGGGATGACGTCACGCGGGTGATCGACGACGCCGTCAACGAAACGATTTACAGCGAGATCAAGGGCTGGACGGTTGGCGACTTCAGGGAGTGGCTGCTCGCGGACAAGACCACGGCTGACATGATCCGCCGGGTAAGCAATGCCCTGACCGGTGAAATGGTGGCGGCAGTGACCAAACTCATGTCCAATCTCGACCTGATTTACGGCGCCAAGAAAATCCGGGTCACCTCCCACTGCGTCAACACCGCCGGGCTTCCCGGGACCCTGGCCAGCCGCTGTCAGCCCAACCATCCCGTAGACAGCCCCGAAGGCATTCGTGCGGCCATATACGAAGGCCTTTCCTACGGTTCAGGTGACAGCGTCATCGGCATCAACCCGGTAGACGACAGCCTGAGCAGTGTAGCGCGCTTGCTCGATATGACCTACGACATCATCGGCACCTGGCAGATCCCCACCCAGAATTGCCTGCTCTCCCACGTCACCACCCAGATGCAGGCCATGAAAAAGGGGGCGCCAGTCGGCCTGGTGTTCCAGAGTCTGTCCGGATCCCAATTGGGCAACGAAAGCTTCGGCATCGACGTGGGCATGATGGATGAAGCCTATGCACTGGCCCAAAAATACTGCTGGCCAACGGGCCCCAACTACATGTATTTCGAGTCGGGCCAGGGCTCCGCACTTTCGGCCGATGCCCACAACGGCTGGGATCAGCTCACCCTGGAAGCCCGGATTTACGGATTGGCCAAACGATGGAAGCCTTATCAGGTCAACACCGTTGTGGGGTTTATCGGTCCGGAATATCTGTACGACGCCATCCAGATCACCCGTGCCGGCCTGGAGGATCACTTTATGGGCAAGCTGACCGGCATCCCCATGGGCTGCGACGCCTGCTATACCAACCACGCCCGTGCGACCCAGAATGACATCGAGAATCTGGCGGTGCTGCTGAGCGCTGCCGGCTGCAACTATTTCATGGGGGTGCCCATGGGCGATGATGCCATGCTGGCCTACCAGTGCACGAGCTTTCACGACGCCCCCTCGCTGCGGCAAACCTTGGGATTGCGTCCATTACCGGAGTTTGAAGCGTGGATGGAAGACCTGGGCCTCATGAAGGCTGGCGTGCTCACCGACAAAGCGGGGGATCCATCATTTTTTTTGGACCGATAATTTGTACCTAAACCACAATAGCCAAAAAACAAATGGCAAATAAATAACAATGCAAGAAAAAGACATCCAAGCCATCGTAGAATCCGTGTTGGCCGAACTTCAAGCGTCTGAGGGGGCAACCGTGGATACCGCTCAGGCTTACCCGGCAGCCGATGTAGACGACCTGCAGATCGATCTGGACGATCCCACCCTTCCGGAAGCCCGCCAACAGCCCGGCATTGAACGGCCGATAAACCCGGATGGCCTGCGCGCCCTGATGGCAGCCACACCCGCCCGCATCGGGGTGGGCCGGAGCGGCCCGCGACCGCGAACGGCTGCCAGTTTATTGTTCCTGGCTGACCATGGCGTCACCCAGGACGCCTTGATGCACGCGGTCGACGCCGATCTGTTGGAGGAACTGGGACTCTTCTCCGTCGAGAGCCAGGCTGCGGACCGGCAGACGTATCTGAAACGGCCTGATCTGGGGCGCAAGCTGACCGAAGCGGCCAAGGCGGTGCTGCGCGATCGCTGCACCAAAAATCCCGATGTACAGATCTTTGTCGGCGATGGCCTGAGTGGCGCCGCCATCGATCACAACCTGCGGCAGATCATGCCCGTGCTTGAACAGGGCCTGAACAGTGCCGGACTCTCCGTGGGCACACCCTTTTTTGTTAAAAACGCCCGTGTCGGATTGCTCAACGACGTCAACGGCATTGTCGACGCCAGGGTTTGCGCCATCCTGATCGGTGAACGACCGGGCCTTGCCCGGGCCCAAAGCATGAGCATATACCTGGGATACCGTCCCCGTTCGGCCTCGACCGACGCCAATCGGGATGCGATCTGCAACATCTATGAGGGCGGGCTCAACCCGCTGGAGGCCGGCGCCCATGCTGTCCAGCTGATCCAGAGAATGATCAGGGATAAGGCCAGCGGGGTGGGACTCAAGCTGGTGTGACGTGTCTGTCCACAAACGGCGTCTTTTGGCCCAGGCCAGCGTTCTCGGGCCTTTGAGATCCTCGACGTAGCGATGCTACGCCTGCGGTTTCAAAGTTCTTGCGGCCTTGGCCTGAACCAAGATCCACCATTTGTGGGCAGACACACTGAATGAATCAACGGAAGCATTGATAGCGTGTAAATCCTATGGCTATACTGGATCCCATTAAACCGCAGATTTTGTCGGTCAGGATCATTCCCAATGTCGACCGCGGTTTGGCGCACCAATTGAAACTGCGTGACGACCAGCGCAGTTTGGGGCTGGTTACCTGCACCATCGACGACGCCTTGTATGTATCCATCGATGAAGGTACCAAAATGGCAGACGTGGAGGTCGTGTATGCCAAATCGTTCTACGCCGGCGCCGCCCATGCCTCCGGGCCGCTGTCCGGCGAAATCATCGCCATTTTTGCCGGACCGGACCCGGCCGAGGTGCACGCGGCGCTGACTGCAACGCAGGCCTACGCGGAAAACGAAGCCTGGTTTTACGCGGCCGATGAAACGGGAAGCAACGCTTTTTTCGCCCACACGATCTCCCGCACCGGCTCCTATTTAGCCGCTCTGGCCGATGTCAACAAAGGGGAGCCCCTGGCCTACCTGATTGCCTGCCCCCTGGAGGCAACCGTCGGTCTTGACGCGGCCCTGAAAGCCGCCGAAGTTGAAATGAAGGTCTGGTTCGAACCGCCATCGGAAACCAACTTTTCCGGTGGATTGCTGACCGGCAGCCAGAGCGCCTGCAAAGCCGCCTGTGAGGCATTCAGCGAAGCGGTGATCGACGTCGCCAACAGTCCGATTGGGCTGTAGGTGTTCAGGCAAATAGCAAGGAGATGGCATGGCTCAAGAATTCGATAAAGATCTGAGATCGATCCAGGAAGCGCGCCGGTTGATCGAAAGCGCCTTTGCGGCGCAGGATAAATTTCTCGATTTCAGCCAGGAACAGGTCGATCGAATCTGCCAGGCCATGGCCGATGCGGCCTATCAGGCGGCAGAGCGGCTGGGGCGCATGGCGACCGAAGAGACCACCTTCGGTGTCCCCCAACACAAGACCCTGAAAAATCAGCTGGCCAGCCGGGGCGTATGGGAATCCATCAAAGCCGTCAAAACGGTCGGTGTGATCCGCCAGGACAAGGCCACAGGCGTCGTCGAGATCGGCTGGCCCATGGGGGTGGTAGCGGCGCTGAGCCCCAGCACCAACCCCACATCCACACTCATCCACAACACCCTGATTGCGGTCAAAGCCCGCAACGGCATCGTCAACGCCCCGCATCCGTCATCCTGGCGATGTTGTCTGGAGGCTGCGCGAGTCATGACGGACGCCGGCGAGGCGGTGGGTATGCCCGCAGGCCTGGTGGGCTGCATGTCCAGTGTTTCTCTGCCCGGCACCCAGGAACTGATGCGGCACGAAAAAACCGCCGTAATTCTGGCCACGGGCGGTTCGGACATGGTTCGGGCAGCCCACAGCATGGGCAAACCGGCCTACGGCGTCGGCCCCGGCAACGTCCCCTGCTACGTCGATCGCAGTGCCGACATCAAAACTGCGGCCGCCCTGATCGTGTCCAGCAAATCCTTTGACAACTCAGTAATCTGCGCCACGGAGCAGGCCGTGGTGACAGACAGGCCCATTGCTGCCCCCTTGCGCGCCGAGATGGAGCGCCTGGGCGCCTATTTCGTCAACCCGACCCAGGCAGGGGCCTTGAGCCGGGTGCTTTTTTTTGCCAACGGCGCCATCAATCCAAAAAGTGTTGGCCAGACACCACAAACGCTGGCCCGCATGGCCGACATCCGCATCCCCGAAGGCACCCGCATCCTGGTCGCCCCATTGAGCCGGGTGGGTAAGGACGAACCGCTCTCCGGTGAAAAACTGACCACGGTGCTCGGTTGGTACGACGTCGACGGCTGGCAGGCGGGCTGTGAACGCTGCATCGAGATGATCCGCTTCGGGGGGCGGGGGCACAGCCTGGTGATCCATGCCGCCGATGAAGGCGTGATCATGGAATTTGGTCTCAAGAAACCAGTATTTCGCCTGCTGGTGAACACCATGGGAACCCTGGGATCGGTGGGGATGACCACCGGACTCATGCCTGCCCTGACCCTGGGATCGGGCGGAATCGGTGGCGCCATCAGCGGCGACAACATCACCACCACCCACCTGCTCAACATCAAACGGCTGGCTTACCCGATCAAATCACCCCCAGCCCAGGCAATGGTCGGTGCAGCGGCGGTGCAGCCCGCTGCCAATGATCTGGATCCGGCTGAATTAAAGACCATTGTCCGAGCGGTGATTGAGGAATTGGTCCGGCAAGGAGAGTAGACATGATCAAAAAAAATATAACCAACGCCACTAAACAAAAGGAGAAGCTCACGATGGTTGACATTCAAATGATTGCTCTAGGGATGGTTGAAAGCAAAGGATTGGTCGGCGCCATCGAGGCGGCGGACGCCATGGTTAAGGCCGCAAACGTGCATCTCATCGGCAGCGAGTATATCGGTGGCGGATTCGTCACCGTCATGGTGCGTGGCGATGTGGGAGCCGTAAAGGCAGCCACAGACGCCGGCGCGGCGGCAGCCAAACGTGTCGGCGAACTGGTTTCTGTCCACGTGATCCCCCGTCCTCACAGCGATGTGGAGATCATCCTGCCCAAGGAAACCAAGGGCGGTTTCGGCAGAAAGGCTTAGCCATCGCCGGAAAAGGCAGGAGGGGAGACCGTTATGGGTCAATTTTTCACGGGGGCTGATATCCGACGCCTTGCCAGAGAGGAAGACTGCAGGCACCTGCTGCTGGCTCCGGATGACAGAATCACGTCCGAAGCAATGGACATTGCCCGCAGCCTGGGGGTAAGGATACACCGTGAGGGCGACCTGTCGGACGGCCAGTCGCTGCCGCCGCTGATTAGCAGGCACACCCGCTCGAAGAGCACCGTCACGCTAGTCAAGGCCGACTCGGTTCGCCTGAAACCGTTTGCCGTCGACGTCGGACGGCCGGAGATGGATATCCAGCTCGCAGATGTGATCACCGGCGCCCACGGCTCTCCCATGGCGGCCGGTTTCATGACCTGGAAAAAGGGTTCTTTTCCCTGGGCGCTGGATTATGACGAGATTGACTTCGTGGTAGACGGGCAACTGGAGATCCGTATGGGCAGTCAGGTGGTGATCGGCAATCCGGGTGATGTCATTCACATCCCCAGGGGCAGCGACATCTTTTTCGGATCCCCCAGCTTTGCCAAGGTCTTTTATGTCACTTTTCCGGCCGACTGGACGACATAATACACACTTGCCACGGATAAACGCCGCCTGCACGGAAGCAGGCGCACAGGAGTGAATAGCGTGAACCCAGCACTCGACAAATTTTTAGCCGACGCCTATGCGGTGATGCAGGGCGACCCCGTTCAACCGACGGGCAATCACGCGGCAAGCCCGACCGAATCCATGCAGGTTGACCACCCGGCGGACAACGATTCGCCGAACCATTCGAACAAGACCGAAAGCGTCCTGTCCAGGGATGACGGGTCGTCACCCCGGGTCCATGTCGGCGTTGATCTGGGCACGGCATACACGGTGCTGGTCGTACTCGATGAGCACCTTCAGCCGCTGGCAGGTGAGTATTGTTTTGCCCAGATCGTCCGCGATGGGCTGGTGATCGATTATCACGGTGCGATCAGCCTGCTTCAGGAATTAAAAAATAACGTCGAACAGCGCATAGGCTTTGAACTGACCTCGGCGGCAACCACTTTTCCGCCGGGGGTCTCACCCAACGAGGTCAGGGCCACCCAGCATATTGTCCGCGCGGCCGGTTTTGAGTGCGAGCAGACCATTGACCAACCCACTGCAGCCAATGCAGTGCTGCAGGTAAAGAACGGTGCGGTGGTCGACGTCGGCGGCGGAACCACAGGCATTGCCATCTTCCGGGAAGGCGAGGTCGCATACACGGCCGATGAGCCGACCGGCGGCACACACTTTTCCTTGGTGATTGCCGGAGCCTTAGGAATCGAATTTGAAGAAGCGGAGAAAATCAAGAAGATGGCCGAAAATTACCAGCGGCTATTTCCGATTGTGAGGCCGGTAATGGAGAAGGTCGGAACCATCGTGGCCCGGCACGTGGCGGCGCATGCGGTGGAGGCCATTTATCTGGTTGGCGGCACAGCCTGTTTTCCCGGCATCGACAAGGTGGTCGAAGAAGTGACCGGCATCCGGACGGTCATTCCAGGCTTCCCCCTGTTTGTGACGCCACTCGGCACGGCGATGCATAATAAATGAGAATAAGAAGAGGTTAATTATGGCCGATGAATTTCAATTGCGCGTGTATTGCTACCTGGACCGAACCCAACCCCAATACGCCTCATTTGTGGGCACCGTCACCCAGGGCGACTTGATGGTGGAAGGCATGGCCTCTTTGTATATCGAAGTGGCCCCCGGCAACGAGGTCTTTCGTCTGGTGGACATCGCTGTGAAGGCGACCGAAGCCCGTCCCGGCGCCCAGGTCGTGGAGCGGGAGTTCGGTATGTTCGAAATCCACTCCCACTCCCAGCAGGCCGTGATTGAGGCCGGCGCCATGGTTCTGGATCGGTTGGGCCTGGAGGAAACCGGACGGGTAAAACCGTTTGTTGCGTCGGTTCAGCTCATTACCAACGTGGATCCTTACCAGGCACAACTGCTCAACCGTTTCCGACGGGGCAGTATGCTCGTGGCCGGTGAAACCCTGCTGGTTCTCGAGGTGGCCCCGGCGGCCTATATCAACATCGCCGCCAACGAAGCGGAGAAGCGTGCCAACATTAAACTGATTCACATCTCATCTGTCGGCCGTTTTGGCCGCATGTGGATGTGTGGTACCGAATCCGAGATGGTCACCGCCAAAATGGCGGCCATCGCAGCCATTGAAGGTATTCAAGGACGAAAAGGTTAGGCACACAGCGTCGTTTATCGTCTGGAAAGTTAAATTGCCGGCGATTTCATAGGGAGTGTCCGTCCAGAAATGAGGGATTTTGGTCGAGATCAAGGCGTGCGAAAAATTTTACCGGAGGCATATAGTTGATATTCCGAGGATAAAATTTTTCGCGCAACGCAGAGGTTGGGCAAAATAACCATTTATGGATGGGCACTGGGGAGCAAAGCATGAAACAATTCTACACCGTACGGGACATTGAAGACATGCATGCGGCCGGCGTGGTCGAAATTGAAACCCACGATGACGTGGTGCTGACCGACGTGGCCCGTGAAAAAGTCATTGCTCTGGGCATGCAACTGAAGCCGGTGGCGCCAACCAACAATGACCGACAGGGGCTGGCGCTGCCCCGCATGGCCGTTGCCTCCGGAACTTTGAAACCGCCCGCCGCCGGCAGTGCAGGTTTGACCCCAACCACTTCACCATCGGCGTCCCCCGCCCCGTCCCAGGCATGCATCGGTGCCGCCTCCCCCGACCGGGTCATGAAGATCAAAGCGGCTGTCGTGGCTCGGTTGGGCACCGACAAATACAATGATCTGCTGGATAAAATCATTCCTCAGGTGATGTCTCAGATCAAAGCGTAAGGTTCATGGCATGCGGTAGACCATGGCGTTGATGTTCATCCCCGCACCCACGGAAGCGAAGACGGCCACATTCCCTGAAACCAGTCGATGGCCTTCCAGCTTCGATTTCAGGAGCAGGTCCAACAGGGTGGGGACGGTGGCCACGGAGCTGTTGCCGGCCCAATCGATGATCATGGGCATGACGCCTTCGGCGACAGGTTCGACCCCGCATAGCTTAAACAACCGTTTGAGGATGGCCTCGTCCATCTTGGCGTTGGCCTGATGCATCAGGATCTTATTGACATCCCCGAGCATCAGCCCGGCCTTGTCCAGGGCCTGTTTCACCACCAGGGGAACGGTTTTCAGGGCATACCGGTAGATATCGTGCCCATCCATTTTGATGAATAGCTCATCGCCCTTTCGATCCGGGTGGTAGGATTTGCCCAACCGCAGCATCCAGGCTTTGTCAATCGTGTCGGTCCGGGTAACGTGGGACAGGATACCCGCCTTTTCGTTCGACGCTTCCAAAACAGTGGCGCCTGCACCATCGGCAAAAATCATACAGTCGACATCGTGAGGATCGGAAACCCGTGAGAGAATTTCGGCCCCGACCACCAGCACCCGTTGGGCATCTCCCGAGCGGATGTAGTAGTCGGCCATGATCATGCCCTGGAGCCAGCCGGGACAACCGAAAGGAATGTCGTAGGCCACGGTATAGGGGTTTTCAATCTTAAGCCGGTGTTTGACTCGCGATGCGATGGTGGGCACCATGTCGGTACGCAGGTTGCCGCAATGGACGTCACCGAAGTTCTGAGCCACGATAATGTAATCCAGGCGCTCCCGGTCGATACCTTCCAGCGCCTGAACGGACGCCTCGTAGGCGATATCGGTAGTGGTCAGCGCGTTGCTGACATAGCGCCGCTCCTGGATGCCGGTGATCTTGTAAAGTCTCTCAATGATCTCCGGATTGGGCTTCTCCAGTCGCACCCCGTCCGGCCCGAAAAACTCATTTTTTAGAAAGTGGGTATTGGGTATGATCTCGGATGGGATACAGCATCCGGTGGACATGATGATCGAATTGGGCATTTTCCCCCCGTCTCGTTTTTGTTTGGCGGCTTTAATAAAGGAAAATGAATCAATGTTCAAGTATAGTTAGACCGGCCGGCGCTAAAAGTTTCCCCAGCCCGTTCTGCCCGACCCAATGGCATTGGCCTTGCAAAGGATTCTTTTGACGTCCATAATAGCGGTATCGTTAACCGCATCCTTGGGCTGGAGAGGGTTCGGCAGCCGGTTGAATACGCGTACGAGCCTTTAAAAAGGTAACCCAGACGGCAAAACGATGTCAACCGAACAGGCAAGCATACCGGTGCGAGGCCATTATGGAATTTCTCTACCTGTCCCCTGAATTTCCTCCCAACTTCGCCAAATTCATTTTACAGTTGGACAGGCACGGGGCCAACGTTTGGGCGCTGGGGGAGTCCGATTTTTATGACATGCCCGAACGCCTCCGAAACGCCATTCGATATTACGTCCGAGCCGATCTGACTTCAACTGAGGCGGTGGAACGGGCACTGGAGGAACTCCTTTACGCAAAAGCGGCCATGGGTTCGCCAGGTCGTTTTGATGTGGTGGAGTCCCACAACGAAATCTGGCTGGGTATGGAGGCCCATATCAACCGGATTATGAATATACCGGGAATCCGCCCCGGAGATTTGGATCGGCTGAAAAAAAAGTCGGCCATGAAGCGCCAGTTTAGGGCCTGCGGCCTGACCACCGCCAGGGGTGAGCGCCTGAAAGACGACGCTCACGGCCTCGAGCTGGCCGGGGAGATCGGTTTCCCGCTGATCTTGAAGCCCGACGAAGGGGTGGGCGCCGGCCGCATCCACAAGGTAATCGATCCGGGGCAGCTTGAAAAGCTGCTACCCGTGCTGGGCTCGGACTACTTCATGGAAGCATTTGTGGATGCTCCCATCGTCAGCTACGACGGACTGGTGGATCGTGACGGCGGGTTGCTGTTCGAAAACTCCCTGACCTACGGGGACGGCGTGCTGGACTATGTCCACGGAAAAGACACCTTTTTCTATGTGAAGCGCCGCATCCCGAAACCGCTGATGAATATCGGCCGGCAGTTAGTGAACACATTCGACATCCGCCGCAAATTTTTCCACTTCGAGTTCTTTTTCGTAGACGGCACCTACATGCCCATCGAAATCAACTGCCGCCCGCCCGGTGGAGCCATTCTTGACATGATGAACTACAGTGTCGATGATGACCTTTATGCCGCCTACGCCCGCATGATCACCGCAAATGGGCGAGTTGCCGTGGCAGCCAATAAAAAATTTTACTGCGCCTATGTAGGCCGTCGGAATAGGGATTACGTCTACACCCACGACCAACTGCAGCAGCGTTTGGGAGATGCGCTGGTCGAATTCGGCGAAAATCCGAAGATCTTTCAAAAAGCCATGAGCCGGTATCGATACATCATCCGGTCGCCGAACCGGGAGCGGCTGTTGAAGATGGCCGGTGATATCCAACGGACAAAGGATTCAACATGAATGTAGTCTATCTGTCCCCCCATTTCCCGCACCATTACCATCTATTCTGCAAAAACCTGAAGCAGCTGGGTGCCAACGTGCTGGGCATCGGCGACGCAGCCAGTCAAAACCTGGACCCGGTGGTGAAAGAATCACTGACAGAGTACTACCGGTTGACTGACATGCACGATTACGACCAGTTGGTGCGCGCCTGCGGATACTACACCCATCACTACGGCAAAATCGACCGATTTGAATCTCTCAACGAATACTGGCTGGCAACAGAAGCGCGCATCCGCGACGATTTTAACATCACCGGTGTGCGGGGCCGCGATATCGACGTCATCAAACGCAAGTCCCTGATGAAAGGGCGCTTCCAGTCCGCCGGAATCCCCGTAGCTGCCGGCCGTGTGGTCTCCACCCGTGAAGAGGCCCGTGGACTGATCAAAATAACCGGATATCCGGTGGTGGCCAAACCCGATGCCGGGGTCGGGGCACTGGACACGTACCGTCTGGACAGCGATGCAGATATAGATGCCTTCTTTTCCGCCAAGCCGGATCTGGACATCATCATGGAGGCCTTCGTTCAAGGCACCATTGTCTCTTTCGACGGTCTTGCCGACGCCACCGGCGACCTGGTGTTTTATACCGGACACCGGTTCAGCCAGGGCATCATGGAAACCGTGAACCAGGCCCGGCACATCCACTACACCTCCCTGCGCGATATCCCGCCGGCGCTGGAGAAAGCGGGACGCCAGTGCGTAAAGGCCTTCGAGGTGAGGGAGCGCTTTTTCCATATCGAGTTTTTCGAGACCGACCCGGGCAACTATGTGGCCCTGGAAGTCAACATGCGGCCGCCGGGGGGATTCACCACGGATATGTTCAACTTTGCCTGCGACATCGATGTCTATCGCCTGTGGGCGCAGGTCATGATGAAGGAGCTGACCCCGCTGAAATACCAACGCAAATATCACTGCTGCTACGCCAGCCGCAAAAACCGATACACCTACGCCAACAGCCATGAGGCGATAATGGACCGGTACGGCGCATTCATGGTCCAGGCGGCCAGTGTACCGGGTGTTCTCAGCAGCGCCTTAGGGGACTTCGGTTACATCTTCCGATCCCCGGACATGCAGCAGATCGAGGAGATCATCCGCTTTATCCACGACACCAACTGAGAAAACTCAACCAGGAACGACTATGCATATCGAAGAACACGCCTGGTACAGCCGCCGCATAGAGCGCGAAATGGTTGTCAAGGTCTACGGGCACTGGGGACAGCCGTTGATTGTCTTCCCCAGTTCCCGGGGCCGTTATTTCGACTATGAGGGCATGGGCATGGTTCCCGCCATCGCCCCGTTCATCGACGGTGGCCGCATCAAGCTTTTTTGCGTGGACAGTATTGACGACCACTCCTGGTACGATTTTTCAGTGCCGCCGGCCGAACGAAATGCCCGCCACGAGCAATATGACCAGTACATCACGGCGGAAGTGGTCCCATTCGTGCGCAGCCACTGCAACGATGACGGTCTGCGGATAGTGACCAATGGTTGCAGCATGGGCGCCTTGCATGCCGTCAATTTCTTTCTCCGGCATCCTGACCTGTTTGCCGGCACCATCGCCCTGAGCGGCCTCTACCGGCTGGACCGCAAAGAATTCGGTATCGGAGCCGATGATTTGGCGGCGGTCTACTACAACTCACCGGTGAGTTACCTGTCGGACCTCTCGGATCCCTGGTACGTGGATCGCTATCGTGAGCGTACGATCATCATCGCTGTGGGACAGGGGGCCTGGGAGGAAGAGGCCATCGAAGATACCCGTGCCCTGGACCATATTTTCAGGGATAAGGGAATTGGGGCCTGGATCGACTACTGGGGCCACGATGTCAATCACGACTGGCCATGGTGGTATAAGCAGATGAACTATTTTCTGGGGCGACTCTACGGATAACGACCCGGCAACAAAGATAAGGGTTAAATCGTGCGCCTTCACCTTGACCACCCATTGATATCGGCCGGTGTGTTAATCTTTTTTCTGCTGCTTGTCCCATCTGCCATCGCTTCCGGCGGACAAATGGCCGTCATCGAACTCAAGCATCGCCCGGCGGACGACGTGATCCCGGTTATATCACCCTTTCTCGGCCCGGGAGATACCCTCAGCGGTCAGGATCATTTTATTTTTTTAAGCACCACGCCGGAGAATCTCACTCGGATTCAATCGGTCATCGCCCATCTGGATCAAGCCTCTCGACAGCTGGCCATCAGGGTGGTTCAGGGCGAGAATGCCGTTGACCAGCTGAGCACCGTCGATATGTCCGGCAGCGTTGCCATCGGTGATGGCGTAACCGTCGGCGTGGGCGATTCCCTGGGCCAAGCGGGCGATTCCATCACCGTCGATGCCCAAAGTAACCAGCGCACACGGCGTAGCAGCGATATCCAGCAGGTTCTCGTCGAAAATGGTGCAACGGCCACCATTTACGTGGGCCTGTCCGCACCAGTCGCCATGGATCGTCTTAGGCACAAGGGCATGCGCTATCACCAGATCCAGGGATATCGGGAAATGCTCACCGGTGTCCACGTAACCCCGCGCATCTCAGGCAACCGGGTCACCCTGGAGATTGAGACTCGGCAAGACCAGCCTGCAGGCGACAGCACCGGTGTGATTCGCAGCGACCACATTCAAACCGAGGTCCAGGGCCGATTGAATGAATGGATTGACCTCGGGAGCACTCTCGGCGCATCCAACCGGCAAGACGACGGTCTCATCAGTCGCAGTGCCAGCCGGCAATCCAGCCAGCGCCATGTATTCGTCAAGGTTACGGAGATCCATCCATAAATATGCCCTTCTCAGACCAGCCCATCAAAAAAAATCTGCACGCTTTAGGACTAATTATAAAATTTTATTGACACATATTTATCATAACGATAAATTTAAAGTATCTATTTTTTCTTTTCTCCAGTTTGACCTAAGGAATGTCGGTGCCCATACTCAATCTGGACAATCTGGATAAAAATCTTATCCGACTGCTCAAACAGGATGGTCGTGTGAGCACGGCCAATATCGCCAAAAAGCTGGAAGTCACCACGCCAACCGTTCGGTCCCGCATGAGAGCGCTGATCGAGGCCGGCATGCTGCGTGTGGCCGGTCTGGTCAATCTCTCGACCGCATCTGAGCTGACCACGGCACTGATTGGGATCAATATCGAATCCCGGGGCCAGTTGAATATTCAACTGGAAAAACTGACTTCGCTGAAAAACGTTCATTGGGCGGCAGTGGTCACCGGACGCTTCGATGTGATCGCTGAAGTGATTGTCAAGGACGGGACGGAAGGCCTCTACCGATTTTCCTCCGTCGATCTGCCCACCATCGGCCGGGTAACCCACTGCGAAACATTCGTGGTGATGCGATCCAGCAGGAAATGGATGTTAACGCCCGATGGGTTGAAGGAGTGGTAAGCGGTCGCATCGATCCTGTCCGCCACGATACGTATAAATCCGAAAATGTCGCGAGAACAAGGAAATTCATCAACTGAAGCAGAAACAAGAGTGTACAAACAATGCGAGTACTGGTATTAGGTGGATGCGGGATCCAAGGGAAAGCCGCCACTGTGGACCTGTCCGGCAGCCCGGCCGTTGAACGTGTTATCTGCGCGGATGCCAGCCTCAAGGGACTCAGGGATATATCGGATTTCATCGACAAGAACAAGGTCCGCTCCGCGTCACTGGACGCCGGCGATTCGGAGAGCCTGGAACGCCTTTTCCGTCAGGCCGATGTGGCAATCGACCTGCTCCCCCGGCAGTTCCTGGAAACGGTCTGCCAGGCAGCCATTCGCACCGGGATCAGCGTGGTCAACACCAACTACGCCCACCCCATCGCGCACCTGCACGAAAGCGCACAGCGCGCGGGCATGGCCATCCTGCCCGAATGTGGACTGGACCCGGGAATCGACCTGTTCATTTACGGCGAAGCCCGGCGCCGCTTTGACGCACTCAATGTGATCAACTCATACTGCGGTGGATTCCCGGAGCCCACCGCCTGCGACAACCCCCTCAACTACAAAGTCTCGTGGGTTTTTGAAGGGGTGCTGGCCTCTACCAAGAGAGACAGCAGGATCATCAGTGAGGGTACGGTAATCGACATCCCCAGCGACCGCCAACACGAACCAGCCTATGTTCACACGGTGGATTTCCCGGGTCTTGGCCAGTTGGAGGCCATCCCCAACGGCAATGCGGTCTTCTTTACCGACGCCCTTGGCGTGACGGCAAACATTCGTGAAACCGGGCGCTACACCCTGCGCTGGCCCGGTTGGAGCGCCTTCTGGCGGCCACTGAAGCAGCTTGGCTTTTTGAGCGAAGATCCCGTGGCCGGCCTTGCCGGCGCGGTATCCCCCTATCAGATGATGGACAAGCTCTTGGGACCACAGCTCCAATATAAACGCAGCGAAAAAGACCTGGTGGCCATGCTCAACGTTTTCGAAGGCAGGCAAGGCGACCGACAGGTTCGCCTGGTCAGCCGCCTGCTCATCGAACGGGATCTGGCAACCGGGCTCATGGCCATGGCTCAGGGGGTGGGCTATCCGGCCAGCATCGCCGCCCAGATGATCGCCAAGGGAGAAATCGCAGAAAAAGGGGTCCTATCGCCGATGAAGCATATTCCCTACCCCAATTTCATCGATGCGTTACGCACCCGTGGTATAATCTTTGAAGAAGAGGAAACTGTGCTGTCGTAAATGAGAAATGGTGCAGCACCTGGTTAAATTACACCATGTCCGTTCATAACCGGTAAATTGTCGTCCAATTTACGGCTGCAGGATTATTGAATCCGCCCCGTACATAACACGGGATGTTCCACAGGCGCAGCAGCGCTACGTTTAGGATTTCAATGATTCAAAAACGCAGCGTTGGTCAGTGAGATGCCGTTTGCGGATGGACACCACACAACAAAGGAGGAGCAGATGAAAACAAGGATTTTGGTAGTACTGCTGGCATTGATGATGATCACGACCGGAACCGCGATGGCCAATACCCTGGCGGAAATTGTCCAGCGTGGAGAACTGCGCGTGGCCGTGCAGTCCGGGGCGGCCCCCTACGCCTTCGTGGACAAAAACGGCGACCACACCGGCTCCATGGTGGATTTTGCCCGGGACATGGCCGACCGCATGGGCGTTAAGCTCAAGATTCTGGATTTTGACTGGGACGGATTGATTCCGGCCCTGCTTTCGGGAAAAGCGGACATCCTCGCCGCGGACATGACCCCCACCCTCAAGCGTCACCTCAAAATTTCATTTTGTGACCCGTGGTACTATGTACAACCCGCTGTATTCACTACAAGAGAAGCCACCTTCATGCGGCCTAAAGATGTTGACAAACCTGATGTGACCGTGGGTGTACTGCTGGGCTCCACCGGAGAAACCATCGCCAAGAAATACCTGCCCAACGCCAAGATCAAGACTTACAAAGGCGGCGGCCGCATGATCGTTCAGGCCCTGCTGGCCGGCCACGTGGATGCCGGCGTGAATGACGACCTGGCGGTGCTGACCGTGCTGCCGGATTTCCCGCCAAAATCGGTACGTGTGCTTCCCAAGCGCCTGGGTGAAGGCAAAGATCCCCTGGCTTTTGCCGTACGCCATGACTCGGTCAACCTGTGGCAGTGGGTCAACCTGTTCTTCAAGTTTGCCCGCAGCGACGGCAGCTATGACAAAAACGTCAAGTACTGGATGGAATCCACGGACTGGAAAAAGGATCACTGATCTGAGATCACTGTGACATGAACGAAGGCGTCCCTGCTGGAATCGGCAGGGGCGCCGGCTGGTCAGCAGCGATTGATGTCGGTTCCCCTCCTGCCCATTGCTTGGCAAGCGGGTACCGCCCTTTCCCTATGGCCCCCAGCAAAAGGATAAATAATGTTAGAAGGCTTTAATTTCAGAGTAATCTGGGAGTATATGCCGTTTTTTATGGAGGGGCTGCGCAACACCTTCCTGATATCCATCGTCTCGCTCTTCCTGGCCCTGATCGCCGGAATTACCGCCTGCGCCGGCCGGCTGTCGCCGTGGAAATCCGTTCGCGGCCTGGCCATCGTTTACATCGAATCCATTCGCTCCACCCCCCTGCTGGTTCAGATCTACTTTTTATATTTCGGCCTGCCCACCCTGGGCCTTCGGGTACCGGAGCTTCAGACGGGCATCATTGCCCTGATGCTCAACAGCGGTGCCTACATCGCCGAAATCGTGCGGGCGGGGATGACCTCGGTGCCCAACGGCCAGATCGAAGCGGGCATCTCGTCGGGACTGAACTACTTTCAACGCATGCGCTTCATCATCCTCCCCCAGGCCCTTGGGGTAACGGTGCCGCCGCTGCTGGGGCAGGCCATCGTTTTGGTGAAGGATTCCGCCCTGCTCTCTTTGATTTCTGTCTTGGAGTTGACCCGCGTCGGACAGACGCTTACCTCCGAGCGTTTCATGCCCTCGGAAGCCTTTTTCACCGTGGCCTTCTTCTACCTGTGTATCTACTTCGTGCTGAAAACCCTGGCCGACTGGTCACAGAAAAAGCTCATCTTCAGGGAGGCCTACTAGCCATGATGCTCTTTTACTTCCAACGGTTGATCGAGATTTTCCCCTTTTTCCTGAAAGGGCTGTGGATGACCGCAGTGGTATCTGGAATCAGTTTGATCATGGCAACAATTTTTGGGTTGCTGCTGGGCATTGCTCGCGCCTCGAAAAACAAGCTGTTGGTCGGGCTCATCGGTGCCTACGTGGCCGCCATCCGGGGAACGCCATTCGTTGTGCAGATTTTTATCATTTTTTTCATCCTGCCGGAATGGGGCATCCAGCTGGACGCCTTCCCGGCAGCGATCCTCGCCTTGACCATCCTGGGCACGGCCTTCATCTGTGAGATCGTGGCAGGCGGGATCAAGGCCGTCCCTCGGGGCCAGTGGGAAGCGGCCTCCTCGTCGGGGCTCAACCTGTATCAGCAGCTTCGCTATGTCATCGTTCCCCAGAGCCTGCAGACCATTCTGCCGCCCCTGGTGGGCCAGTATGTGCTACTGATCAAAGATTCATCGGTCGTGTCGGTCATCGGTGTGATGGATCTAACCCGGGTAGGATGGGTGACCGTGAATCGGATTCCGGAAGGGTTGATGGTCTTCACACTGGTGGGGATCCTCTATTTTGCCATCTCTTATCCGCTGATCCGACTGTCCAACCGGCTCGAAAAGAAAATGGCCACTCAACAGGTTATGCTTTAACAATTAGTATCACAGTCAATCGGAAAGAAACACATGATCAAATTCAACGGTGTCAACAAGTGGTTCGGCAAGCTTCATGTCCTCAAGGACATCGATCTGCATGTAACTTCCGGCGAAGTCGTCGTGGTGTGCGGCCCCAGCGGATCAGGCAAGTCCACCCTCATCCGCTGCATCAACCGCTTGGAGAAGTTCCAGAAAGGGGAACTGTTCGTAGACGGCACACCCCTGCATGACTACTCCACCAACTTGACCAAGCTGCGGGCGGAGATCGGCTTCGTTTTTCAACAGTTTCACCTCTACCCCCACATGACGGCCCTGCAGAATGTCGCCCTGGCGCCGATCAATGTACGCAAAATGAAACGTGCCGATGCTGAAGCGTTGGCACATGAAAAACTGGATCGTGTAGGATTAGCGGACAAGGCCGACGCGCATCCGACCCAGCTTTCCGGTGGGCAGCAACAGCGGGTGGCCATCGCCCGGGGGCTGGCCATGTCGCCCAAAATCATGCTCTTCGACGAACCCACCAGCGCCCTGGATCCCGAGATGATCGGCGAGGTGCTGGACGTCATGGTCAAATTGGCCAGTGAAGGCATGACCATGTGCGTGGTCACCCACGAAATGGGCTTCGCCCGACAGGTGGCCCACCGGGTCATTTTCATGGACGAGGGGAGCCTGGTGGAAACCGGAAACCCCCACGACTTTTTCGCCAATCCCCAAACGGACCGAGCCGCCCAGTTCATCAGTAAAATTCTCACGCATTAACAGTGTTGTTAAAACACCTCATGGTCGAGGAAAAGCCCAAAAATAAGGCAGGACCATTTTCGGTTATTGATTTTCTTTGGCGGGTATACACACACCGAACACGACATAGGCCACGCCATTGCCAGATGCGGAGAGAACAGCGCTTCCATCTTTTTTCGAGATTGTCAGGCTCCAAGCCAAACCATCTTCTACCCCTTCGACACCTTCGTCGACGCCTTGGATAACTGTCTTGTTCTCAACGACTGCAACGCTATGAATTGAAATCTGTCTTCTCACCAGGCTGTCATTCGAAGGACGA
This sequence comes from Desulfosarcina sp., assembly GCA_030145105.1. Taxonomy (GTDB): domain Bacteria; phylum Desulfobacterota; class Desulfobacteria; order Desulfobacterales; family Desulfosarcinaceae; genus Desulfosarcina. The sequence goes on from JAQYWF010000011.1 coordinate 19,766, forward strand.
AGCACCTTGGCCTTAAAGTCAATCAAAAACTTTTTCGGAAGACCGACGGTGTCAGGATCAACATCATCCACAATCCTGTATTGATTGATTTCAATAACTTTTCCAACGGTTCCCGACAATGGTGATGAGCCATCGAAATCACCCGCAAAAACGGCAGTGGTCAATCCGATCAGTCCAATTGCGATCACCAATATCTTCGGGTATTTGAACATTTGCTTCCTCTGCACGACATCGTTTTTACATCGATCTGATGAATTGGTTGTATTCTATCACAGTTTTTTTCAACTTGCTGTCCTCCCACCATTTCCAACAGCTGTTTTGTGCGCTACAGGACCAGAATATCCAATCCATTTAAGAATACAAGGGTTAAGAAGTATCCGCCTGCAAATGGCAGATCCGTGTTCCATCTCAGGACGCTGCCAATCGGATAAAAGCCTAAACGACACCCTCGACGATCACCTGAAAGTGTCGATTGACTGAGGGCATGGTCCATGGTACGGCATTTACATCTGCGCTTATAGTTAAACCCAACATATCGCAATAGTCGGAAAGGATACGATAAAGCAGGCTGCCCTTCAGGCAGTCTCTACAAACCATCAGCAATCATCGATTACCGGCTGGCGCGCGTTAGAAAAAATAATAACTAAAAATATATATAGACAGGAAACCGCAATGACCGACCCAACCGACGTCCCCAATGTCTCCATGGCCAACACCAAAAAGGAACTGCTTGAGGCCTATGAAGCGGCCAAAAAACGCTTCGATAGTCTGAACAAGGATCTGTTGGATGCCAAAAAGACTCGAAAACGGCTTGAAAAAAAAATGGCCGAGGCAACCGCCGATTCCGAGGCGGCGCAGGATCCCGTGACGCGCCTTCACGAGCTGCGTGGCGCGATCAGCCGCGAATTAACCGACCTGGCTGAACGGTTCGAGACCGAAATCGAGACTTATCGCAAGATCAAGTCTGCCATCGATACCAAGCAAGGTGAGCTGGATACCATCTATGAAGTGGAAACGGCCGCTTCCGACCTGGCAGCCCTGATCGATGCGCAACGGGTGGAAAAAGAGCAGTTCGGACAGGACATGGAGGCGCAGAAGGCCGCGTTTGAAGGCGAGATGCAAGAGAGGCGAACCCAGTGGCAGCGAGAAAAGGCCGACCACGATCGGCAGGTCAAGGAGCAGGCGGACACGCTCGGCAAACAGCGCCAGCGTGAAAAGGAAGAACACGAGTATGCCTTCGCGCGGGAACATGCGCAGCGCAAAAACGCCCTTGAAGACGAACTCCAGGCCCTTGAAAAGGAGCTCGCCGTCAAACGCAATAATTTCGAGGACGACGTACGGCTTCGAACGGCCTCGCTCGACACCCGTGAAGAAGCCATCGCCGCCCGTGAAAAAGAGGTGGTCGCCCTGCAAAAAGAGGTAGAGAGTTTTCCCAAGCGCAATGAAACCAGCATCCAGACGGCGGTGGCCCAGACCACGGACCGGCTCACAAGGGATTTTAAAAGCGACATGGCTCTTATGGAAGCCCGCTTTGAAGGTGAAAGGAACGTCCTTTTGGGGAAAATCGAGGCCCTTGAGAAGGTGGTGTCGTCACAGGCAGCCCAGATCGGAGATCTTTCAAAAAAGAGCGAACTGGCCTACGAAAAGGTTCAGGATATCGCCAATCGTGCCGTCACCGCTTCCCGACGGGAGTCCTACCCAGTCCCCGGTCACCATTCCGCCGCATCGGGGCGTGACGACAGCCAGGCCTGAAAATGAGCAATCTGTTAAGGGACGTGTTGCCTTCCCGCAACCCCGGAGAAGAGCAGCTTCAGCTGTTCCGCACATCGGTGGAAGAACATCTGCAAATTATTTCGAGCCTTGGCAGACTTCGGGGAGGGTTACGGACCCGTCATCCGATTTTCGGCCGATTCGATGCCCACAACTGGCACTGCATGTTCGGGCTGCATCTTTATATTCACTACAAACAGGCAGAATATGTGATTCGAAAAATCTCTGCCCAACACGGCAACCGTGACGATTCGGCACAGACGCGCTCCGCCGGGTAGCGTGCTTTGTCGCTGGGATACGATTCGTTACTCAGAGAAATAATAGTCCTGACACGCCTGGCAAATGGAGGACATGCTGTATTCAAGTTTCGAAAGCGGCATTCGGAATGAATTGGCGGGCTTGGCACAGATTTTACACACATGGTCGTGCCTGGCCATATAGCTTCTTAGTAGAACATCCTCATCTGACAAAGCACCGATTAACTCCTGAAGTCTATCCATGTTGAACACTCCTCGAAATGATAATGCCCGTCCTTGATGCAGGATGAGCATGCGTCAACGGTTCATTGATTCCAATAGCTGCCGGCGGGTCACCAGACAGGCACGGCCGCGGCAGAAAACCAATCGGAGCGTTATCCTGTTCATATCGCTTCCCGACGGATGGTAACATTTTTTTATTGCCCCCACCCTCCCATCTGTGCTTTCTATTCAAACTGCGAATATCCCACTGCATTTAAACCGAAAGGCATTCGCCGGCATGCTGACCAGTAAACGATTTGCCGCGATCGACATCGGCTCCAATGCTGTCAGGCTGCAGCTGTCGCAATTGTTTGAAACCGAGACCGGTCCCTATTTTCGCAAGATATCGTTGATTCGGATGCCGATCCGACTGGGCGTAGATGCGTTTATTCTCGGGAAAATCTCCAGGAACAAGGCCGAACGGCTGCTCAACACGATCCAGGGGTTCAAATCACTGGTCGCGGCCTATCAACCGCTGGATTTTCGCGCCTGCGCCACCTCCGCCATGCGGGAATCCAAAAACGGCGAAGAAATAAGAAAGCGCATTTTCAAGCACACGGGTATCCAAAAAAAAAGATGCCGTCCCCTGCACGCAAGACGGTAAAGGAAGTCATATGATCGAGCGTTGTTACGCCATAACCGATCCTGAGATATTGGAAACCATTAAAACGGCGTTGGCCGATAGGTTCGACGATATCCGTGAGGAAGCCGGCACCAAGGCGTTCGAAGTCATGGATTCCTTTGACTGGCGGCTGCTTAAAAAAGGGTGGCTGATGATGAAAAGTCGCCGTTGCTACGATATCGTCGATATCAACAGCGGTGAGCAGGTCGGCACCGTGGTGGCGCCAGGGGAAAAGCCGCTTGTTTTTACACGGGATTTTCCCGAATCCGGCGTTGCCACCCTCCTGGAAGATGCCCTGGAGATGCGGGCACTGATCTCCCTTGGTGAAATCACTAAACAATCCGTTCGCTATGACCTGCTCAACCGGGACGCGAAGACCGTCGCCCGGATGGTGCTGGAAACCCATGGCTGCGGCGGCGGCACGGAAGCGGTGGTTCAGTGCCGGCTCATACCGGTGAGAGGCTACGCCAAGGCCGCCAAGCAGGTTGACGCCTGCCTGGCGCAATTGGGGATAAAAGCGGCCAAACAGTCACCGATACTGGCCCTGATGGAGCGCAGCGGTCTTTCACCCGGTACGTACTCGTCAACAATCAACATCGCCCTTCAACCGCACACACCTGCCGCCGAAGCCGTCCGGTTCATCATTGAAAACCTGATATCCGTAATGCAGGCCAATCTGCCCGGCGTTCTCGAGGACATTGACAGTGAGTTTCTGCATGACTTCCGCGTATCGGTGCGACGGGCCCGCTCCCTGCTCAGCCAGATGAAAGGCGTGCTCGATACCCGCACAACCGCCCGTCTGCAGCCGCAGTTGAAGGCCATGGGCGCCATTACCGGGGACGTGCGTGACCTGGATGTCTATTTGCTAAAAAAAGAAGCATACATTGCCCTGGTTCCGGAGGTTCTCAAAAGCGGGATCGACAGTCTGTTCCGGACACTGCAGCGGAAACGGCGCTACGCCAGAAAGCGCATGGTCAAGGCCATGGCCGGTACCGCGTTCAACGCCGCCCTGGCGGACCTGGATGTATTTGTCCAATCCGACCCTCTGGCCGAATCAGATGCCCCAGGCGGTGCCCGACCCATCGGTGACGCAGCGAAAGCGGTCATCTACAACCGGTACCGCCGCATCATCAAGAAAGGCAGCCGGATTTCTGACACTACGCCGGATGAACGTCTCCATGAACTGCGCATCGACTGCAAAAAGCTGCGCTATCTGATGGAATTTTTCACCTCTCTGTTTCCTGAAGATCAGATGAAACAGCTGGTGAAACAGCTCAAGCGGCTCCAAGAAAATTTAGGCGATTTCAACGATCTCTCCGTCCAGCAGGCGTTTCTGATCAATCATCTGCAATCCATCCGGCCGCAGTCGGCGCAAGCCTTGATGCTGACAGCGGCCACCGGTGGACTGATCACCCGGCTTCATGTGGCGCATGGACGCGTCCGATCGCAATTTTTTCATGTCTTCAGCAAGTTCAACGCTCCGACAACCCGAAAACAGTTCACTACGCTTTTTACCTGACAGGAACCTGACGTGAAAATCATCGCCCTCTACAGCATCAAAGGCGGCGTCGGAAAGACGGCCGCATGCGTCAATCTGGCCTATCTATCGACCAATCAACTGATGCCGACCCTGCTGTGCGATCTCGACCCCCAGGGGTCATCGACCTTCTACTTCCGCATTCAGCCGAAACCGAAGTACAACAGCCGTAAATTTCTCAAAGGGGGAAAACGGATAGATAAGGCGATCCGCGGAACGGATTTTCGTAGACTGGATCTGCTGCCGGCGGATCTGTCCTACCGCAACCTGGATATCCAGTTGAACGATTTCTCCAAATCCCGGCGCCGGCTAAAACGCTTACTGGGGGAATTGAAGGGCCGCTATGACTATATTTTTCTGGACTGCCCGCCCAATATTACCCTGGTAAGCGAAAATGTGTTCGTAGCGGCGGACGTAATCCTGGTGCCCCTGATTCCAACCACGCTTTCGATAATGACCTATCGCAAGCTGATCCAAATCTTCGAGGAAGCCGGGCTTGATGCCGGCAAACTGCATCCCTTTTTGTCCATGGTGGAGTCCCGCAAGCTAATGCATCGCCAGACCATACGAGAAATTCTTGCAGCCAAGATCAACCCCTTGAACGGCTGCATTCCCTATAGTGCCGATGTGGAAAAGATGGGGTTATATCGGGCACCGTTGACGCACTATCGACCCGGTTTCAAGGGCGGGATGGCATTTTCACGGCTCTGGAGTGAGATTAAATCCAATATATTGAAAGCACCCTCGCATGGACATTGAAATCGAACGCAAGTTCCTGGTTGATCATCTGCCTTGTTCTTTGGCCAGCCTTACTGGCGCTGCTATTCGTCAGGGCTATTTAATTGCCGTCGACGGCGGGGTTGAACTGCGCATCAGGCAGAAGGGGGCACGCTTTTCCCAGACGATCAAGTCGGGGGAGGGACTGTCGCGAACGGAAATCGAAATCGAATTGTCTCAAGATCAGTTCCAGCAGTTGTGGCCGTATACAGAAGGTCGCCGGGTAAGCAAAACCAGGTATGCCCTGCCGATCGGGAATCTTACCGCTGAACTGGACCGGTTTGACAGTAACCTGGCGGGATTGCTTCTGGTGGAGGTTGAATTTTCTTCGGTCGATGCCAGCCGGCAATTTACGCCACCGGACTGGTTCGGCGCCGATGTCACCGACGACCGCCGTTACAAGAACAAACAGCTTGCCGTTTTCGGCATCCCCGGGAATGAGACGCCATGACTGAGGTATTCGCCCAAGCCGGGGCCATTCCTTATCGGATCATGGACGACCGCCTGGAAGTGCTGCTCATCTCCACCAGCAGCGGCAAGCACCTGACCATCCCCAAAGGGTTGATCGATCCCGGTTTTTCAGCAACGGAGACCATCGTCAACGAAGCTTACGAAGAGGCGGGGATTGAAGGCGACCTGGTGATGCCGCCAATGGGCAGATACCGGTTTAAGAAGTGGGGCGGCATCTGCGAGGTCAGCGTTTATGCAATGGCGGTCACGCGGGAAATGGACCAGTGGCCGGAGTCATCCATGCGCCGCCGCCTGTGGATCGAATACCGGCAGGCGGCCCGGCAGGTCAAGCATGCCGATCTCGGGGACCTGATACTGACCCTTCCAGAACGCTTGTCAGGATCATGAAAAACCAATCTCGATCAGACGATGCAAGGGCCTCGACGCTTTGCTTTTCAGTTCTTGTGAATTAGTCTCCCAAATTGGTCTCAACCTTCCGCGCACACTCGATCCAGGGGTGATCCAACGGTACGGTTTTTCGTTTGCCGACCACTTTTTTCAAGGGGATGGGTTCCGTCCTGTCACCCTTGGAAGCCACCATCACACCGTATACGCCGCTGTTGATCAGTTCGGCACAAGCGGTGCCCAGACGGGTCGCCAATAAACGGTCCGCTACGGACGGTGTGCCACCGCGTTGCACGTAGCCCAAGATGGATACCCGGGATTCCAGGCCGGTCAATTTTTCAAGTTGCCGTGAAAGGTCGATCGTGTTGTCGGAATACCGGGATTCGACCTTTTTCAATTCCTCTTTAAGCTTCATTTTCTCTTTCTGGTCTTTGGATTTCTTTTTTCTTTCTATGATTTTATTCAGCGCTGCGGCATTTTCTTTGGACATGGCGCCTTCAGCCACGGCCACGATGCTAAAGTTTTTTCCTTCGTGTCGCCTTCTGAGGATCGCTTCGGCTATTTTCCCGACATCATATGGAATCTCGGGAATTAAGATGACATCGGCGCCACCGGCTATCCCGGCACCCAGGGCAAGCCAGCCCGTCTTGTGCCCCATCGTTTCCACCACGATAATTCGATGATGGCTATGCGCCGTACTGTGCAGGCGATCGATGGCTTCGGTGGCAATCCCGCATGCCGTATCAAAACCGAAGGTCACATCTGTTCCGTAAACATCGTTGTCAATCGTTTTAGGGAGGGTAACGATATTCAAACCTTGTTCCATCAAGCGGTAAGCGCTTTTCTGTGTTCCTCCGCCACCCAGGCAGATCAGCGCATCTAAGCGACTCTTATGGTAATTTTCAATCAGCACCTGGGTCATGTCCATCACCTTGTTTCCCACGGGCATACGATGCGGTTTCTCACGGCTGGTTCCCAGTATCGTGCCACCTCTGGTCAGAATGCCTGAAAAGGAAACACTTTTCATTTGAACACTGCGGTTTTCCATCAAACCCCGGAACCCATCCCGAAAACCGATGATTCGCATCCCATAGGATCCCAAAGCAGCTTTGCCGATCCCGCGGATCGCTGCGTTTAAACCGGGGCTATCGCCGCCGGCAGTCAACAGACCAATTAATTTTGCCATCGTTTTCTCCTGTGAATGATTCTTGATTCAGGGAATAATAACCTTTAAAGAAAAACGGAATCTAAGGCATCTCGACCACAAAACATTTTACCTTCAAAGAATAAAATGGTTTATTGTTATAGTATAATCGAAAATAAGGTTCAACAATCCTTATCTTTAGATTATTAACTTTCCATGCAAAAAAACTCATGCTGACCTTCGAAGGGTCTTAAGCAATTGGTATGCTTGGAGAAATATAGGGCGAACGAGATGCAAATGGGTGCTTACCGTATTGTTTTTCGTTTGGGTCTTATGGTGATTTTTATAAATTCTGGATGTGTTATCAATTTCATGTCCCACCTCCGTGATCTACATATTTGATTGTGAATGAATGGAACTGGACATTTCCCTTCCCCGGTTAGAAACGATCGTACAATAATTGACGCTCAAGGGAGAAAAAAGATGTCAAAAAATCCAAGTAAAAAAAAGAGCATTAATATTCGTGATGAGATTGCTCAAATGAAGGATGTGGCCACCCAAATCCAAAGGAAGGTCGAAGCGGGTGATCCCAACAAAATGATTCTTAAGGCGATGGCTGTTCTTAAAAGAAAAGATAAAGTAAAAGTGATCCTGAACATATTGGAAAAGTATTACAATGCGGAAGAATTGAAACCTTACCAGGCGGAACTGATCAAGATGCAGCTTCATTTGGAGCGTACAGGGAAGAAAATGGTTATTCTGTTCGACGGCCGGGACGCCTCGGGAAAAGGGGGGACGATTCGCCGGGTGACGCGCTATATGAATGAAAAACGATACCGCGTGGTCGCTTTGGGTAAACCGAGTGAACAGCAGAAAACAGAACTTCACATCAAACGCTATATTGAACACTTTCCCAGGGCGGGTGAAATCGTGCTCTTTGACCGAAGTTGGTATAATCGCGCCCTGGTTGAGCCGGTCATGGGATTCTGTACATCCAATCAATACAATCGGTTCATGAAAAAAGTAAATACTTATGAAAGCAATTTTCTCGAAGACGCTGGAAAGACGATTCTTATCAAACTTTATTTTTCGGTCAGCAAAAATGAACAATCCAAACGTTTTGAGCGGAGAAAAAATGATCCGTTGCGGCAGTGGAAGCTTTCAGAAGTTGACTTGCAGGCCCAGGAATTGTGGGACGAGTTTACTGAGAAGAAATACATGCTCTTAAAAAAGACGCATACGAAAGCGTCGCCTTGGAACATCATTCGATCGGACGATAAACATCTGGCTCGACGTGAGACCATGAAGGTTATTCTTAATTCGGTGCGATATAAAGGAAGACGCCGTAAGCTCGATTTTCGAGTCGATCCGGAGATTGTAATCCTTGGGGATCAGGAACTGAAGATCATGCAAAAACAACGAAAAAAATACGGCAAATATGTATTTTAGAAGCCGGCTATTCGATCCTTCCCGGGATACTTTTCCACGCGTCACCTGTTCAACCTGGATAGACGTATTAACCTTTTTCCGTGTATTTCACTTGTTTTAATTCATCCCAAACTGAGCGATTCACCTTTCTCGAAGAAGGTCGATTGGTAACGATCACGGTTGGGTACCATCGATGGTTATATTCAAAAGGTGAAACCCGTTGGGTTTGCCGATCTCACCCCATCTTCGGCGTTAGATATCGCCGCGCATAGCCCACTATAGCGCGACGACATCTGCCTTGAATCTGCGGCAAGCTCGACAATCGCTCAGATTGGGTTTCAGTTAGCCGGTAATGGCAAACACCAAAAATATCCATATGGCATCACCGGAAGCCTATGGATGTATTCCGCATACGAAAACCCTATCTGACCTATTTCCCTGTAGGTGAGAACGAAAGACAATCTTAGCATTTGAGCGTGTACCGGTCAGTATTAATGAACGCGTAAACAGTCACCAATCGTTTCAATCCCGCTCAGGCGAGAATCTGTGACCCACCCAACGCTGTTCGATTACCGCCGATGAGGGAGTGACAACAAAAAAAACCTTGAATCGAGGTATGTTGTGACCCATTTCGACGCTGAAGCGCTCCTTGCCGAAATTTCACCTGATGCCCCTTGTGGAGAGGATATCTCCTATGATGCTGCTTTTCTGGAACTCGAGCGAATCGCCCAGGGCAAGGCGGAAACACAGGTGGGCGACTATGTTCAGGAAAGAGAAGAACCCGATTGGAAGCAGGTCTACCGCCAGAGTTTAGAATTGCTTGAACGCAGCCGTGACCTCAGGCTAATACTCTATTTGACTGCCTCGTCGCTCCGTTTGAATGGATTGTCCAGCTTTCGCGATGGTCTCGCTTTGATGCGAGGTGTTGTGGATCGCTACTGGGATCATTTGTTTCCCCTGCTGGATCCCGAAGATGACAATGACCCCCTGGAGCGGATTAATATCATCAGCACCCTCTCTCCCGCATCGACGGCGATGAGCGATCAGGATCCGATGAAATTCATTCTCCAGCTGATGGAGATTCCGCTGTGCACGCCGGAGGATGCACGGCTGCCAAGTGCGAGCCTGCGTCACATAATGATGGCATCCGGTGAAATAACGGCACCCGAAACTGGGGCAAGCACCATACCTTCGATGCAGATCATCGACGCCGCTTTTGAACAGACCGACATCGAAGAGCTGCAAGCCACGGATCAGACGCTGCGCGAATGCATGGACCATCTTGGCGCATTGGATACACGGCTGATGGATCTTGTGGGTTCGACAGCCGCACCCAATTTCAGCCGACTTGAGCAACTGCTGCAGCAGATGCAATCGAAAACAAGCATGTACATGGCGCGCAGGGGGTATGGACCGGAAATGTCATCACGCAAACAGGCCCAGGCGACAATCGAAAACGATTCAAACCCTACACGGTCCAATTCAAACGCCTCCCCCACGGACGCCGAAAACCGGACGGCTTCCACCGGTGGCGCCTCAGGGCAGGCGTTGTCCGGGCGTGTCACATCCAATCAAGACGTGCTGAAAGCCTTGGACATGATTATCAGCCATTACGAACAGAATGAACCGTCCAGCCCGGTCCCTTTGCTGATCAAGCGGGCCAAGCGCCTTGTCGGAAAAAGTTTCGTGGACATCATTCGCGATCTTTCTCCGGATGCCATGTCCCAGGTGAAAGTGGTCAGCGGGGAAGAGGAACCGTCCGAAGGGTGATACACAGCCTTACGCGGGGTGTAAAATACATAAGCGTTCACAAGCCCTCGTTATTATTAGATACCTGATATATACAAGAAGGGAGAAACGATCATGGCCAAAGGAAAAGCAAGCAGCCAGAAATTCATTGCCCGCAATAGAGCGCCGAGGGTGCAGATCGAATATGATCTGGAGACTTACGGTGCGGAGCAGACAATTAACCTGCCATTTGTGATGGGCGTGATGGCCGATCTATCCGGAAAGCCGGAAGAGGCGTTACCCGGCGTTGCCGAACGTAAATTTTTGGAAATCGATGTTGATAATTTCGACGAACGCATGAAATCGGCCAAACCGCGGGTAGCATTCCAGGTTCCCAACACCTTGACCGGTGAAGGCAATCTCAACGTCGATCTGACATTTGAGAGCATGGATGATTTTTCACCGGCGGCAGTGGCCCAAAAGGTTGATGCCTTGAGCAATCTGCTCAAGGCCCGTACACAATTGGCCAACTTAGTGACCTACATGGATGGCAAGGGGGGCGCCGAGGAGCTTGTTGCCAAGCTGTTAAGCGATCCGGCGCTCATGCAGGCGTTGTCCGCAACACCCAAACCGGATGAAGGATCTGAAAAGAAGGAAGGGGAAGGTTGATCATGGCAGATTTAAAAAAGGATACCACTGCAGAAAGCACAGAAGCCCAAACCATGGAGATGAGTGAGTTTGAGGGGCTGCTTCACAAAGAATTCAAACCCAAGACGGATCGGGCCCGCGAGGCCGTGCAAACCGCTGTACAGACGTTGGCGGCACAGGCATTGGAACAGACCACTTTGATTTCCGACGATGCCGTCAGGACGATAGAAACCATCGTTGCCGAAATCGACAAAAAGCTAAGTGAGCAGATTAACCTGATTATGCATCATCAGGATTTTCAGAAGTTGGAAGGCAGCTGGCGCGGGTTGTCCCATCTGGTCAACAATACCGAGACGGACGAGCAGCTCAAGATCAGGGTGTTGAACCTGTCCAAGAAAGATTTAGGCAAGACCCTGAAAAAATTTAAGGGTACAGCCTGGGATCAGAGCCCGTTGTTCAAAAAGATGTACGAGGACGAATTCGGTACACCGGGCGGCGAACCCTACGGTTGTCTCGTCGGGGATTACACCTTTGACCACACGCCAAAAAATGTGGAGATTTTAAGTGGCATTGCCCAGATTGCCGCGGCGGCGCATGCCCCGTTTATTTCTGCTTCCGCTCCGGGATTGATGAACATGGATACCTGGCAGGAGTTGGGTAATCCGCGGGATTTGACCAAAATTTTACAAACTGCCGAATATGCCTCCTGGCGCTCCCTTCGAAACTCGGATGACTCTCGGTATGTTGGACTGACGATGCCCAGATTCCTGTCCCGCATTCCCTACGGCGCAAAAACCGAGCCGGTGGAGGAGTTTGACTTCGAAGAGGACACCGAAGGTGCCGATCATTCGAAATACTGCTGGTCCAATTCCGCCTATGCCATGGGGGTCAACATCAACCGGGCATTCAAACTTTACGGCTGGTGTTCGCGGATCCGTGGGGCTGAGAGCGGTGGCATGGTCGAGGGCTTGCCGACCCATACGTTTCCCACGGACGATGGTGGCGTGGACATGAAATGTCCAACCGAAATCGCCATTACCGACCGCAGGGAAGCGGAGTTGGCCAAGAACGGA